>WFXD01000033.1 GCA_015490795.1 Gammaproteobacteria bacterium
ATGCTATTATAGCTGCTACAGCGGTCGAAAATAATATGATGCTTGTTTCCAGCAACGTAAAGCATTTCAAGGTTGTCAATGAATTGCAGCTCAAAGCTTTTAGGCCATAAAACACATAACAAAAGCAATTAACACGGACATTTTTCCGCGGTGTTTGAGCTGTGCTAAAAAAGCCTAGCACAGCTCAAACACCGCTGCAAAATTCCGGTTATTGCTAGCGTTATGGGGGGCTTCGCATAATTTCACAGCCAGGGCATTACAACCAGCTTTTGTTGCATTGAGGCAACTCCACCAAGTGCTTCTTTCAGCGGGAGGGAGGCCACCCTTGAATAGTTGGCCAATACAGCGATAATTCACCTCATAAGCAACTCATCACCCCGGAAAATCGGGGCCCTCATTTTTTAGTGGCAATGGCTAATAAATTTGCTTGATTTCCGCGTTTTGCAAGTGCCTACCATGAAAAGCAAACCACCAGAACAGAGCACCAGCTCCCCGTACAGCGAGGAATTTCCGCTTGCTGATAATATCTACTATTTGAACCATGCAGCTGTTGCCCCCTGGCCACAGCGAACTGCCAGGGCGGTCTCTGCTTTCGCTCAGGAGAATATGACCTGTGGTGCGCAGCACTATCTCAAGTGGCTAAAGCGTGAACGTAACTTGCGGGAGTCACTGGCCAGGCTGCTTAATGCACCGTCCCCTGATGATATTGCCCTGCTAAAAAACACCTCTGAGGCACTCTCTGTGGTGGCTTACGGTATTGACTGGCAGCCCGGTGACAACATTGTCAGTTATGCAGAGGAGTTCCCGTCAAACCGCATTGTCTGGGAGTCACTTGCCAGCAAAGGCGTGGAATTGCGGCTTGTTGAGCTGGCAGACTCAAAAGAGCCTGAAGCCGATCTGACTGCACGTTGCGACGAGCGCACGCGGCTTATCACTGTCAGCTCTGTACAGTATGCACGCGGGTTGCGTATTGATATCGACAAAATCGGCGCCTTTTGCCACACAAACAATATCCTGTTTTGCGTGGATGCCATTCAAAGCCTTGGTGCACTGCCCCTTGATGTGCAGAGATGTCATGCCGATTTTGTAATGGCTGATGGGCATAAATGGATGCTTGCCCCGGAAGGGGTGGCTCTATTCTATTGTCGGGCTGAGATTCGTGAACAGCTGAACCTTAACCAGTTTGGCTGGCACATGGTGGATAGACCAGGAAATTACGACACTACCGAGTGGCAGCCCTCTCCGACGGCAACCCGCTTCGAATGCGGCAGCCCGAACATGATGGGCATCCATGCACTACAGGCGAGTCTCTCACTGATAGAGGATGTGGGGCTGGAGACCATATCTAATAAAATATTTAATAACGTCAAGTTACTTGTTGAGTTAATTGATGATATTGACAGATCAAAGCTGTTGAGCCCAAGGGAACGAAGACGCCAGTCCGGCATTGTGACCTTTGCCATTACGGATGCAGATCATGCGCAGCTCTACCGTTATCTTATGCAAAATGGTGTTATCTGTGCACAACGCGGTGGAGGCATCCGCTTCTCTCCCCACTTTTATACAACAGCGGAGCATATCCATAGCGCAATAGATATCCTCAACAATTACAAGGAATAAACATGATGGCTGAATTTCTTAAAGAGCATTGCAAAAGGCTCCGATATGAGATTTATCCGATACCATCCGTGGCTGTTTTTTGTAATACTGGAATCACTGGCTTCACAGAAGGGGGTTTTTAGTGGAAATACTCGTTACTGCGGTTGTTATCATTGCCATTGGGGTTTTGGCTTATCGGCGTGTATCCGGCCAGACCTGGCTGCTGAGTATTGCTGCACTGCTCATTATCACCTCCTTATGGGGCGCTGCCGAAGGAATCTCTCTCTTTCTGATCTGGGTAGTTGCCATCACTGTCTGTGGCCTGCTGGGGCAAGCTGAGTTGCGCCGGCGCTATGTGAGCCGCCCTCTGCTCAAGAAATTTCGCAACGTTTTACCCCCCATGTCGGATACTGAACGTGAAGCGCTGGAAGCGGGAACCGTTTGGTGGGATGGCGAGCTTTTCAGCGGCCAGCCCGACTGGAACAAGTTGATGGCTGAACCTGTTCCGACACTGACCCAGGAAGAGCGGGACTTTATCGACGGGCCAGTCGATGAGCTCTGTAGCATGCTGGATGACTGGAAGATCACACACGAAGATCACGACCTGCCCCCAGAGATATGGAAATTTATTGGAGAGCAGCGCTTCTTCGGCATGATCATCCCGAAAGAGTATGGCGGACTGGAGTTCTCGGCGCTGGCTCACTCTACGATTGTGATGAAAATCTCCAGCCGCAGCATTACCGCTGCGGTCACTATCATGGTTCCAAACTCCCTGGGGCCTGCCAAACTGCTGCTGCATGATGGCACTCAGGCACAGAAAGATTACTACCTCCCACGCCTGGCAAAGGGCCAGGAGATCCCCTGCTTTTCCCTGACAGGGCCAGATGCCGGAAGCGATGCCGGGGCAATGCCTGATCGCGGTGTTGTCTGCTATGGTGAATTTGAGGGCGAGCAGGTACTGGGCATCCGCATCAACTGGGAGAAGCGCTACATCACCCTGGGGCCTGTTGCCACGGTTATTGGCCTGGCCTTTAAGCTGTTTGACCCAGACCACCTGCTCAGCGATGAAGAGGAGCGAGGCATCACTGTCGCACTCATCCCCGCAGATACCCCCGGCGTTCGCATCGGCAAGCGGCATATCCCGCTCAACATCCCGTTCCAAAATGGCCCCAACTATGGGGATGATGTCTTTATCCCGATGGATTGGATCATTGGCGGGCAGAGAGGCATCGGTGAAGGGTGGCGCATGCTGATGGACAGCCTGGCCGAAGGGCGCAGCATCTCCCTGCCCGCTTTGGCAACCGGCGCCGGAAAAGCGGCCTGCCGCTACACCGGTGCCTACGCGCGGGTACGCCGCCAGTTCAATACGCCCATTGGCTATTTTGAAGGCGTGGAAGAGGCACTGGCCCGTATCGCCGCCCTCACCTACCAGATGGACGCTGCACGCACCGTCACACTGGGCGCACTGGACAAGGGCGAGATGCCCTCTGTGGTATCCGCCATCATCAAGTATCACTTGACCGAGCGCTACCGAACCGTCATCAACGATGCGATGGATATCCATGGCGGCAGCGGTATCTGTCTCGGGCCAAGCAACCTGCTGGGGCGGGCCTATCAGGCCATCCCCATCAGTATTACGGTGGAAGGGGCAAACATCCTGACACGCAGCATGATTATTTTTGGGCAGGGTGCAATACGCTGTCACCCCTATGTGCTAAGGGAGTTCAAAGCCGCACAGGCCGGTGATGATGGCGAGGCGTTAAAGGAGTTTGACGATGCCGTATTTGGCCATGCCTCTTTTCTGCTGAGTAACCTGGTACGCAGCTTTTTCCTGGGGTTGACCCGCGGAAAATTCTCCTCATCCCCCACAACCTGCTCAAACAAGCACTACTACCAGCAGCTCAACTGGATGAGCGCCGCCTTTGCACTCTGTGCCGATATTGCCATGATGACCCTGGGTGGCACCCTGAAGCGTAAAGAGCGTCTCTCCGCGCGCCTGGGAGATGTCCTCAGCGAACTCTACATCGCTTCAGCGGTGCTCAAACACTTCGAAAACCAGGGAAGCCAGGAGGCAGACCGCCCCCTGCTGCACTGGGCGCTGGATGACGGCCTCTACCGTATGCAGGAGAGCCTGCGCTCGCTCTTGCGCAACCTCCCCTTTCGTCCACTGGCCTGGCTGCTTCGCCGCCTGATTTTTCCGACCGGGTTACCCTATGTTGAACCTGATGACCGCAAAGGCCACCTGGCGGCCCGTCTTCTGCTGAGTCCCTCTGAAGCGAGGGACCGCCTGACTGCGGACATCTACACCAACCATGACCCGGCAATGGCCGTTGGGCGCTACGAGCTGGCACTGGCCATGGCAGAGAAGGTCGCCCCCATCGAAAGGGCGCTGAGCAAGGCGCGGCGTGATGGTTTGATCAGCGGCAAAACCATCTACGAGCTGGCCGTTGATGCCCAAGAGAGAGGCATTATCCAGGGTGAGGAGGTTGCCCTGCTTGAAGAGATGGGCAGACTGCGCAGCCAGGTCATTCAAGTCGATGCATTTGACCACCTTGGCGCCAACAAAAAGACAAATAACCAACTTTAGAAATACCTCGTTACTACTTGTTTTTAGTATAAAAATACGCTGCTGACACTGCTCTCTTTTGCTTTTGCCCTGCAAAGCATCTCAGCATTACGAAGCAGAGTCTACACTTAAAGATAATAAACACGACTGTTTTCCTCAGGAACAGCTGAAACAGCAACTGAAAACAACTGGAGAGCTGGCTAATGGTGAATGCTAAAACCAACCTGAAAGGGCGTGCCGTCTACGTGGTCGATGGAGGGCGCACCCCCTTCCTGCGCGCCATGGGGCCACCCGGCCCTTTTCGCGCCTCGGATCTGGCCGTACAGGCTGGGCGCCACCTTCTGGCGCGCCAGCCCATCGAGGCGAATGCCATCGACGAGGTGATCCTGGGTTGTGTTTCCAGTGGCCCTGATGAAGCCAACATTGCCCGCCTGGTCGCACTCCGGCTGGGTTGCGGTGAACAGGTTCCTGCATGGACGGTACAGCGCAACTGCGCCTCCGCCATGCAGTCGATTGACTGCGCTGCAACAAATATCGCCATAGGGCGCTCTGATCTGGTATTGGCCGGCGGCACAGAGGCGATGAGCCACCACCCCGTGCTGCTGAATGAGCAGATGGTCACCTGGCTTGCCGGCTGGAACAAGGCGCGCACCGCAATGGAGCGGATGCGCCAGCTGGGAAAACTCCGCCCACCCTACTTCCAGCCCATTATCGCACTGCTGCGCGGGCTGACCGATCCCGTTGTCGGGCTGTCGATGGGGCAGACCGCCGAAGAGCTTGCCTGGAAATTCAACATCAGCCGGGAAGAGATGGACAGCTATGCCGCCCAGAGCCACCACAGGCTGGCCGCTGCACAAAAGGCGGGCCATTTGAGTGAGATTGAACCCCTCTATGCACCAGACGGCACACTCCACAGCGCCGATGAGGGGCTGCGCGCCGACACCACCATCGAAAAGCTGGGGCAGCTCAAACCCTTCTTTGACCGAACGGTAGGCAAGGTCACAGCAGGTAACAGCTCACAAATCACAGATGGGGCAGCGCTTGTGCTATTGGCATCCAGCACAGCAGTCAGAAAGTACAAACTGCCCGTCCTTGGGCGCATCGTCGATTGCCAATGGGCCGGGCTGAACCCCGCCTATATGGGCTTGGGGCCGCTTCATGCCATGGCACCGCTGCTGCAGCGGCACGGACTCTCTGTGGCCGACATAGATTACTGGGAGATGAATGAGGCCTTTGCAGCACAGATCCTGGCCTGTCTCAAGGCCTGGACAGAGAGTGACTATTGCCGTGACCAGCTCCATCAGGAGCAGCCGTTTGACCCGATCAGCATGGACCGGCTCAACGTCGATGGCGGCGCCATCAGCATTGGCCACCCGGTGGGCACCAGTGGCACCCGCATCGTGCTCCATCTCTTGAAGGTGCTGGAGCGTGAAGGTGCCCGGCGCGGCATCGCCAGCCTCTGTATTGGCGGTGGTCAGGGTGGTGCAATGCTGGTTGAACGTCAGGAGGAGAGATAGCATGAACAAGCACTGGCGCATAGAGCAGGACAAGGATGGCATCATCTGGCTGCATTTCAATCAGGCTGACAGCAGCGCCAATGTGCTGACCGTAGAGGCACTGGATGAGCTGAACCAGCAGCTGGGCGAGATCGAACAGGCCAACCCGGCCGGGGTGGTTTTCTGCTCAGACAAACCCAGCGGCTTTATCGCTGGCGCAGATGTCAAGGCCTTCAGCCGCATCACAGAGACAGAAGAGGCCGAGCAGCAGATCCGCCAGGCACATGCCATCTTTGATCGCATAGAGCAGCTGAAATGCCCCTCAGTGGCGATGATCCACGGCTTCTGCCTCGGCGGCGGCACCGAATTGGCACTGGCCTGCCGTTACCGCGTCTGCCGCGACGACCCCGGCACCCGCATCGGTCTGCCCGAGGTGCGATTGGGAATCTTTCCCGGTTTTGGCGGAACGGTTCGCAGCACCCGCCTGATCGGCCACCTGCCGGCACTCAATATCATGCTGAGCGGCAGAGCGCTCAGTGGCAGCGCTGCCCGCCGGCTGGGGGTGGTTGATATGTCTGTGCCGGAGCGGCAGCTGAAGGCGGCTGCCCGTCATCTCCTTTCAACCAAGCCCAAACCGCATCAACCCACCTGGCTGCAACAGCTGCCAGGCAATGGGCTGCTACGCCCCCTGGTGGGGCGCTTTCTAAAGAAGCAGGTGGCCAAACAGGCAAACCCGGCACACTACCCTGCCCCCTATGCACTGATCAGACACTGGACAAAACATGCCAACCATCCCAAGGCCATGTACAACAGTGAAGCGGCAGAGGTTGCAAAGCTGATCAGCAGTGATACCGCCCAGAATCTGATCCGGATTTTTCTGCTACAGGATCAGCTCAAGGCGCAGGGGCGCAAATCTGATTTCAAAGCAACGCATGTACATGTTATTGGCGGCGGGATCATGGGGGGCGATATTGCCGCCTGGTGTGCACTACAGGGGATGCAGGTCACACTACAGGATCGCGCCCCTGAATTTCTCTCCCAAGCCATGGGGCGGGCAGATGGCCTCTTTAAAAAGAAGCTCAAAAAACCACTTTTGGTGCGGGATGCGCTGGATCGGCTGATGCCAGACTGCAAAGCAACCGGGGTGCCAAAGGCGGATGTCGTCATTGAAGCCATCTTTGAGAATACGCAGGCCAAACAGCAGCTCTATGCCCAACTGGAGCCTCGGCTTAAAAAGGGCGCCCTGCTCTGCACCAACACCTCCAGCATTCCGCTTGAGGTGTTAAACAGCACCTTAAAAGATCCGGCGCGCCTAGTAGGCCTGCACTTCTTTAATCCGGTTGCAAAGATGCAGCTGGTCGAGATTGTCAGCGCAGCCAACACCGATCCCAATGCCGCTCAACAGGCTGCTGCATTTGCCAAACAGATTGGCCGGCTGCCACTGCCGGTCAAGAGCAGCCCCGGGTTCCTGGTGAATCGCATTCTCATGCCCTACCTGCTGGAGGCCATTGTGCTGCTGGACAGCGGGGTATCAGGCTCGGCAATTGACAAAGCAGCAACTGACTTCGGCATGCCCATGGGGCCGGTAGAGCTGGCCGACACAGTAGGGCTGGACATCTGCCTGGCAGTGGCTGACAAGCTGGCGGAGAGCCTGCCCGTCAATGTGCCGGAGAGGCTGCGCACCATGGTATCAGAAGGCAAACTGGGTCGAAAGAGCGGCCAGGGGTTCTATCTTTACAGCAAAGGAAAGGCACAAAAAGCGGCGGTCACAGAGGGGGCAACCGTATTGCCAGCCCTGGCTGAGCGCATGATAATACGCATGTTGAATGAGGCCATTGCCTGCCTGCGCGAAGGCATTGTTCCGGATGCCGATCTACTGGACGCCGGCGTCGTGTTTGGAACCGGCTTTGCCCCTTTCCGCGGCGGCCCTATACACTATGTAAAAAGTGAAGGAAAAGAGAAGATGCAACCGCGCATTCAAACGCTAAAATCAGATATGGATGCCGGGTGGGCTGATATTTTTGAGCACTAAACTATGGATAAACAACCAGACATCATCCCCTATGATCAAGCGCCTACTTTGGCGGCTGCTTTCCGGGCGCGAATAAAAAAAAGCAGCAATAAAATCGCCTACACACAGTTCAATGATGCAACAGCGCAGTGGGAGAACACTACCTGGGGCGAGATGGGCGAGCATGTTGCCAAATGGCAGGCGGCACTACAGAAAGAGGGGCTGAATTCTGGCGACCGCATTGCGCTTATGGTTCGCAATTGCAAAGAGTGGGTGATATTTGATCAGGCTGCACTGGGGCTGGGGCTTGTAGTGGTTCCCCTCTATGTCAATGATCGCCCTGAGAACATTGGATATCTCCTGCAAAATGCCGGGGTGCGCCTGCTCTTGATTGAAAACAGTAAGCAGTGGGATGAACTGGCAGAGATCCATGACCAGCTTGCCGGCCTGCTGCGAATCCTCTCACTAAAACCCATAGGGAACGCCATATTACAACCGCACCTTACCGATGTTGAGCAGTGGTTGCCACAGGAGAAGTGCGAACTGCTATCCCTTGAATGCAAGCCTGATGAGCTGGCAACTATCGTCTACACCTCAGGCACTACAGGCCGCCCCAAAGGGGTGATGCTAAGCCATACCAATATTATATGGAACGCCCAGGCAGCACTTAAATGTTATGACGTCTACCCAGAGGACTGCCTCCTCTCATTTCTTCCCTTGTCCCACACCCTGGAACGCACCATTGGTTACTACCTGCCTATGCTGGCTGGCTCCCGTGTGGCTTATGCGCGTTCAATACCAGAACTGGGGGAGGATCTGCTGCATATTAAACCAACACTGCTTATCTCTGTCCCGCGTATATTTGAGCGCGTCTACGGGAAGATCATGGCCAAGCTGGAAAATGACCCTCCCATATTGCGCAAGCTGTTTAATCTGGCTGTATCTATTGGCTGGAAACGATTTGAGTATGAGCAGAAACGCGCAGCCTGGTCGCCCGACCTCCTGCTCTGGCCATTACTCGACAAACTGGTGGCAAGCAAGGTGCAGGCAAAGCTGGGGGGAAGGCTGCGTTTTGCCGTAAGTGGCGGCGCCGCCCTCTCCCCCAACATTGCAAAACTCTTTATAGGCCTGGGCATTCGCATCCAGCAAGGTTATGGGCTTACAGAGACAAGCCCGGTTATTACCGGCAACCGGCTGGAAGACAATGTTCCAGCAAGCATTGGCACCCTGCTTCCCGGCGTTGAGGTAAAGATAGGCGAGCATGACGAGCTGCTGACTCGCAGCCCCAGTGTCATGATGGGCTACTGGGATAACAGAGAGGCAACGGAGCAGATCATCGACTCAGATGGCTGGCTGCACACGGGCGATAAGGCAAGAATAGATGAAACAGGTCATCTCTTTATCACAGGCAGGCTAAAAGAGATCATCATACTGACAACAGGCGAAAAGGTACCGCCTGTGGATATGGAGATGGCCATAGCACTGGACAGCCTGTTTGAGCAGGTGATGGTCGTAGGTGAAGGGAAACCATCGCTTGGTGCACTGGTCTCTCTTGAAAAAGAGCAATTTGCAGCGCTGGCAGGTACATTAGGGCTGGATCCAAACGACAAAGAGACCCTGAAGAATAAAGCCTTGCTATCGGCGCTTCTGGATCGCATTCAAAAACAGATACGCAGCTTTCCCGGCTATGCTCAGATCCACCACGTAGCTGTTGTCTCTGATCCCTGGACTGTTGAGGATGGCCTGATCACCCCAACCCTCAAGATAAAACGCTCTGTTGTTCTAGACAGATATGCAGAGCTTGTTGACTCTCTGTACCCAGCGTCTTAGCAGTAACAGAAGCACTTTTGTAAAAGCAGCAGGGAGGTTTACAAAAAGTGCTTAAACCTAGAAAAATCAGTTGAGCCGTAGCGAGATCGGCTAAGGTGCTTAAGATACAGGGTTTTTTTACACATTTTGAACGATTGCGTATCACCCATACGGTGAGTTCAAAATGTGGGAAAAAATCCTGTAGATTGAGTGCATTAGACGCTCGCAGTAGGCTCAACTGATTTTTCTAGGTTAAAGAAAGAACTGGTCGGAGCGAGAGGATTCGAACCTCCGACCCCCACAACCCCATTGTGGTGCGCTACCAGGCTGCGCTACGCTCCGAAGAGTGCGCATCCTAGGCGTAGCTGGGGAGGATGTCAATTACCAATTAGGGCCATTCTGCGGTGATGCTTTAATCCCGGCTGATTTCGGCGCTATCACCCTCGATCGAGAATTTTTAAAACCTCTTCCAGCTCGATACGTAACTGGCGTACAAGCTGCTGACTTTGATCAGCTTTTGTCGAGTCGCTGCATAGCTGCTGACGAGCACCACCAATGGTAAAGCCCTGTTCATACAGCAGGCTTCGAATCTGGCGAATCATCAAGACATCGTGACGCTGGTAATAGCGGCGGTTTCCACGTCGCTTGACAGGTTTGAGTTGCTCAAACTCCTGTTCCCAATAACGCAAAACGTGGGGCTTCACTCCACACAGGTCACTAACCTCACCAATGGTAAAGTAGCGTTTACCAGGGATTGCAGGTAACTCTACAGCGCTGTTACTCGCGTCCAACATAGGCTTCAACTCGTGCTTTTAGTTTTTGCCCCGGACGAAAGGTGACTACACGGCGGGCAGAGATCGGGATCTCTTCCCCCGTTTTTGGGTTGCGGCCCGGACGCTGTTTTTTCTCGCGCAGATCGAAATTGCCAAATCCGGACAGTTTAACCTGCCCACCCTCTTCCAGAGAACCTTTGATCTTCTCAAAAAACATTTCGACCATCTCTTTGGCTTCTCGTTTATTGAGTCCTAATTCATCAAATAGCTGTTCTGCCATTTCAGCTTTGGTTAGTGCCATTATTATTCTCTCAGATATGCATTCAAATCTTTTTCTAATGCCTGGATGATCTTACCCATGATCTCATCCACAGTCTCATCCGTAAGTGTTTGTGAAGTTTCCTGAAGAATCAAGCCTAAAGCGAGGCTTCTTCGCCCAGAATCTACTTTCTCCCCAGTATAGACATCAAAAAGCCGGATGTCTGTAAGAATTTTGGGAGCCGCCCGTCTGATGCATGCCTTGACCGCTTCAAATTCAATATCCTGATCCAGAACCAGTGCAATATCACGCCGAATGGACGGAAATCTGGATAGCGGAGCAAACGCCGGTAAACGACCCTCTAAAAGGCCATCCAGAGCAACCTCAAACAGATAGGTGGTCCCTGCAAGCTCCAGCTTTTGCTCCAGCTTTGGATGCAGCATCCCAAGCCAACCAACCAGTTTGCCATTGCGTTGGATTTTTGCTGTCTGTCCAGGGTGCAGCGTTGGGTGCTCGGCTGAAGAGAAGATAAATTCATCTGCAGATCCCGTCAACGAAAACATGGCCTCTAAATCCGCTTTTGCATCAAAAAAATCCATCTCGCGTCCAGGTTCTCCCCATTGCTCCTGGCAGACGCCTCCTGTAGCCAGGCCTGAAATGGTATTTTCTTGCTTAATTTCATTGTCTTGCAAAACAAACCTAAGGCCAGACTCGAAGATTCTGATACGGCGCTGCTGGCGCGACTGGTTATAGCCTGCTGTCTGTATCAGCCCGGGCCACAGGCTTGTACGCATCACGGACATCTCGCTAGAGATGGGGTTGGCCAATTTTATGCTCTGCTGCCGGGGGTCCACCAGGTTTTGGATCTCGGCGCTAATAAAGCTGTAGGTGATGACCTCTTGATAGTCACGATCCACCAACAGCTCTTTGGCACGATGCAGATCAAATGCGGTTTCTGGTTTTGAACAGATCGGCATGGCCGATGGGGCATGGCTCATCGGGATTTCAGCATAGCCGTAGATGCGCCCAATCTCCTCAATCAGATCCACCTCGATGGCGATATCAAAACGGCAGCTGGGGGGGGTTACCATCCACCCCCCCGCCGTGGGCTCTGCCTGCATCTCCAGGCGGGTCAGAATATCTGTGATTACATTGCCGGCAATTGTTACCCCCAGGATCTGCTCTACCCGCTGCTGGCGAAGCAAAATCGTTGGTTTTTGAACAAGATGCTCAGGGGATGCAACCTCAATGACTGGCCCGGCCTTCCCGCCCACTATATCTATAAGCAGCGCTGTCGCACGTTCCATCGCTTTTACCTGAAGCGCCGGATCGACACCACGCTCGAAACGGTGCGAGGAGTCTGTGTGCAGTCCATAGCCACGCGCCTTTCCGGCCATGGTGATCGGGGCAAAGAAAGCGCTCTCAAGCAGAATATCCTGCGTGGCGTCTGTAACGGCCGATGCCTCCCCACCCATGATACCGGCCAGGGCCACTGGTTTATTGGTATCTGCAATAATCAGGGTGTCGGGGTTAAGCTCGATCTCCTCTCCATCCAGGAGCAGAAGTTTTTCTCCCGCCTCAGCCTGACGGACAATAATGCCACCGTTTAGCTGGTTCAGATCAAACCCATGCATGGGTTGCCCCAGCTCAAGCAGAACATAGTTGGTCACATCCACTACCGGGCTAATGCTTCGGATGTCACTTCTGCGCAGGCGCTCGCGCATCCAGAGTGGTGTCTCTGCAACAGGGTTGATTCCGCGGATCACACGGCAGGTGTAGCGAGGGCAGGCAGCAGCAGCCTTGACCTCAACCTGAATGTCATCATGAGTAGTGGCTGTTACTGGGGCAATCTCTGGCACCGCCACTGCACAGCGGTTGATAACACCTACCTCGCGTGCAATACCTGCCAGACTCAGGCAATCCCCCCGATCCGGGGTTAAATCCACTTCGATAACCTGATCATCAAGTTTCAGATAATCGCGGATATCCTCACCAACAGGGGCGTCTGTTGGAAGCGGCATGATGCCATCCGAGGAGTCTGCCAAACCCAGCTCTGAGGCGGAGCAGATCATCCCAAAAGAGGGCACACCACGCAGCCTGGCCTTTTTGATCTTGAAGTTACCGGGTAGCCTGGCTCCCACACAAGCAACGGGCACCCGCATCCCGGCGGCAACGTTGGCGGCACCACAGACGATGCTCAGCGCTTCGTCTCCAGCCACATCCACCGTGCAAACTCTAAGTTTCTGGGCATCCGGGTGCGCCTCTATTGAGAGAACCTCGCCGACTAATACGCCTTCAAACTCCGGGGCAACGGGATTCACTGAATCGACTTCCAGACCGGCCATAGAGAGCTGGTCAGATAACTCGCTGGTGGTTATCTCAGGGTCGACCCACTCACGCAGCCAAGCTTCACTAAATTTCATCTGTTATTCCTGACAGGGTCTGTGGCGTCTGCTTGCCAGAGCCCCATGTTATGCAAATTGTTTTAAAAACCTGAGATCATTCTCAAAAAAGAGTCGCAGGTCGTTGACGCCATAGCGCAACATGGTCAACCGTTCAACCCCCATGCCAAAGGCATAGCCACTGTACTTTTCGCTATCAATGCCGATGTGATGGAACACCTGTGGGTGAATCATGCCGCAGCCCAACACCTCCAGCCAGCCGGTATGGCTACAGACCCGGCAACCCTCGCCGTTGCACATAACACACTCAATATCCACTTCAGCCGATGGTTCGGTAAAAGGGAAGTAGGAGGGACGGAAGCGTATCTTCAGGTCACGCTCGAAGAAGCTGCTGAGAAAACCATAGATGACCCCTTTAAGGTCAGCGAAGGTCGCTGCCTCATCCACCAGAAAGCCCTCGACCTGGTGAAACATTGGGGTGTGCGTCAGATCGGAATCACAGCGGTAGACCCGCCCTGGCGCAATCACTTTAAAAGGTGGTGAGGCCTCTTCCATCACCCGGATTTGAACCGGCGAGGTATGCGTGCGAAGCAGCAGGTGGGCATCAAAATAGAAGGTGTCGTGCATGGCCCGGGCCGGGTGATGCGCAGGAATATTCAACGCCTCAAAATTGTGGTAATCATCTTCAATCTCGGGGCCTTCCGCGACTTCAAAGCCTGCGTTGGCAAACAGGCGTTCAATGCGATCCAGGGTGCGGGTTACAGGATGCAGGCCGCCTCTGCCCAGGCCACGTCCGGGCAGCGTAACGTCAACGTATTCGGAGGCAAGGCGGGTTTGCAGTGCCTCTTGTTCAAGATCCGTGCGGCGCTCGTCTATGGCGCTCTGCAACATGCCCTTTGCATGGTTGATAGCCTGGCCCGCTTGGGGTCGTTCCTCTTTTGGCAGGCGGCCCAGCTGCTTCAGCTGGGCAGTGAGCAGGCCACTTTTACCCAGATAATGTACCCGCACCCGATCCAATGCTGACACATCCCGGGATGCAGCGATCTCCTGTTCAGCCTCTTCAATGAGCTGCTCAATATCAATGTGGCAATCTGTGTTTGTCATATTCAAGTTCTAGGAACCAAAAAAGGGAAAGGCCAGTCAGCCTTCCCCTTCTCTATTTCAGGTGCGCCGAAGCACGCCTATAGCTTAAAGGCTAGCTTTGGCCTTTTCTGCCAGCAAGGCAAAAGCGGGCTTATCAAAAATAGCCAGATCAGCCAGTATTTTGCGATCAATCGCAATACCAGCTTTATTCAAACCGTTAATCATGCGGCTGTATGATATTCCGTTTGCACGGGCACCGGCGTTGATACGTGCAATCCACAACGCCCGAAACTGGCGCTTTTTCTGGCGGCGATCTCGATAGGCATATTGCCCCGCCTTTATGACGGCCTGTTTGGCCACACGATAGATTTTACGACGAGCACCATAATAACCTTTGGCTTCGTCAAGCACTTTTTTGTGTCTGGCGCGTGCTGTTACGCCACGTTTTACTCTTGGCATTACCTGTATTCCTCAGTCAATCAGCAGTAGGGCAGCATACGGCGTGCGCTTCTTACATCCGCTGCATGCAGCGAACTTGGGGCGCGCAGGTGACGTTTGCGCTTGGTGCTTTTCTTGGTGAGGATGTGGCGGCGATGTGATTGGTTACACTTGAAGCCGCCCGATGCTGTGCGTTTAAAACGCTTTGCAGCACCACGGTTGGTTTTGATCTTTGGCATTTCATGTACTCCGCATTCGGTTAATTGAAGATCATTTTTTCTTGGAACCCAACACCATCACCATCTGCCGGCCTTCCATCTGAGGTTGCTGTTCAACAGTACCGTACTCGGCCAGGTCGGCTTCGACGCGCTGTAACAACTCCAGACCCAGCTCGCGGTGTGCGTGCTCTCGACCCCGGAACCGCATGGTTACCTTGGTCTTGTCCCCATCATTCAGGAAACGTATCAGGTTGCGTAGTTTTACCTGATAATCCCCCTCGCCCGTCCCTGGCCGGAATTTAACTTCTTTTATCTGAACCTGTTTCTGCTTTTTCTTGGCCAGCTGTTTCTGCTTTTTCTGTTCAAAAACAAACTTGCCAAAATCCATGATCCGGCAGACCGGCGGCTCTGCATTTGGCACAATCTCTACCAAATCTAAGCCAGAATCTTTAGCCGTCTCTTTCGCCTCCGCCAGAGAGACAATCCCCACCTGTTCTCCATCCGCACCAATCAAACGTACTGACGGTGCCGTAATTTCGTTGTTCAGGCGATTCTTGTTTTTCGCAGCGATATCAGGGTCCTCCAAAAAGAATAGATAGTAGTCCGCCAAGCTACAGATGCCAGATGGTTTTCAGGCTTCTGCAGTTGCGCAGAGATATAAATATCAGTTGACAAGGTCTGCCACCTCTTTTTGTACCTTCAGGGTAAACTCTTCGACAGACATTACACCCAGATCCTCACCCTTGCGGGTGCGTACAGCAACAGTGCCCTCATCCATTTCACGATCCCCCACTACCAATAGATAGGGGGTGCGCTCAATAGTATGCTGGCGGATTTTATAGCCGATCTTCTCGTTTCTCAAGTCCGAATATGCCCTAAGACCCTGTTCATTCAGATTATTAGCGATTTTTTCAGCATATTCGGCCTGTCGATCGGTAATATTGAGTACCGCGACCTGTTTGGGCGCCAACCATGTCGGCAACAGCCCGGCATAATGTTCAATCAATATACCTATAAATCGCTCCAATGAGCCGAGTATGGCCCGATGCAGCATAACAGGCACTTGCTTGCTGTTATCCTCAGCGATGTAGTGCGCATCAAGGCGCCCCGGCATTGAGAAGTCCAGCTGAATGGTGCCCAGCTGCCAGACTCGGTTCAGGCAATCTCTCAGAGAGAATTCGATCTTTGGCCCATAGAATGCCCCCTCACCCGGCTGAAGTGTCCAATCCAGCTCTTTTTCATTAAGCACTGCTTCCAACGCATCTTCTGCTTTATCCCAGACTGCATCGTCGCCGACACGTTTTTCCGGGCGGGTAGAGAGGATCACCAGCACATCATCGAAACCAAAATCACGGTAGACCTCAAACAGCAGATCAATAAAGTTGGAGACTTCAGAGGCAATCTGCCCTTCGGTACAGAAGATGTGGGCATCATCCTGCACAAAATTTCTGACACGCATCAGGCCATGCAGTGTGCCTGATGGTTCATTACGATGGCAGGAGCCAAATTCTGCCAGACGCAGCGGCAGGTCACGGTGACTCTTCAGGCCATGGTTATAGATCTGAATATGCGCCGGGCAGTTCATCGGCTTAATGGCATAATCGCGGTTTTCAGAGTGCGTAGTGAAGATCATGTCACCAAACTTCTCCCAGTGCCCTGACTTTTCCCACAGGGTGCGATCAATCACCTGGGGCGTATGCACCTCCTGATAACCGTTCTGGCGCAGTTTGTTACGGATATACTCCTGCACAACCAGATAAATGCTCCACCCTTTGTCATGCCAGAAGACCATTCCCGGCGCCTCTTCCTGCGTATGGAAAAGATCCAGCGCCTTGCCTATTTTGCGGTGATCCCGTTTCTCTGCCTCTTCCAGGCGATGCAGGTAGGCCTTCAGCTCTTTTTTATCTCTCCAGGCGGTACCGTAGATGCGCTGTAGCATCTCATTGTCAGAGTTGCCTCGCCAGTAGGCCCCCGCCAGCTTCATCAATTTGAATGTCTTGAGATGGCCTGTACTGGGCACATGTGGCCCACGGCAAAGGTCGGTGAAGTCCCCCTGCCGATAGAGAGAGAGCACCTGATCAGCTGGAATATCTTCAATGATTTCAGCCTTGTACTCTTCACCAATACCGCGAAAATAGATTATAGCCTCATCACGCCCCATGGTTGAACGCTCAAGCGGGATATTGGCCTTGACCAGCTCCTTCATCCTGGTCTCAATGGCCTTTAGGTCGTCTGGAGTAAAAGGGCGTTCAAAGGCGAAGTCATAGTAGAAACCCTCTTCAACCATTGGGCCGATGGTGACCTGCGCTTGGGGAAAGAGCTGTTTAACCGCTTGCGCCAGCAGATGCGCCGTAGAGTGGCGAATTATCTCGATGCCGGCCTCATCTTTCGAGGTAATAATAGCGAGCCGGGCATCCTGTTCAATGAGATAACTGGCATCCACCAGCGATTCATCAACCCGCCCCGCAATGGTTGCCCTGGCCAGGCCTGGGCCAATATCCGCTGCAACATCATAAACTGTAACAGGGTTATCAAAGCTCCGCTCAGAGCCATCAGGAAGCGTAATTACAGGCATGGTATTCTCCAGTGGTGACCCATACGAGAGGCCACATGATATATTTCGGTTGAACCGGGATCTAACATATAAAAAAGCTGCAAGTCACCGGGGCAACTTGCAGCTCTCTTTATCTGGTAGGCGCGATTGGATTTGAACCAATGAACCCCATATCAAATTTACACACAATTGCAGTAACTTATTGATTCAAATGATGGTTATGAAAAAATACCGAATCAATTAAGGGCAGGATCATACCACTAAGCAACAATAACATGCAAAGCGTAATCATAACCTCATCTAAGCCTGCCGTACTTACGCAGGTAGCCCCGAGCCCAAAAGTGCCTGCCCGTAAAGTTTTAAAGCGGCCTCGATTACCGCTGCAAACCTATCGGCTGAACACCACTCCGCTGGTGTAGTGTCTCCAGCCAGCATCAGTCGGCCTTCAGCGCGGGCCGCTTTTCTCCAGTTGTACAGTGTGGTCTTGCAGATATCTTCTTTTTTCGATAGATCAGAGATCGTTTTGTTGTGCGGTGGAAGCATCTTTTTCAGAGCCGCTTCTTTACGTTCTCTCGGGCAACCCATTTTCTGCTCTCTCTGCCCACTCTCAATGATTATTGAAGCCCCATCCTACTGGGGGGACAACTATCCTGACAGAGGGGGGGAGGCAGGGCACCCTAACTGTGAGCCAAAATCTTGCCCAATGCCCGTCCCAAGCGGGTATAATTCCGCCTTTCTCAGGCACAGGCAGCTAAAGATCATGACCGACCCCGCCATCAATGTTGATAAAGCTGAAATCAAGAAGTTTGAAGAGCTTGCCCATCGTTGGTGGGATCCCAACAGTGAGTTTAAGCCGCTGCATGAGATCAACCCGTTGCGTCTGGAATTTATTGATCAAACTGTAAAACTGGCTGGCAAGAAGGTTCTGGATGTCGGCTGCGGGGGCGGCATCCTTACTGAAAGCATGGCGCAGCGTGGCGCAATCGTCAGCGGGATTGACATGGGCGAAGCACCGCTGGAAGTGGCTCGCCTGCATCTATTGGAATCGGGTCTGGACATTGATTATAAACGCATTCCCGCCGAGCAGTTGGCTGCAGAGCAGCCGGAATCCTACGATGTTGTCACCTGCATGGAGATGCTGGAGCACGTACCTGATCCCTCATCCATTATCAACGCCTGCGCAAAGCTGGCAAAGCCTGGGGGGCACCTCTTCTTCTCCACCCTCAATCGGAACCCCAAGGCCTACCTGTTTGCCATTGTGGCTGCTGAATATCTGCTGAAACTGCTGCCAAAAGGGACACATGAATTTTCAAAATTCATACGCCCCGCTGAATTGGATGGTTGGGCACGCGCCGCTGAACTGGAGACCAATGAAATCACTGGCCTAGTCTACAACCCCTTTAGCCAGAAATACAGCCTTGGCCCTGATATCAGTGTCAACTATATGGTGAGCTGCCACAAAAACATCGCTCTCCATTACCCATAACTTCCATTGACATTTCAATTAGATAGGTATTTCAGTTAAACTGCAAACCCAACTTTAGTCAATGTCTGGGGAGGGTTTCGATGATGAGTTGGGTCACCCACGAACTGCCGGGCACTCAGGTGAGCGTTTAAACAAGCGTCTTGAGAAATTACTCACGACTATCCCAGTAGAAACCTGCGAAGCAGCAGAAGCGATCATTGGCTGGTATTGTGCCCGCTGGGAGATAGAGATTTTCTTCCGCGTGCTAAAGCAGGGTTGTCAGGTTGAAGAGCTGCGGCTTGAGGCAGACAGGCGATTATTAAATTGCATTGGCATTCCTTAATAACCGAGCTATTGCCCACCATCCGGTTTCTGCCCATGGACCTCATTACTACCCGACATGATCAACTGGAGTTTCCCAGTACGAGAGTGCTTTTTTATTACCGCTTCCCTGCGGCTGGCAGAGCTGCGTGTGTGACCATTCTCAACATAGACCACCTTTTTGGGGCTGTGAACACGAAAGAATTTGGCACCGCGTCTGTTTAAATGCTGAGAAAAACGCCTCTGAATATTATTGGTGATCCCGGTGTAGAGCGCATCATTGGTGCACTGAATGATATAAACAGACCAATCCATCACCCGATCCGTTTTACCATACCCGTCATCACGCAGGGCCTGCTTCAAATCATCTCACCCTGAAACCAGCGCCTTGCCTCTTCCACCTGCTCTCTCAGCTCATGCTCCACATAGGGTTTGGCAGGCACAGCTCCCCAGATGGGCGCAGGCCATGCCACATCACTCCGATAGCGCACAACATGGTGAATATGCAGCTGTGGAACCACATTTCCCAGTGCTGCAATATTGATTTTATCTGCCTGGAATCGCTCTGCAAGCACCTCCGCCAATCGGCTGGATTCACTCATCAGCTGCTGTTGCTCTTGCGGCGAAAGCTGAAAGATCTCACTCACATTATCCCGATCCGGCACCAAAATAAACCACGGGTAGTTGGCATCTTTCATCAGGAGCAGGTGACAGAGCGGAAAGCGCCCAATGACGAGGCAATCCTGTTGCAGTTGTTGATGGATTTCAGCCATGTTCAATGCCCTGTGGTTCTCTGTAGCGATGAAAGGTTCGTTTCAAGCCGGTTACTGGCTATAATCCCACATCCCTCGTAATTGGCAACCAGTGGAAGCACCCTGCCCGGCAGCCGTTGATATGTTTAATCTGTTCAGCAACAAACCCTTACTTGATGAGGATGCAACCCAATGGCTGTTTGATGGCTACGACTGGGCACTCAGCAACTTCGGCAGCGATTTTTTCCATGAAGAGACCCTTCTGGTCACGCCCACTGAGGCGCACTTTCCCAGCCAGGTTGATAGCCGTGAATCAATGGCCAACAGCATCTTTCTACAGCTGGTTCGCTATGCCGGCATGCAGAGCTGGCCACTGGCACTTGTTGAGCTGACAGCAGACTACGAGCCCCTCTACCCCTCAAATGTCACCTTCAACGGCATCCCCCGCGGGGCTGCCAGCAAGATCACGCTTGAGGGCGAGGCCCAGGCATTTCATATCACCTACAGCCCTGATCTCACTCGCGATCCCGGCATTCTGACGGCCGTTATTGCCCGCCAGCTCGCCAGCCACCTGATCAGCACAGCCCGCAACCCAGGCCCCGGCGGAGAAGAGCTGCATGGTCATCTTGTTGATCTGCTGGCTATATTCATGGGGTTTGGCCTGTTTCTGACCAACAGCGCCGTCATCATTCAGCGCGGCTGCTCCGGCTGTGGCAAATCAGTGCAGGCAACAGGATCTCTCTCTGAGGATCAGATGACCTATGCCCTGGCCATCTTCTGCTGCCTGAAGGGGATACCTGGTAAAACAGCCCAGCCTCATCTGAAAAGCGCCCTGCGGCCACTGTTCAAAAAGGCTGTCAAAGAGGCCGGTGGCAGCAGTAAAATCGAGCAGCTTAGCCAGATCAACCACTCCATTAAATCGATATCAAATACGGTATAACATGCGAAAACATCTCTTATTGGTCATTGTTATTTTTCTCGCTGCCTGCGGCTTTTCCCCAGATAAGGCCGAGGTCAGCAGGCTCATCAACCAGGCTTTGAAAATTGACTGCCCCAGTGAGTTCACCATCGTGAAAAGCTATAACGCCAGAGCCATGGACGATTACCTGGAGGCGGTTATTATCGAGTTTTCAAAAGAGGGTTTTGCCTCCTTCAAGGATCAGATTGACCTCTCCCAATGGACGAAAAACAACAGTGAATACAGCTATTCAACAAAGCTGAGTGACCGCTATAGTGCCACTGTCACAGTCAATACCGACAACCAGAAACTGCGTTACGAACGGTTGCATAAATAGCGCCACTCTCCTGGTTGAATATTGGGTGTTGGGCATGGCCGCACTCACGGCAGGCCCGTTGATGCCGTAACGTTCCTTCCTGACAAACACCAGGATTTCAGCCATAATCCCAGCCCGTTTTTCTTCAAGGATATACATTTCATGTGGTTCAAAAACCTGCGCCTGTATCGCCTCACCAAGCCTTTTGACCTCTCACCGGAGGCCTTGCATGAGCAGCTGGTGGAAAGAGCATCCCGCCCCTGTGCAGGACTGGAACCATCCACTTATGGCTGGACAGCGCCATTGGGCCGTCACAGCGAGCTGCTCACTCATGCCGCTAATGGCTACATCATGATCTGCGCACGCAAAGAGGAGAAGGTGTTGCCTGCCACAGTCATCCAGGAGATTCTGGCTGAAAAAGTCGCCACGATAGAAGACGAGCAGGCTCGCACCGTGCGCCGCAATGAGCGGGAGGAGCTGCGCCAGGAGATATTGGTGGATCTGCTGCCAAAGGCCTTTAGCAAATCCAGCCACACCTATGCCTACATCGACCCCAAAGGGGGGTGGCTGGTTGTCGATGCCTCCAGTGCATCGAAAGCAGAAGAGCTGGTTTCGCTGCTGCGCGAGACCCTGGGGACGCTGCCGGCGCTCCCCCCCGCTGTACAGAGCGCCCCGGCAAGCATCTTAACCCACTGGTTGAACGGTCTGGCTCCGCCTGCGGGATATGCCATTGAGGATCAGTGCGAGCTGCGTGACCCCAGCGCAGAGGGGGCCGTCATCCGCTGCACCAAGCAGGATCTGCTATCCGATGAGATTCAGGTTCATCTAAAGGCGGGCAAGCAGGTCACCAAACTGGCCATAGCGTGGCATGAGCACCTTACTTGCGTATTGTGTGATGACCTCTCGGTTAAACGCCTGCGCTTTCTCGATATTATACAGGAGCGTGCCGCAGATGAAGCCGCAGACGAGGCCAGCCGCTTTGATGCCGACTTTGCCCTGATGACTTTAGAGCTGTCCCGCTTTATCCCCTCAATGCTGGATGCCTTTGGCGGCGAAGAGAAGCCATCACTGGCTTAGGGATCACCCAGCCGGTCACTTATCAAAAAAGCCATCATCCTGCCCAAAGCCACTCTCTTTTTGACCAAAACCATCGGGCTGCCTATCAAAAAAATCACCCGGTGAACCCAGCATTCCGCCACTGTCCTCGCTTTCGGCCAGGCGGCGCAAAAAGGCCAGGATATCCTCCATATCATCGTCTGAGATGGCCGGGTGGCGGGGGCAGTCACCCGCATTATAGCGTTTGGAACGGGTTGGATCTTTGTACACCGCACGGATATTGGCTGCCAGGTCACTGTCTGACTTGGTCAGTCTGTCCCATTCAACAGTAAAATCAGGTGCCATCCCGTCATTGCCGCGGCCGTCCTCCCCATGGCACATGGCGCAACGTTTTGAAAAATAGAGACTGCCTTTTGATACATTGCCAAACACGCTGCTGGTTCCTGCTGCCGATATACCGCTCCAGGCTACAGCCAGCATAAGAACTATAGATAACCGGTATCTCATCCAACATCCTCTCTCATTAACATCTATTGTGTCATTACCAAAAATGGCGCATTTTAACTGCGGGAATTTTCCGGGTTAGAATCCGTAGTTGCGCTGCAACTCACCCTCGCGCCCCGTGCCTGCACTAGAGTAGATCGGTGTTGTTACCCCTACCTGCATCGTAATCACGGGGGCACCACCTGTTTTATAACCTGAAAAACGGGCGCCCAGTATGCCATCTCCATCCTGATCACTCACTTGATCGACAAACGCTTCGATTGATGCCGCAAGTTTTTCAACGCCACCTTCTTTCAGACGGAGGTACAGCTCATCCATCTCGTTTTCAAGATAATATTCCGGCGGATGCACCTCACCTGTTGCCGGCCCTTCACTTTGCAATAGCCCTGAGTTTTTCAGTACCACTTCAATGTGTTTTTTTGCATGCTTGTTCGCATCAGTAACAGCAGGCACCATGGCACCCATTCTCCGCAGCCACTCCATCACCACTGAAAAAGAGGCCCCGGTATAGGTTGAGACTTTAAGTCCTGCCGACAGGCGGTATACCTGGGCCGCATCAGACCAGAACAGCTTGTGCATGATTTCAAACTGTTTGACAGCCATATCCTGATAGCGGCCATCATGTAAAGCCTTTTCCGCCGCAAGCATGATGGATACATAGGCGAGCGCGTTGGTGAACTCCCGCATCAACCCCTTTATATGAGCACCGTTTTTCAACAGATAACCACGGGGTATATCATCCTTTCCTCCCTGTGATTTTTCTATAAAAGCCGCTTGGGAGAGGATATAGTTTCGCACCTGTCTCTGCAGGCCGGCATCTTTCGGGAATGTTGAGGCGAGCTTCTCCAATACATTGATAATACGGCTGGCATCATCAACCCGGATGCGGTTGCCAGACCCCTTGCCTGGCTGGTAGCTGCCAACAAAACTTCCGGTCGCTGAATCAAAATGCTTCGTTGTAATCGTTTCAAAAACAACATCTATTGCGCGGCGGGTCAGTGTGCGCCAATCGCTCAACTTACGCCCCTCCAATGCCCCATTACGCATAAAGGGTTGTATCAATGCATCATTGGCCAACAGCTCATGAAGGTAGAGCAGCCCCTCCAATAGAGAGGCCTGGGAGAAGAGCCGGCTAATGTCATCTTTCACCTCCCAACCCTTTTGATCCACGGGCAGTTTAAGCTGATCGGGTACATATGTCCCTTCACCAACAGGGCCCAGTGAATCCTTTAACACCTTTTTTCCAGTCGATGCACCCAATGCCTTGGGGATTGGCGCCAACAGCATCTTTACACCACGCTCACTCTCCTTGCCCTGTATCTTTTTTTCACCCGCTGCGGTTTGCAGACTCTCTGATTCTGCAACCAGTCGTTTTTTCAGAAATAGCTGCTGGGTCAGGATGTCCAACTCCTGTAGCGCCGAAGCCAATATCACAGGGGCATACGCTCTCCCTGCCTGCGACTGGTCAACGGTGATCATCAGCGCTTTTGCACCCAATGAGAGCCCTATTGAAGCTGGTGTAACAACCTCTTCAAACAGGTCATCCCGCCATTTCAGTGTGCTCAAATCATTAAAATCAGGCACCTGTTTATAAGCCGGAACACTGTTCAGGTAGATCACGCTGATCGGCTCCCCTTTACCTGTCCACCCTTTCAACGGCAGCCCCATGGCAGAGTCACGCACTATTGCCACCATCCCTTCGCGTACCAGTGCAATAACATCTTCCCAATAAGGATCATTCTCTGCTGCCTTGCTGCCCCATAGCAGAAGCTCTCTATAGGCTGGCATGGCATGCAGAGGTGAAAATCTGCGATCAATCAGATTGCGCTTAATGCTATTAATATCGTTGGCGATCAATACATTTTTTATCCGGGCTGTCAGTACATCACGCTTCAGATCAAAAGGCAGCTTCTTTTCAGTCTGGGCCACGGCCGGGAGCGCAAGCACAAACAGCATGCAGAGTGAAAACAGTTGCTTTTGATAAACCCTTCTCATATCACAAATCTTCATCAGGATTCACACCACGTTTATAGGTTACTAATGGGTTCCATCCGCTTCGGCAGATAACAGCTGTAATGTTACCCATTCACTTTTGAAGCTGTTAAATTCCGGATAATTCTGGAAGATCCACCCCACTGCAACGGCCTTTTGATCTTTAAACAGGCGCACTTTTACCGCCGGATTTGTCAACTCATTTGATGCGCTTTTGATTGTTTCAAAGTCGCTGATATAGGCGGGTAAAAAGATCTCTGCCCGCACCATTAGACCGGGATCGGGCAGTTGGGTTTCCTCACCTAGAATAGCGCGAATCTCTCTCTTTGTGCCATCCGCCAAAGAGAGTGCCAGCTGCACAGAGGACCACCTCCCTTTAACGCTATCAGGTATTGCCACCACAAGCTCTTTTCCCGAGTTTGGCGGATGTTCCGGCTCTTCACCCGGGCGGGCCTCATCCCCAACCTCTGGCACAGGCAGATGGTTTGGCGGCAGTGCAGCGCCGGCATCGGATAAGGCAGGATCTTGCAGCCCCTCAATGGGCGGGTGGCCCGCAGGCAATGCTTCATTACCTGTAATAACCCCTGGTGCTGTAACCGCAGCCGAATCACTCTTCTTCTCTACAGGCTCTTCAGGCGCCTGCCCACAACCACTCAACATAACCAACACGATAATAGCCGATGCGACAGCAACCGATGGTCGGCTGCTAAAACTCCACACTGCCATGCTTAACTCCAGAATTTATAAATAAAAAAGGCATCGAATGGTAACATGCCATAAAACAGCACCCCACTATTTGTTCTGATGAGACTGGAGAAACGCCTCCAGCTTTTGTGCGCTAACCAGCCCCACATGCCGGGCAACAACCTCCCCTTTCGGAGAGACCAGATAGGTAGTGGGTATCCCCAAAACGGGCCCTAACGGTGACATGCTATCGGCTGGAACCTGGAATAGCGGATAACTGATCCGCTGCTTTGCCACGAATCTTTTTAGCTCTGTAAGCGGAATATCCTCTCTGTTGACTCCCCATACCACAGCATTGTTCCCTTTATGCTCATTATGGAACTGCACCAGCTCAGGGATCTCCTCCAGACAGGGGGGGCACCAGGTCGCCCAGTAGTTCACGATAACCCACTTGCCCCGATAATCTGCCAGGCTGTGTTCAACACCCTGTAGATCCGTCAGTACCATGGTGGCAACCCTGCGCTGTTTTTCTGCCATTCCGGGCTGCTGCTGTTCGCAGCCTGCCAAAAGCAGACCCATCACCATCAGGCAGGCCAAAAGAGAGGCGGGGCGCTCCATCTTTACCGCCCTTTCTGTCCGCTTACTGAAAGATATATTGACCATGAACACTGCGCATGACAAAGACCAGTCCATAGGTAGTGAACATCAAAAGACCAAAGGGCAGTATGCCGATCAACAGGCTGCGGTAGCCCTGACACCATTGGGGTTTCATGCGCAGATGCAGGACAAATGCATAGGCAAATATCGTCCCCAGGCTCCAGCATTCAATGGGATCCCACGCCCAAAAACGTCCCCATGCAATACTGGCCCAATAGGACCCTGCTGCGACCATGGCACTCCAATAGAGGAAGGTCCACGACATAAGGCGACCAACCAGCTGCATACCCTCCCGCTTCAGCTGTAGCCCCACTGCCAGCGTCAAGGTTGCAAAACCAACTGCCAGGCTGTTCAACGAGGCGTGAATGATCAGCCAGTTGGTGCGCAGCGCAGGGCTCATGGGAAACACGCCAAGGCTGTAGTTGAGCGCAGCAACGACCACAAAGGCAGCAAAGGGCAGCACCAGAATCCCGGCCGGCCGCAGTTGAGGCCAGCGCCATTGGGCAAGCAGCCAGACCGATGCCATGAAGAGGGCATCCACAGTAAAATCCTCATAGCGGGTCACAATGGGGATCTGTCCTGACTCCAGCCCGCGCACCAGTACCATGGCGGCATGCAGCAGCAGCCCCGAACCGGCCAGACCGACAGCGATACGCCCCAACTGCGGCCTGCGATTGCGCGCAGCCAACAACCCTGCCGCCAGCAGATAGGCTGCTGCAATCACCCATTGCAGGAAGATGATGTTGCTCATGCCGCTTCCTGTTTCAGCTGGTGGCGCCACTCATTCCACTTTTTCTCAAAGGTATCATCACCCCGGCGCACCCATGCGCGCACGACCCAGCCATCATCCGTTATCGTCCACTCCATTCGACGCGGCCAAAAGAGCAGGTGCAGAAGAAACCCCAGCAGGGTGATAATAAAGCCGATAAATATGGAGTTCTCCCCTCTATCTAGCGTCAGATTGAAGGTCATCCAGGGCACCATGCCTTGAAACCGCAGCTTGTAGGCGCCCAGATCAGCGACATCACCCGGTCGTAACCTGCCCTCGAACACAGTCTGCCCCCCCCGGCTCACTTTTAGATCAAAGGTGGGGGGCTGTGTGTTGTTCAGGCTCATGCTGTAGTAGAGCGGAATATTATCAAACCGCAGCAGCTGCTCTTTTTCCCCTGACCAGGGCTTTCCCCACGCTTGGCGCTCTGTGTTGAAGTGGATGTAGAGCAGTGAGGATGAGCCGTCCGCTCTCAACCGTTCAAACCAGGCGCTGTATCCAAAGTTCTCCTTGAGGTAGAGCTCAAAATCCCCCAGGCGCAGGGGGTGGTTGGCCACTACTGTTGTCTCTCTGACCGGGCTACCAGCAATCTGATAGCTGAAATGGCCCCGGAATTCCCCCATATATTTCCCGTTTCTGACCTCTATCTCTGCCCGATCCAGGCGGATCACCGCGTCAAATGGTTCGGGGGGCGGCTGACGGCGCTGGAATTTGCCCGGCTGGCCTGAAAAGACCTCACCCACACTCAGCTCCAGGTAGTCAGAAAAGTCCATTGCACCACGCCAGAAAGCCGCCAGCACAACCACTGCAATACCGAGGTGGAAGATAGTCAAACCAAACAGACCCGGAGCACCTCGCATTTGGCTCACGGTGCCCATGCCTCCAGTGCTCTTTTTGAAAAAAGGGGGAGGCACGGCAGGGGCTGCCCCGCTGCCTCGCAGCTCGTATCCGGGCTTCGAATGCCCCCGGTAGATAGCCCATTTACGGCTGAAGGCGGCCAGCGTGCCTGCAGTCATATTGATGAGCAGCACAACGCAGAGCCCGGTAAACCAGCCAGAACCCACAATCTGCGACAGACCCAAGGTATCCAGCCAGGAGGCTGTAGTCTCCCACTCTGTATCCCAACCTACCTGCTCTTCAGGCGAGAGTCGCGCACTTTGCGGCAAGGTGCCCGCCGCCAGAACAGCCAGGGTCATCAAGCCCAGCATCCACACAGCAAGGGTATGGGAGGATAGGATGCGCCATACTGTTTTAAGCACCGATGATAAAATCCTTCATTTTTCTCAACATCCAGAATCCTAATCCAAAATAAAGAGCCGTTGAAGCTGCAACAGTGGCAAACAGGGTGCTTAATATACAGGTTTTTTCCGCCTGATTTTTAGTGCATTAGACGTTTGCACTTGTGCCCGCTTTTGGGGTAGCAGGCTCAACTGGTTTTTCCAGGGTGATACAAGCCAACACCCCAACCAGTCAGTCCAAAATACGATCCCTGTTCCTCATTAAGCTGATTTTACCGCTTTTAAGTTGACAGCATGCAAAGCAAACACCAACAATACCACACTCAAGTCATAGTAATGATGAGGGGGTAGATAGTGCTGAAGTCAGCGCACAATTCAAACAATATCCGCTTTATCTTTTTGATTTATAAAGAAAATGCATTGCTCTTCAGTTTTGATAAACAAAAAGAAGAGATTCCCCCAGCCACCCCAGGGAGCAGACCCTTATGAAGAGATACAGAGGCATTTTCAGTGCAATATTGATATTAGCCGCCTTCTCTAGCACTGTTGGCGCAATGCCCTGCATATTTTGCGGTGATGTCAGGGAAGAGATATGCAGGAACTGTCATGAAGATCTTGAGGCGCTCCCCATGCTCAAGGCAAGGAACCCCGATCGGCATCACCTCTTGATTGGAACACCGATCCCCAGCCTGAGTCAGTCAAAAGCCCCCGATGCTCCCGGCGGCACACCCGGTGAACCCTATAACTGCTTTTCATGCCATACCTTGACCTGGGAAGGGAAAGGCGACATCCAGCCCTTTAGAGATTGCCTGATTTGCCACCCGGTATGGCGGGTTACAGGCTCCCCGATGCGTGGCACTAATGTCCACCATGAAACAGAAACCTTTCGGCAACACGACTGCTGGGTCTGCCATAGCAGAACAGGCGGCCTGGCCGGAGAGAGTGGCGGCGGCATGGG
>WFXD01000034.1 GCA_015490795.1 Gammaproteobacteria bacterium
GGCCCTTTTTCATGCTGGCGGCGTTGCGGTTCGTTGCAATAGAGTAACTATTACGCCTCACCGCGCCTCGCCTAAAGCGCCTACTGTTGGTGCCAGCACAAAAAATGCCTCAGAATCACGCTCACTCAGGTAATTGAGAACACCCCCTAGTGTCTGGCCGGCAAATTTGAGTCAGAACGGTTTCGCCCTGGCAGAGTTGGTTATCCGTTGGTTTCGTCAGTTTGTGGCGCATCCATCTGCCACAGCCGCTCCAGCTGGTAGAAATCACGCACCTTGGGCAGCATGATGTGAACCACAACGCCATTGATGTCAACCAGCGCCCATTCGCCTTCGTCTACCCCCTCTGATCCCAAGGGGGGTTCTCCCGCTGCTTTGGCCTGGAAAGCGACGCTCTCAGCAAGGGATTTAACGTGCCGGCTGGAGGTGCCACTGGCAATCACCATAATATCGGTGACGCTGCTTCTGCCTCTGACGTCAATCACCGTGATCTCTTTGGCCTTCATCTCTTCAAGTACGTTGATGACCAAATCGCGTAGAGCTTCAACTTGCATGCCTTCTCCTGGGATTGCAGCGGCCACACGGTGTGGCGCTTGGAGTAATAATAACCGATGTCCGGGGGTTTGCCCGCTATTGTGCTGAGTAGCCCAGTATTGGCGCCAGCCAGCGTTCGGCCTCTTGCAGGCTCATCCCTTTGCGCCGGGCATAATCTTCGACCTGGTCGCGGCCAATCTTGCCGGTGCTGAAGTAGCGCGCCTGGGGGTGGGCAAAATAGAGGCCGCTGACGGATGCGCCAGGGTGCATGGCGTAGCTCTCGGTCAGTCTGATGCCGGTATTCTCTTCCACCTGCAACAGCTCCCACAGTACCCCTTTTTCGGTGTGCTCGGGGCTGGCCGGGTAGCCTGCCGCAGGGCGGATGCCCTGGTATTTCTCTGCGATCAGCTCCGCGTTGGTGAGCTGTTCGTCTGCGCTGTAGCCCCAGAACTCTCTGCGCACCCGCCCGTGCATCCATTCCGCCAGTGCTTCCGCCAGGCGGTCGGCCAGCGCCTTGAGCATAATGCCGTTGTAGTCGTCATGGTCGGCCTCGAATTCCGCCAGTTTCTGCTCGATGCCGATGCCGGCCGTCACCGCAAAGGCGCCGATGTAGTCTGCGACCCCGGCGCCCTCGGGGGCGATGAAGTCAGCCAGGCAGAGGTTGGGTTCTCCGGCCTGTTTTTTGTTTATCTGCTGGCGGATAAAGCGGAAGTGAGTACTGACTTCGCTGCGGCTTTCATCGGTATAGAGCAGCACATCATCAGCCCCGTGGCGAGCGGCGGGGAAGAGGCCGATGATCGCCCTGGCCTGGAGCCAGTTTTCGTCGATGATCTGTTTCAGCATCTGCTGGGCATCCTGAAAAAGGCGTCGCGCCTCGGCCCCTTTTTTGGGGTCATCCAGGATGGCGGGATAACGTTTTTTCATCTCCCAGGTGTGGAAGAAGGGGGTCCAGTCGATCTGTTTTGCTATATCGGCCAGAGGGATTTCGTTAAAGATCTGGATGCCAGGCCGGTTGGGCCTGGTGGGCTGAAAGGCCGTCCAGTCGGTCTGCATCGCATTGGCGCGGGCTGCCTCCAGCGAGATCAGTTTGCGCTGTTCATTCTTGGCCATGCGTGCAGTTCGGGCCTTGGCGTATTCGTTCTTGATGGATTGAATATAGTCGTCCCGCCGGGTTTCCGATAACAGTTTGCCTGCAACACCTACCGCCAGTGAGGCGTCCAGCACATGCACTATGGCCTGGTCATATTCGGGGTCGATCTTTACCGCAGCGTGGATCTTGGAGGTGGTGGCTCCGCCCACCAGCAGCGGTATCTTGAACCCCTGTCGCTGCATCTCTTTGGCAATATGTACCATCTCATCCAGTGAAGGGGTGATCAGCCCGGAGAGGCCGATGATGTCGACCTTCTGTTCACGCGCCTGTTGCAGGATGCTCTCGGCAGGCACCATCACGCCGGCATCGATCACCTCGTAGTTGTTGCATTGCAGCACTACGGCGACGATGTTTTTGCCGATGTCATGCACATCGCCCTTGACCGTGGCCAGCAGGATGCGGCCTGCGGATTTTGCCCCACCCTCTTTTTCCTGCTCCATATAGGGCTGTAGCCAGGCGACGGCCTTTTTCATTACTCGTGCTGATTTGACCACCTGTGGCAGAAACATCTTGCCCTCGCCAAACAGCTTGCCCACCTGGTTCATGCCGGCCATCAGCGGGCCGTCGATAACATGCAGTGGCCGGCCCAGCTCCTCCAGCGCTTCGGCGGTATCTTCAATGATGAATTTTGTCAGCCCCTTGACCAGCGCATGCTCCAGCCGCTGGGCAACGGGCTGGTCGCGCCAGGCCAGATTCTCTCCCTGCACCGCCACGCTGCCGTCGCCCCGGTACCTTTCGGCTGCATCCAGCAGCCGTTCAGTGGCATCGGGATGGCGGTTGAGCACCATATTCTCAACCAGGTCGCGCAGCTCTGTGGGCAGGTCGTCATAGATCGCCAGCTGCCCGGCGTTGACAATGCCCATATCCAGCCCGGCACGAATGGCGTGGTAGAGGAATACCGCATGGATCGCCTCGCGCACCGGGTTGTTGCCCCGGAAGGCGAAAGAGATATTGGAGACGCCGGCGGAGGTCAGTGCATGCGGGAGGTTCTGTTTGATCTCTGCCGTGGCCTCGATAAAGTCCAGACCATAGCGATCATGCTCTTTCATGCCGGTGCCTACGGTCAGTACGGCGGGATCGAAGATGATATCCTCTGCCGGAAAACCGATCTGCCGGGTCAGGATGTTGTAGGCGCGGGTGCAGATCTCGATCTTGCGCTCGCGTGAGTCGGCCTGTCCCTTCTCGTCGAAGGCCATCACCACCACGGCAGCGCCAAAGCGGCGGATGATTTTGGCCTGCTCAATAAACCTTTCATCACCCTCTTTGAGTGAGATGGAGTTGACGATACCCTTACCCTGGATGCACTTAAGGCCGGCCTCCAGCACCTTCCATTTGGAGGAGTCGATCATAACGGGCACCTTGGCGATCTCCGGCTCCCCCTCGATCAGGTTCAGAAAACGCACCATCGACGGAACAGACTCCAGCATGGCATCGTCCATGTTGACATCGATGATCTGCGCGCCAGTCTCCACCTGCTGGTGGGCGATCTCCAGTGCGGTCTCGTAATCCTCCTCCATGATCAGCCGCTTGAAACGGGCGGAACCGGCCACATTGGCGCGCTCGCCAATATTCACAAAGAGGCTGTCGGCGGTGATGTTGCACGGCTCCTGACCGGCCAGGCGGCATGCAGGTTCCAGGACAGGCAGCGGGCGGGGTGCGATCCCCGCCACTGCATCGGCCATCGCCTGGATGTGGTCGGGCGAGGTGCCGCAGCAGCCCCCCACGATATTCAGAAAGCCGCTCTGCGCCCACTCGGCAATCTTGGCGGCCATCTCCTCCGCCCCCAGGTCATAATCGCCCAGCTCGTTGGGCTTGCCCGCATTGGGGTGGGCAGAGATGCGCGCCTCGGAGATGCGTGCGAACTCCTCTACATGCTGGCGCAGCTGGTCGGGTCCCAGGGCGCAGTTCAGGCCAAAGGTGATCGGTTTGGCGTGCCGCAGGGAGTTATAGAAGGCCTCGGCGGTCTGCCCCGACAGGGTGCGCCCTGCCTCATCGGTGATGGTGCCGGAGATCATGAGCGGCAGCCGGATGCCATCCTCTTCAAAGAGCTGCTGCACCGCATAGATGGCGGCCTTTGCGTTGAGGGTGTCGAATACCGTCTCGATCAGGATGATGTCGGCACCGCCCTCGATCAGCCCGCGCGTGGCTTCGGCGTACTCCTCCCGCAGCTCGTCAAAGGTGATCGATTGCGCCCCTACAGAGGCGGAAGCCATCTTCTGGGTCGGCCCCAATACACCGGCCACGAAGCGCGGTTTTTCAGGTGTGCTGTAGCGGTCTGCCGCCTCTCTGGCCAGCCGGGCGGCCGTCACATTCAGCTCATAGGCAAATTCCGAGAGTTGAAACTTGATCAGGTCACTGCGGGTTGCGCCAAAGCTGTTGGTTTCGACAATATCGGCACCGGCAGCCAGATACTGTTCGTGGATGCCCCGGATCACATCGGGCTGGGTCAGCACCAGCAGGTCATTCATCCCCTTGAGGCTGGTTGGCCAGTCGGCAAAGCGCTTGCCGCGATAGTCTGCCTCCTCCAGCTTGTGACGCTGAACCATGGTGCCCATAGCGCCATCCAGGATCATGATCCGTTCGTTCATGATCGCTTCAAGTTCAGCGGTGCGGTCTTTGGGGAGGGCTTTGGTCATGGTGAATCCAGGCTTGCGGAGGAGATAGACTGCATAGTATATCCCGGAAAATTTATGTTGTGCCTTAACTGTCTAAAGTTTCACGGGTTTTTGGTGGCTATTCAGCATAATCCCCGCGCCCTGTTAATTCGGCTCAATGCTGCTGAGATGACGCCCCACGGCAATCCAGGAGCCAAACAGCCCCAGCAGGGTGCTGCCAAGCAGGAGAAGGCCAAGGGTTTGGCAGTCGATGGCTGAGAGGTCAAATTCACTCTGGTAGAGGCCGGCCAGGCGCTCTACCGGCTCGCTGAGCGTCCACAGCGAGAGCGTGACCAGCAGCCAGGCGAAGATGCCGCCAGAGAGCCCGTACCAGAGTCCGTTATAGAGAAAGGGGCGGCGGATGAAGGCATCTGTGCCGCCGATCAGCTTGGTGATCTCGATCTCGCTTTTGCGGTTCTGGATCTCCAGCCGGATGGTGTTGCCGATGATCAGCAGCACTGCCAGCCCCAGCAGCAGACCGATCACCATGACGCCGCGCCGGGCGATCTCTGTGATGGCGTGAAAGCGGCGCACCCACTGCAGGTCAAGCTGGGTAAAGTCCACTTCGGCCAGCTGATTAAGCTCGGCCATTAGCGCTTCTGCGGCCTCGGGGGTGCTCTGCTGCTGATGCGGTTCAACCACAAGCACGGTGGGCAGCGGGTTTCTCTCCAGCGCCTGGAGTGCGCCCTTAAAGCCACTGAGGCGCTGGAACTCCTCCAGTGCCAGATCGGGGTCGATGAGCTGCACCTTTGCCAGCTGTGGATGCGCTCTCAGTCTGTTGGCCAGCTGCATCGCCTGCTGCTCTTTCACCTCCTGCTTCAGAAAAAGGGAGAGGGTGGCTGCGCCATCCCAGCCCCCCGCCAGCTGCTGGATGTTGCTCAGAGCGACATGCATGCCTGTGGGCAGGGCGAGTGCGATGCCGATAACGGCTGTGGTCATCAGGGTTGCCAGGGGTGCGCGGCAGAGTCGCCCCAGGCTGGCCAGCGCCACTTGCAGGTGGCGCAGCAGCCAGGTGTCAAGGTGCAGATTGCTCATGGCAGGCTGGCCGCAGTATCACGCAGCAAGCGGCTTTGGCCCAGGGTGAGGATGCGCCTGCCCATGTTTGAGATGAGATCCAGATCATGGGTGGCGATGAGCAGGGTGACCCCAACCTGATTGAACTGGAGGAAGAGATCCATGATCTCCTGTGAGAGTGCCGGGTCCAGGTTCCCGGTAGGCTCGTCGGCCAATACCACGGGGGGCTTGCTGACCACTGCCCGGGCGATGCCAACGCGCTGCTGCTCGCCACCGGAGAGGGTGATCGGGTAGACGCGCTCTCTGTTCAGCAGGCCGACCTTGTCCAGCGAGGCGCGCACCCGGCGGCTGATCTCCTGATGGCGCAGCCCGGCCACCACCAGCGGCATGGCGACGTTGTCGAATACAGTGCGGTCGTTGAGCAGCCGGTGATCCTGAAAGATCATCCCCACTTTACGGCGGTGGTAGGGGATCTGGCTGCGTTTGATCTTGGCGAGGTTGCGCCCCCCCACCCGCACCTGACCACGGGTGCAGCGCTCCAGCAGGCCGATCAGGCGCAGCAGGGTGCTTTTTCCTGCGCCGGAGTGGCCGGTCAGAAAGACCATCTCTCCCGGTGTGATGTGGAAGCTGGCGTTGCTCAGCCCCTCATGTCCGCCGGGGTAGCGTTTGGTGACGTTTTCAAAGTGGATCATGTTCAGTCTGTTTCATGCCGGAAAGCGGGGCTTCAGCCCGGCTTTGGGGTCTAAAGGGTTACTCCTCAAACAGGGCGTCAACGAACTCTTTGGCGTTGAAATAGCGCAGATCCTCAATCGCCTCGCCCACGCCGATGAAGCGGATGGGGATCTGCATGCGGTCGGCAATGGCAAACAGAATGCCCCCTTTGGCGGTGCCATCCAGTTTGGTCAGGGTGATGCCGGTGATGGGGATGGTCTCATTGAACTGCATGGCCTGGTTGAGGGCGTTCTGCCCGGTGGTGGCGTCCACTACCAGCATCACCTCATGCGGGGCGTCGGGGTCGATCTTTTGCATCACGCGGGCAATCTTGGCCAGCTCATCCATCAGGTTGCTTTTGGTGTGCAGGCGTCCAGCGGTGTCGGCAATGAGCACGTCGATGCCCCGGGCGGTGGCCGCCTGTAGTCCATCAAAGATGACGGAGGCGGAGTCTGCGCCAGTGTGCTGGGCAATCACCGGGATGTTGTTGCGTTCGCCCCAGGCCTGGAGCTGTTCCACGGCAGCTGCGCGGAAGGTGTCTCCAGCGGCCAGCATGACGCTGTTGCCCTCTTTCTGCAGCTGTTTGGCCAGTTTGCCGATGGTTGTGGTTTTGCCTGCACCGTTGATGCCGATCATCAGGATGACCTGGGGTTTTCCCGGTGATGGTTGCAGCACCGGCTTTTCGTTCTGTTGCAGAATATCCTGCAACTGGGCCTTGAGCGCGGCCGAGAGTGCATCGGGGTCGGAGAGCTCTTTGCGCCGGACGCGCCCGTTGAGGTTGTTGATGATGCGGGTGGTGGCTTCGACCCCCACATCGGCAACCAGCAGCAGGGTCTCCAGCTCTTCGAGCAGTTCGTCGTCGATCTCCTTGCGCCCCAGAACCAGGTTGGCCAGCCCGTCGGTAAAGCTGCTGCGGGTGCGGGTGAGGCTCTTTTTCAGACGCTTGAAGAGGCCGGGTTTGCGCTCTGGTGCGGGTTCCGGGGTGGTGGTTTCAGGCATCCTGGCGGGCTCTTCCCGCTCAGCATCATCGGGAGGGCTCTCTGCGCGGGGTGTCTCCTGATGCTCCTCCCCTGTAGCAGCGGGTTCTGTTTCAGGTGCGGGTGGGGCCTCAACGGGCTCCTCTGCCTCCGCCGCCTCTTCCGGCTGTTTTTTTGCCGCCTCTTCGGCAGCAGCCTTTGCAGCAGCTTCGGCCTCTTCTCTCTTTCTCTTTCGTCTGCCAAATCCAAACATGATTTATTATCCAGCTGGAACCTTTCATGAGGGTGGTGAGTCTTTAACCTGGATCCTGCAAGGGCGTATGCCATGTGCATGCAAGCGCTTGCAGTGCCCAGGTTCAATGGCTTTGGACATCTCTCCCAGGCTCTGAAAAAATGCCGGGCCTGGATGTTGTCATCTGCAAGAGGTGAATCCTAACATTTTGATGGGGATCTCCCTATCCCAATCGTGACCCAGGAAGATTAAATGAGACGTTCTATTTGGATATTGTTGCTGCTTTGGTGCAGTAGCGCGGCATTTGCCACTGCGCAGGTGCATGAGTTTCAGCTGGATAACGGCATGAAGGTGATTGTGAAGGAGGATCACCGGGCGCCGATCGTGGTCTCCCAGCTGTGGTACAAGGTGGGCTCCAGCTACGAGCACCGGGGTATCACCGGGGTCTCCCATGTGCTGGAGCACATGATGTTCAAGGGGACAGAAAAATATGCGCCGGGTGAGTTCTCGCGCATCATTGCAGCCAATGGCGGGCGGGAAAATGCCTTTACCGGACGGGACTACACCGCCTACTTCCAGACCCTCTCCAGGGATCGGCTGGAGGTCTCTTTCGAGATGGAGGCGGATCGCATGCGCAACCTGGTCCTGCTGCCGGAGGAGTTTGCCAAGGAGGTGGAGGTGGTGAAGGAGGAGCGTCGGCTGCGCACCGAAGACAAGCCCACCTCGCTGACCTATGAGCAGTTTAACGCCGTGGCCTTTCGCAGTTCGCCTTACCGTAACCCGGTCATCGGCTGGATGAATGATCTGGACAATATGGATGTGAATGACCTGCGCAGTTGGTACCGGCGCTGGTATGCCCCGAATAATGCCACGCTGGTGGTAGTGGGGGATGTCGATGCCAAGGCGGTGCTGGCCCTGGCCAAGAGGCATTTTGGTGCCTTCAAGCCAGAGAAGATCAATGGCCCCAAGCCCTCAAAGGAGCCGCCCCAGCTGGGAGAGATCAGGCTGAAGGTACATGCCCCGGCGCGCCAGCCCTATCTGCTGATGGGGTACAAGACACCGGCGGTGGGAACGGCCGCAGAGGAGTGGGAGCCCTATGCATTGGAGATGCTGGCAGCGGTGCTGGATGGCGGTTCCAGTGCCCGTTTTGCCCGTAATCTGGTGCGCGGACAGGAGATCGCCGTGTCAGCCGGCGCCAGCTATGGCGCCTTTACCCGGCTCCCCGGCCTGCTGCTGCTGGATGGATCGCCGGCTGAAGGAAACACCATTGCTGATCTTGAAGCCGCGTTGCTGGCCGAGCTGGAGCGAGTCAAAACCGAGCCGGTCGCCCGGCAGGAGCTGGAGCGGATTCAGGCCCAGGTGGTTGCCAGCAAGGTCTATGAGCAGGACTCGGTCTTCTACCAGGCGATGCAGATCGGCATGCTGGAGACCATTGGCCTGGGCTGGCGGCTGAATAATGAGTATATCGACCGGCTCAAAGCGGTCACGCCAGAGCAGGTGCAGGCGGTGGCAAAAAAATATCTGGTGCAGGAGCACTTGACCGTTGCCGAGCTGGTGCCGCTGCCGATGGCGGTGAGCGCGCCTGCAAAACCTGCTGCTGGAGGTCGTCATGGTCATTAACAGAAGAGGCGCTGTCGTGAGAATCTGGATTACCGCTGCGGTTTTTATTGCATCACTCTCATCGTCAACCCTGTTTGCCGGGCCAAAAATAGAGAGCTGGCAGACAGCCAATGGTGCGCGCGTGCTGCTGGTTACCACCCCGGAGTTGCCGATGGTGGATATCCGTATGGTGTTTGATGCGGGCAGCGCCCGTGATGGTGACAAGCCAGGGCTGGCCCAGCTGACGGCAGCCCTGCTGCGTCAGGGTGCGGGTGATTGGGATGCCGATCAGCTGGCCGAGCGGATGGAAGGTGTTGGTGCAAATTTCAGTACCGGCTCTGCACGGGATATGGCCTGGGCAACGGTGCGCAGCCTGACCGAACCCAAAGCGCTCAACACCGCATTGGAGACCCTGTCGGCCGTTGTGGCCCAACCGCGTTTTGAGGTGGCGGATTTCAACCGGGTGCGTGAGGCGATGCAGGTTGGCTTGCGCCAGAGTGAGCAGAACCCTGGCGCGGTGGTCTCGAAGGCCTTTTTTGCCACGCTTTTTGCAGGGCATCCCTATGCCTCTGATCCGGGCGGCACCCAGGAGTCTCTTGCTGCCATGGTGCGGGAGGATCTCGTTCGCATGCACAAAACCTACTATGTGGCACGCAATGCCGTGGTGGCGATTGTCGGCGCGGTTGATCGAAAGCAGGCAGAAAAGATCGCCACGCAGCTCACCGCCGGTCTGGCAAAGGGGCAGCCTGCCCCGGCGCTGCCAGCGGTTGCGGCACTGGCCAAAGGTGTGACGAAGCAGATCAACTTCCCCTCTTCACAGTCGCATATCCGGCTGGGCCAGCCCGGTATCAGCCGGGATGATCCAGACTATTTCGTGCTCTATGTGGGCAACCACATCCTGGGTGGAGGCGGGTTTGTCTCGCTGTTGACCAACGAGGTGCGCGAGAAACGCGGCCTCTCATACAGCGTCTACAGCTATTTCAGCCCGATGCGTCAGGCAGGCCCGTTTGTCATGGGGGCGCAGACCAAAAACGCGCAGGCGCAGGAGGCGTTGACGGTGATGCGCAAGACGCTGCAGGACTTTATCGACCAGGGGCCAACCCAGGAGCAGCTGACGGCCAGCAAGCAGAATATCACCGGCGGCTTCCCGCTGCGCATTGCCAGCAACAAGGATATCGTCGGATACCTGGCGATGCTGGGCTTTTATGATCTGCCGCTGGACTATCTGGATACCTTTGTCGCCAAGATCGAGGCGGTAACGGCCGAACAGATCAAAGAGGCCTTTCAGCGGCGGCTGCAGCCGGATCGTTTTGTTACGATTGTGGTGGGCCGCGCTGAGTGAGAGCAAAGCGAAAGGGGCTGAACCGGGTTCGCATCATTGGCGGGCGGCACCGGGGCCGTCGCCTGGCCTTTCCTGATCTGCCTGGGCTGCGTCCCACGGGTGATCGTATTCGTGAGACCCTGTTTAACTGGCTGCAACCCATGCTCCCGGGCGCCCGCTGTCTGGATCTCTTTGCCGGCAGCGGCGCCCTGGGGCTGGAGGCGGCATCCCGTGGGGCGGGAGAGGTGCTGTTGCTGGACCAAGCCCCGCAGGCAGTCCGCCAACTACAGGGGCATATTGTGGATTTAGGGCTAAGCCAGGCCAAAGCGGTGCAGGCCGATGCGCTGGACTGGCTGCAGGCCGCCCCTCCCCAACCCTCTTTTGATATTGTCTTTATCGACCCGCCTTTTAGCGCAGGGCTGCTGGAACCCTGTTGCCAGCAACTTGCATCGAGTGGCCTGTTGGCAGAAAATGCGCGGGTGTATCTTGAGACGGATGTGGTAGAATCGCTTCCTTTTTTTTCGCCGCAGTGGCGGATTTTACGTGAAAAGAGAAGTGGGCAGGTGACCTACTGCCTGCTTGCCTGGCAATAGCAGGGGGCGGTTGGCGGGGCGAAGGGTTTGTCCTTCAACCAGTCTGGAACTATCATTTGTTCCATCGTGATATAGGAAGAGTATGACCACAGCGGTTTACCCAGGGACATTTGACCCCATAACCAACGGTCATAGCGACATCGTTATGCGAGCAGCCGTTCTGTTTGACAAGGTGATTGTCGCAGTAGCGGCCAGCCCTGGAAAGCGGCCGCTCTTTCCGGTCGAGCAGCGGGTTGCGCTTACCAGCGAAGTATTGGCTGATCTTGGCAATGTTGAGGTCTGCCCGTTTGACACGCTGCTGGTGGATTTTGCCAGCCAGCACGGTGCAAAGGTTATACTGCGCGGTCTGCGAGCGGTGTCGGATTTTGAGTATGAATTTCAATTGGCAGGCATAAATCGCCGGTTGGCGCCGGATGTGGAGACGCTGTTTCTCAGGCCGGCGGAGCAGTACGCTTATATCTCGTCCAGCCTGGTGAGAGAGGTTGCCGGACTTGGAGGGGATGTATCGGAGTTTATTCATCCTGTAGTTCAGGCGGCATTGGAACACAGGGAATTATAAATTTTTACCCATTGTTAGGAGGAAAACCATGGCTTTAATGATTACTGATGAATGTATTAACTGTGATGTGTGTGAGCCGGAGTGTCCCAATGACGCCATCACCCAGGGCGATGAGATCTATGTGATAGATCCTGACAAATGCACCGAGTGTGTGGGCCACTATGATGAGCCACAGTGTGTGGAGGTCTGTCCGGTTGACTGCATTCCAAAAGATCCTGATCACGAAGAGACAGAAGAAGAGCTGCGTGCAAAATTTGAGCGCCTCACCGCTTGATCGAGTGATTTCCAGTTGGTTGCTGGCTACAAAAAAGGCTCCGTTCAGGAGCCTTTTTTGTAGCTTGGTTTTTTGTTGCAGTGGCGGTTGCCAGTGCGCGCCCCATCCCGCCCAACTGCGGATGCCAGTGCTTTGCCCAGATTGTTGGGGATATACTGAATCCGGTTCCTGAATTATAGGAATACGGTTCAGCTGTTTTTTTGAGTATTAACTGCCTTTTTGCCGGGTCTGTTTTAGCCAGCAGGACATTGGTGCCAGCCAGTCCGTTGTTGAAAGACAGCAAGATTTTGTGGCTGGTAGGGCACCGGTAATAACCTTAAAAACCCATGTATTGCATGGGATTAGGGGCGTTTATAGGCTGCCCGGTGCGGAGCTTGGGTATTTTGTGCTCAGGTTTGTGGCCATAAAATCAGCCAGGAGAGTATCCTGGTATTGGGAAATAAACTATTGAGAAACATCCAGGTTTTGGTGTGCTGATTCCAAAATCTGTTCCCTGGCAGGGTTAAAGCTCCCAGCTGTTGAGTCGTTAAACTTGATTGAATGCATGGGTGTGTTGGCTGCTTGTGCTTATCTTGTGATAAAACAGTAATGTTGCAGGGTGAGGCCTGTATTGGGCGCGGCCTTTACCGGGGCAAACAGCCGGGCCATGTGACCAGATCAGGCGGATGCTATTGATGGGTAGCCTGCCTGCTGACATTTGTGTATAGATTAGCATTGGCAGATCTACTGCATGCCGGGCTGGCGGGGTTTTATATATGATGGCAAAAACTAAAAAAGCACAGGCTGGCCTGCCAGGGCCGTTCAGGGTGGCCAATACGGGCTGTATGGCGGGTTGCAATGCGCATGCTGTGATGGTGCAGTGCCTGCTGTTTGTTCTCTTTCTACTGCTGTTTCTCCCCAATCTCTCCTCTGCGGCACTGCCAGCCGCTGAAACGCTGCCCCCTATTACCTCTCACCTGCATCTGCCATCCGGGGTGGCGGTTGGAGATGACGAGACGATCTACGTAGTGGAATCCAACCGGGATCAAATGCTTGTATTTAACAAGTCCGGGGTGTATCAGCGCTCTGTTTATGGGCTTGCTGAACCTGCGGCTGTCGCTGTGGATGCTGAGGGGCGGGTATATATTGCGAATATTGGAAAAGGCAATGTTGAGGTTTATGCACCGGATCTTTCACTTGTCGGCACGCTGGGGCAGGGCGATGGCGAATTTCAGAAACCGGTTGGAGTTGCTGTAGATAGTGCAGGCTTGATCTATGTGGTCGATGGGCGCGAGCACAAGGTCACCATCTATAATGCTGATCGCACCTTCAAATCCTCTTTTGGCAGCAGGGGGACAGGCAATGGCCAGTTTCAGACCCCCACCGCAATTGCTGTCAACGAGGTCACCGGCGAGATACTGGTCTCTGACCTGGTTGCGTTGAGCACTTCGGCCCGGGTGCAGGTATTTGATCTTAATGGCCTGTTTCTGCGCAGCTTTATTACAACGGGGACGGATGAGCAGGGTGATACGGTTGCCTTTATCAGGCCCTATGGTATTGCCGTGGATACCCTTGACCGAATCTATGTTACGGATGGTTACCAGAATGTTGTAACGGTGTATGACACCTATGGAAACTACCTGGGCAAGCTCTATGATGCCAATCGCCCGCTACGCAATCCGCAGGGGATTGCCTTTGCACCGGGCAGCAGCCGGTTATTCATAGCCTCCCTGAATACACATACGGTTGAAACGCTCGGTATTGATAACGTCTATGGCAATATTGTCGCTTCACCCCAGTCACATGATTTTGGCACGCTTACAGTTAGTGATGCGCCGATAAGCCAGAGCTTTGCGCTCTCTAATGATGGCAGTGGGGACCTTGCTGTCGGGGCCGTTACGCTAACGGGTGCTGATGCCTCCGGGTTCTCTATCCTCTCTGACGATTGTGCAGAGAGAATCCTGGCACCTGCTGCGGGCTGCGCGATTGATGTGCAGTTTCAGCCGCTTACGGCAGGCAGCAAGAGTGCATCGCTGCTGATTCTCTCTGATGATCTCTATCTGCCGGAGATGGAGCTGGCATTGAGTGGCGATGCAGATCCACAGCAACATCGATTGACGATCTCCAAAGATGAAAGCACCGGAGCAAGCGGCCTGGTGCAGGCAACCGGGATAAATTGCGGCACAGCCTGTAGTGCAGAGTATGCAGAAGGTACAGTGGTTGTCCTCTCTGCGCTGCCAATTGGCGACTCGGTCTTTGCTGGCTGGTCTGGTGGGGGCTGCTCGGGCACGGCAACCTGTGCGGTCACTATGAGCCAGGCGGTTGCTGTAACTGCAACCTTCGACTTTGTGGTATCCACTTTTTCTGATACCTATTCCATAATCGCCAGTGCTGGAGCCAATGGCGCCATAAACCCAGAGGGTACGGCAGCTTATGATGCAGGCACTACGGTAGCGTTTACTATTACAGCGGCTGATGGCTACCACATATCAGACGTGCTGGTGGATGGCAGCTCTGTGGGTGCTGTGGGCAGCTACAGCTTTGAAAATATAGGTGCAGATCACACGATTGCAGCTGAATTTGCTGAAACAAGCGATACGCTCCTGCTCTCTTCAATCGAAATGGGTGAGGTGAGTGTGGGGGATCAGTGGAAGCAGGTCGACCTTAACAAGACCTTTACAGACCCCGTGGTCGTGATCAAACCTGCCAGCCTGAATGACAGCTCACCTGCGGTAGTTCGAGTGCGCAATGTCAGTGCGCAAGGCTTTGAGGTGCGTATTCAGGAGTGGGAATACATTTTAGGACTGCTAGGCGACAGCACGGATCACGCTGAAGAGCAGGTTGGGTATGTGGTTATGGAGAGAGGGAGCTACCTGCTGGAGGATGGCACACGGGTTGAGGCCGGCTGGTTCGATACGAATGCAACCTCCAGTTTTGGCCCCGTTGGCTTTACCCAGCCATTCGCGGTTCCCCCTGTTGTGATGTCAAGTGTCGTCACATATAACGGAGAGATGGCGGTCATTGGCCGAATGGGCAATATAGATACCACCGGCTTTGGCTATATGTTGCAGGAGCAAGGGTTAAACAACCAGGCACATGAGACTGAGCGTGTCTCCTTTATCGCCTGGGAGCCATCACAGGGTATACAGAATGGCATTAGCTTTGAGGTTGGCGCGATCAATGGCGTACTGACGCAACAATCCAGGGTGCTTGGGTTCAGCGGCAGCTACCAGAGTCCGCCGTTGTTTATTGCGGATCTGCAGACGACCAATGGCGGCACCGTCAACCTGCGCTGGAGCGGCAAGAGCACTGCGGAGATCAGCATACTGCCTGACCAGGAGGAGTCCAGCAGCATTATGAACAGCATCCTGAGCGACCAGGATCCTGTCCCTCCAACGGCCTCCACAGAGGGCGTGGGCTATCTGGTTTTGTGGTCAGCTGAGATGCTGCCACAGACCTTGACGGTAGAAAAAGCAGGCCAGGGCAGCGGCCTGGTGCAGGCGCAGGGCATCGACTGCGGCACAACCTGTAGCAGCAGCTACAGCAGTGGAACCGAGGTCACGCTGACCGCCACGGCGGAGAGCGGCTCACTCTTTGCCGGCTGGTCTGGTGGGGGTTGTTCGGGTACGGCAGGCTGCACGGTGACTATGGATCAGGCTGTTACGGTTACGGCGCAGTTTGATGAAGCTCCACCGGTTACCTACACCATCACGGCAACCGCCGGGCCAAACGGCAGCATCACGCCACAGGGCGAGACGGTAGTGGGCGCGGGGGATACACAGGACTACACCATTGTTGCCGATGCGGGCTACCACATAGCGGATGTTACGGTAGATGGCGTATCAGCAGGCGCTATGGAGAGCTATCAATTTGCAAATCTGGATGCGGATCATGAAATATCCGCCACCTTTGCAGTCAACATGCATCTCTTGACGGTAGAAACAACAGGCCTGGGCAGCGGCCTGGTGCAGGCGCAAGACATCGATTGCGGCACAACCTGTAGCAGCAGCTACAGCAGTGGAACCGAGGTCACACTGACCGCCGTGGCGGAGAGCGGCTCACTCTTTGCCGGTTGGACTGGATGTAGTGGCACAGCAGCAGGCTGCACGGTGACTATGGATCAGGCCGTTACGGTTACGGCGCAGTTTGATGAGGCTCCGCCGGTTACCTACACCATCACAGCAACCGCCGGGCCAAACGGCAGCATCACGCCACAGGGCGAGACAATAGTGGGCGCGGGGGCAACGCAGGACTACACCATTGTTGCTGATGCGGGCTACCACATAGCGGATGTTACGGTAGATGGAGTATCAGCAGGCGCTATGGAGAGCTATCAATTTGTAAATCTGGATGTGGATCATGAAATATCCGCCACCTTTGCAGTCAATATGCATCTTTTGACGGTAGAAACAACAGGCCTGGGCAGCGGCCTGGTGCAGGCGCAGGGCATCGACTGCGGCACAACCTGTAGCGGCAGCTACAGCAGTGGAACCGAGGTCATACTGACCGCCACGGCGGAGAGCGGCTCACTCTTTGCCGGTTGGACTGGCGGATGCAGTGGCACAGTAGCAGACTGCACGGTGACTATGGATCAGGCCGTTACGGTTACGGCGCAGTTTGATGTGGTTCCGCCTGTTACCTACACCATCACAGCAACTGCCGGGTCAAACGGCAGCATTACTCCGCAGGGCGAGATGCTGGTGGATGAAGGGGCAACGCTGACCTATAAGATTGTTGCCGAAGCGGGATATCGTATTGATACGGTCACAGTGGATGGTGAAGCACAGGCGCCTTATGAGGAGTATGAGTTTTCAGATATAGGCGCCAACCATACGATATCGGTCACCTTTGTCCCTGATATCTTTAAGTTAACCGATATCACCATGGGTGAGGTGAGCGTAGGCCATATATGGAAGCATGTGGTGCTTGACAGATATTATGCTGACCCTGTCGTGGTTGCCAAGCCGGCCAGCCGGGATGATGCTGACCCCGCTGTAGTGAGGATACGCAATGTAAGTACCCAGGGCTTTGAGCTCAAGATTCAGGAGTGGGATTACCTTGATGGCGTGCATACTGATGAACTGGTCAGTTACATCGTTATGGAGAGCGGCTCTCATGTCTTGAATGACCGTACGCTGATTGAGGCGGGCAAGTTTGAAACCAGTAATACGGATGCCTTTGAGACGGTGCCGTTCACCCGGCCTAAACGTGTCACACCCATAGTGGTATCAAGTGTGATCAGCTATAACGAGGAGGGTGCGGTAATTGGCCGAATCAAAGGGACAGATACCGAGGGCTTTCAATACATGCTTCAAGAGCAGGCAGACAATAATACGACAGGTCATGCCACAGAGACGGTCTCTTATATTGCCTGGGAGCCTTCAGCGGGCTGGCAGGATGGGGTGAGCTTTGAGGTCAGCTGTGTAGGTGAGGCTGAAACCCAGCAATTTACAGCGGTTGGCTTTTTAGGTAGTTATGCCGAGCCTCCGCTGTTTGTTGCAGATCTGCAGACAGCAGAGAGCAGCGATGCGGCCAATCTGCGCTGGAAAGATAAGGAAAAAGGCAATATTGATGTGCTGATTGATCAAGAGAGATCACAGCCAAGTGAAGACCTCTCGGCTTCGGTAGAAGAGATTGGCTATCTGGTGCTTTCTGAGCAGACACCCCCTTGTGTGTCGGAAAATGATTGTGATGGAGATGGCCTGACCGATGATGATGAGAGAAATATATATGGTACAAATCCCTATCTGGCCAATACGGATGGTGATGGGTTGAATGATGGCAAAGAGGTGAATTACTGGATGGGCCGCTGGAATTATGATAACGATGGCGATGGTCTGATTAACCTCCTGGATTATGATTCAGACGGCGAGGGTGGTGGTGAGTATGACGGTTCAGGGCTTGCCAGCAATGAATCAGTAAAGGCTGTGGGCTCCAGGGGCTGTAGAAGTCTGGCAATAGCGGTGCCCAAGGAGGCGGTAAACAAGAGAGCAGACAGGGGATTCGACAGGGCGCAACGCACGTTTGAAAAACGACGCGGATTTGAAAAACGGCGTGGATTTGCTGCACCTGAGCGCAATTTCAAGCAGCGCCCGGGCTTTCGTTCCCCGGTAAAAGGGTTTGATCGCAGAATAGGCTTTGATTAGCCCTGGCAGACAGGGCAATCGGGGTCGGCAGAGAGCTTCAGGCTCCGCCACTGCATGTGCAGGGCATCCAGGATCAGCAGCCTGCCCTTGAGTGGCGTGCCAGCCCCGGTCAGAACCTTTATCGCCTCGGTAGCCTGGATGCTGCCGATAATGCCGACAACCGGCGCAAGCACGCCATTTTCCGAGCAGGTCTGCTCAACCTCGATGGCGTCACCGTACAGGCACCGATAGCAGGGATCTCCGGGTATTCCGGTAAAGAGGGATACCTGCCCCTCCATCCGTATTGCAGCACCGGAGATGAGAGGGGTTTGTGTGGCCACGCTGGCCTCGTTCAGCGCAAAGCGGGTGGCAAAATTGTCACTGGCGTCAATGACAAGATCGGCCTTTGTCACCTGCTCAGCAAGCGCGCTTCCCTCCAGCTGCTGGTTGATGCAGTGGATCTGGCACTCCGGGTTGATGTCTGCCAGCGTATGGCGTGCCGACTCCACCTTTGGCAGGCCGATGCTCCCGGAGGTGTGGATGATCTGCCGTTGCAGATTACTCAGATCGACCCGGTCAAAATCCACCAGTACCAGTTCGCCCACTCCGGCGGCGGCCAGATACATGGCGACAGGTGAACCCAGGCCGCCAAGCCCGATGATCAAAACGCGGGATTGAAGCAGTTTTTGCTGCCCTTCGAAACCGATCTCCGGCAGCATGATCTGGCGGCTGTAGCGCAGTAGTTGCTGGTCATCCATAGGTTTTGGCTTCAGGTTGTACCCAGTCCCCTCCCCCTGCCAGGGGGAGGGTTAGGGTGGGGGTCGAAAGTGTAAGTGGTTTTGAGTTCATTAATATAACAGCATGTAGCGCTAAAGTTGCCCTATTGATACGCGATCCTCCCCGGCCAGATCCTGTTGGGTGCTGACGGCTTTAAAACCATGCGTTTTAAACAGGCCGCGCACCGCTGCGCCTTGATTATAGCCATGTTCGAGCAGCAGCCACCCCCCCGGCGCAAGGCGTGCTGTGGCCTGTTGGATGATGCAGCGGATATCATCCAGCCCATCACTGCCTGAGGCCAGCGCCTCTCTTGGCTCCCAGGGCAGGTCGCCCTGTGCCAGGTGGGGGTCGCTGTCAGGGATATAGGGCGGGTTGCTGATGATCAGCTCAAAAGGCTGATTCCGGGGCAGCGCATCGCACCACCGGCCGCTGCGGGTCTGGATATTTGCAAGCCCAAGATGGCTGAAGTTGCGTTTGGCGACGCCAAGAGCGGCGTCAGAGATGTCGGTTGCAAGGATATTGCAATCAGGGCGTTCAGAGGCAATGGCTGCGGCAATGGCGCCGCTGCCGGTTCCAAGATCAGCGATGTTGAAGGCGCTGGCGGGCGGGATAAGCTCCAGCGCAAGCTCCGTCAGTAACTCGGTCTCCGGGCGCGGGATCAGGGTCTCTGGCGTGACTTGCAGATCCAGCGACCAAAACTCCCTCTGCCCGGTAATGTAGGCGATGGGCTCGCCCCTGGTGCGGCGTGCCACGAGGTTTAAAAAGTGCTCCCATCGATCGGCTTCAAGCGGCCTCTCTGGCCAGGCGTAAAGGTGGCTGCGCGGCTTCCCCAGGCTGAAGCTCAGCAGGATCTCTGCCTCTAGCCGGGGTTTGGTGCCAGGCCGGGCGGTGAGTTGCTGTCGGGCTTTCTGCAGGGCCTCCCGGATGGTGCCCCGGCTCAATGCTCACTCTCGGCCAGGGCGGTGAGCTGCTCGGCCTGGCTCTCCCGGATCAGCGGCTCAATGACCTGCTTCAGATCGCCCTGGGTGATCTCGTCCAGCTTGTAGAGGGTGAGGTTGATGCGGTGGTCAGTGACCCTGTTCTGCGGGTAGTTATAGGTGCGGATGCGCTCCGAGCGATCACCGCTGCCGACCTGGAGTTTGCGAGCGCTGGCCTGCTCGGCGGTCTGCTTCTCCTGGGCGCTGGAGAGCAGCCGTGCCTGTAACAGAGACATGGCCCGCGCCCGGTTTTTGTGCTGTGAACGCTCATCCTGACACTCGACCACCACCCCGCTGGGCAGGTGAGTCAGACGAATGGCCGAGTCGGTTTTGTTGACGTGCTGGCCGCCTGCGCCGGAGGCGCGAAAGGTGTCGATGCGCAGATCCTTGCTGTCGATGGCAATCTCATCGATCCCGGCCGCCTCGGCCAGGATGGCGACCGTGCAGGCCGAGGTGTGGACGCGCCCCTGGGACTCGGTTTCAGGGATGCGCTGTACACGGTGAGTGCCGGATTCAAATTTAAGCTGGGAGTAGACGTTGCGGCCGCTGATGCGGCAGATGATCTCTTTGTAGCCGCCCTGCTCACCCAGACTCTCGCTGATGGTTTCGGTCTGCCAGCCCTGGGTTTCGGCGTAGCGCAGATACATACGGTAGAGGTCACCGGCAAAGAGTGCGGCCTCGGCCCCCCCGGTGCCGGCGCGGATCTCAAGAAAGATATTGCGCTCATCGTTGGGGTCGGGCGGAATCAGCAGCCGTTGCAGCTCAGGCTCCAGCTCGGCAAGGCGCTGTTCGGCACCCTGAAGTGACTCCCTGGCCAGCGACTCCATCTCCGGGTCGCTCAACATCTCTTGAGCCTCGCTGATTTCATCCTCCAGTGCCTGGTATCTGGTGTAGCAGGCGACCAGTGGCTCCAGCTGGGCATACTCCTGGCTAAGGGTGCGAAATCTGTTTTGATCGCTCTGGATTTGCGGCTCGGCAAGCAGTGCGGTGATCTCTTCGAAGCGCTCTGCCAGCTGCTCCAGCTTGCTGCGTATGGAGGGCTTCATTCTTTATGGGGCAGGGGGCTATTGATCTGAAACAGGGTATTGGCGGCTTTCAGCAGGTCGTTTTGACCATCGAAACCTGCCTGGCGAATGCTGGTGCTGGGGGTGTGCAGCAGTTTGTTGGTCAGGGTATGCGCCAGAAACTGAAGCGCCTCCTCCGGGGATTTGCCACTCTCCAGCAGGCGCTGGGCGCGCTGCAAAACAGCGTCTCTCGTCTGCTCGGCCTGGTTGCGGTAGTCCCGGATGATGTCGAAGGCATCGAGTGAGCGCAGCCAGCCCATGAACTCCTCGACATGCAGTTCGATGATCTCGGTGGCCTGCCCGGCGGCCTCCTGGCGAGAGCGCAGGTTCTCCTGGATCACCTCGTCCAGGTCATCCACTGTGTAGAGGTAGACATCGCCCAGATTGCCGACTTCGGCTTCAATATCGCGGGGGACGGCGATATCCACCATAAACATCGGCTGGTGCCGGCGTTTTTTCAGGGCGCTTTCGACAGAGCCTTTGCCCAGCACAGGCAGCGGACTGGCGGTTGAAGAGATGACAATATCCGCCTCGGCCAGATGGGCGGGGATTTCGGTTAATGCAATGGCGTAGGCGTCGAACTGGCTGGCCAGGGTGTGCGCCCGCTCAACGGTGCGGTTGGCGACGATCATGCGCCCAATGCCGTGCTGGTGCAGATGCCGGGCGGCAAGTTCGACGGTTTCGCCTGCGCCGATCAACATGGCAGTCTGGCTGGAGAGGTCGCTGAAGATTTGGCGGGCCAGGCTGACAGCAGCAAAGGCGACAGAGACAGGGCTGCTGCCAATGGCGGTATCGGTGCGCACCTGTTTGGCCACCGAGAAGGTGTGCTGGAAGAGCCGCCCCAGCAGTTTGCGGGTGGCTCCGGCATCGTTGGCGGTTTGATAGGCGGCCTTTACCTGTCCCAAAATCTGCGGCTCGCCCAGCACCAGCGAGTCCAGGCCGCTGGCAACCTTTAGCAGGTGCTGTACTGCATCCCTCCCTTCATGCCCATACAGATAGGGGCTGATGGTTTCAACCTCCATGCCATGGAAGGAGGCCAGCCAGCTGTAGATCTCCTCTTTGTCAGCACCTGCCAGCGCGCAGTAGATCTCGGTGCGGTTGCAGGTGGAGAGGATGACGGCTTCAGAGACGGCTTGCTGCTCCAACAAGCTGCGTAAGGCAGCCACGATAATATCCGGCCCAAATGTCAGGCGTTCGCGAATATCTATCGGGGCGCTTTTATGATTAATGCCTAATGTGAGCAGCTGCATGGTTGGTATCTTTATTGGGCGAATCTGAAATTGTGAATTATCAACGAGTTAAATTCAAGTATTAGTGTGCTACAACGGCAATATAAAGCTACAATCATGGTTGGCTGTGGCTGGCGGAGTCCGTTGGAGAGAGGTAGGATTTAAAAGCATCAGCTTTGGAGCGAGCAGATTTGAAAATATTATAGGTGATGAGAGCAGTGCTGATTCGATGGTTGGGATATTTTGTGGTGGCTGCGCTACTGGCTGGTTGCGGCACGACTGCACACAAGCAAGCGGCAGAGCCACAGGCGGTTGAGCCGCATGAGAGTGCGGTTGCAAGGCCTGCTGCGCCGGCTGCGTTGCCGTTTCCAGAGCCGGAAGAGGAGCAGGACAAGAGCCTGACCCCGGATATTGTCTACAGTATTTTGGTTGCCGAGCTTGCCATTCAGCGTGGTGATCCGGAGCTGGCCTACTCCCACTATATGTATGGCGCCAGCCTGTCGGGGGATGCCTGGGCGGCACAGCAGGCCACCCGCATTGCGACAGGCATGAAGGATGTGGACCGCTCCGTTGCAGCAGCAGAGCGATGGGTTGCGCTGGCTCCCAATTCGCCACAGGCCAGAGCTACGGCTGTGATGCTCTACCTGCAGGCAGGACAGCTGGAGCCGGCGGCAGAGCATCTGGTGGCATTTGTAAAGATCAGCCAGGCGCTGGGGCAGGATGGATTTATGCGTGCGGTTGCTGTGGTCAGGCGCTCAGTGAATCAGCAGCTTGGCCTGCAAGTGATGCGCCGCCTGGTTGATGCCTATCCGGACGAGCAGCAGGCGCACTATGCGCTGGCGCTGGTGGCGGTTGCTGCAAAACAGTATGCCGTGGCCGAGAGCGAGGCCAGGAGCCTGCTGGACTCCTATCCGGATCGAGCCAGGATCTATATCCTGCTGAGTAACATCCTCTATTCACAAGGCAACAGCACGGCTGCGGAGCAGACACTGGAGAAGGCGCTGGCAGACGAGCCGGAAAATCGACTCCTGCTCACCGCCTATGCCCGCATGTTGATGGAGTCTAAAAAACTTCAACAGGCCCGCGAGCAGTTCCAGAAAATTGAGCAGCTGACGCCGGATGATCCGGATCTGCTCTACACCCTGGGAATATTGTCTATTGAACTCCAGCAGCTGGCAGATTCGCGCAACTATCTGCGGCGGCTGATAGAGAACGGGAGAGGGCAGCGGCTGGGGGATGCGACCTATTTTATGGGGCGCACCTACGAGGTAGAGGATCAGCCGGATAAGGCCATTGCATGGTATGAGAAGGTATCCAGCGGTGACTATGTGACGGAGGCGCGCACCCGGATTGCCCGGTTGCTGGCGCTTTCAGGCGAGTTGGCGCGCGCCAGAGAGATGCTGCAGCGGCTGCGGGTCTCCAGGCCGCGCCATGCGGAGGCGCTGTTTCTGACTGAGGCCGAGATCCTTCGGGAGCTGGGGCTGTATAAAGAGGCCGTGGCCTTTTTGGGAGAGGCGCTGAAACAGTTTCCAGAGAGCCAGAACCTGCTCTACCTCCGGGCGTTGAGTGCTGCACCGTTGAAGCGGCTGGATCTGTTGGAGCAGGATTTGACAAAGATCCTGCTGAAAAATCCTCAACATGCCGATGCCCTGAATGCGCTCGGGTATACCCTGGCCGATCAGACGGATCGCTACCAGGAGGCGCTGGACTATATCCAGAGGGCGCTGGCGCTGCAACCGGATGCCGCCGCCATTCTCGACAGCATGGGTTGGGTGCAGTACCGCCTGGGCAATTATGCAGAGGCGCTACGCTACCTGCGCCGGGCAATGGAGAAGCTGCCAGACCCGGAGATTGCCGCTCACCTGGGTGAGGTGCTGTGGGTTTTGGGAGAGCGTGAAGAGGCCCGGAAGGTCTGGAAGGATGCCGTAGAGCAGCACCCAAAAGAGCGCTACCTGCTGGATGCGATAGAGCGCTTTGGCGTCAAGTTCTGAATTTGAAATGAGTGCGTTGCTGAACAGATCCTGGCCTGCACCGGCCAAGCTCAATCTGTTGTTGCGTATCGTCGGGCGGCGGGCAGATGGCTACCATCTCCTGCAAACCGTATTCCAGTTTGTGGATATAGCCGATCAGCTGCGCTTCAAGCTGCGGGCGGATGGTGTAATAAAGCGCATCTCTCCGCTGGAGGGGGTGCCGGAGGAGCAGGATCTGGTGGTGCGTGCCGCCCGCCTGCTGCAACAGGCAGCGGGCACAGCGCTTGGCGTGGAGATCGAACTGGACAAACGGCTGCCGATGGGTGGTGGTCTGGGCGGTGGCAGTTCAGATGCTGCGACCACATTGGTGGCACTGAATGCACTTTGGGATGCCGGATTGAGCGAAGATCGGCTGGCAGAGCTGGGGCTTGAGTTGGGGGCGGATGTTCCGGTCTTTATCCGGGGGCGTGCGGCCTGGGCGGAGGGTGTGGGTGAGGCATTGACCCCGGTGGATCTCCCTGAACCCTGGTATCTGATTCTGGTGCCGCCCTGTCATGTCTCGACGGCCGAGATCTTTTCTGATCCAAAGCTGGAGAGGGACTCACCCCCTATCACATTGAATGACTTTCTTTCAGGGGCTGTTGATAACAGCTGCCTGGCGGTTGTCTGTGAACATCACCCCGAAGTGGCGGCAGCGCTGGAGTGGTTGAATCAACATGCCCAGGCGAGACTTACCGGCACGGGTGGCTGCCTGTTTGCCGCTTTTGAAGATGAGGCCAGCGCCCGGCAGCTGTTACCGCAGGTGCCAAAGCCCTGTCAGGGGCTGGTTGGGCGGGGCATGAACCGCTCGCCGCTATTCGATCCTGCGAAATAAAATAGTTGAGGGAAATCGCGCTTCTGGTATGATGCCCGACCCCATTGGCCCGTGGAGCAATTGGTAGCTCACCAGATTTTGATTCTGGGTGTTCCTGGTTCGAGTCCAGGCGGGCCAGCCATGTTCTAAAGCGGCGAGTCACAAGCGGAGATCGCTTGCCTGCTCTTGCTATTTGCAGCGTGTAATTTTCAGTTGAGGTTGATGTGGTCGCCGTGCATGACAACAGCATGATGGTTTTTTCGGGTAATGCCAACCCCGAACTGGTGGCAGAGATTGCAGGCCACCTTAATCTGCCGCTGGGCAAGGCGGTTGTCGGCCAGTTCAGTGACGGCGAGGTGATGGCAGAGATCCAGGAAGATGTTCGCGGCAAGGACACCTTCATTGTCCAGCCGACATCTGCGCCCACCAACGACAACCTGATGGAGCTGCTGGTGCTGGTTGATGCCATGCGCTGGGCCTCGGCGCGGCGCATTACGGCGGTGATCCCATACTATGGCTATGCGCGCCAGGATCGCCGTCCCCGCTCTGCCCGGGTGCCGATTACCGCGCGGCTTGCCGCCAAAATGATTGGCTGTGCCGGTGCCGACCGGGTGCTGACGATGGATCTGCATGCAGATCAGATCCAGGGCTTCTTTGATATCCCGGTTGATAACGTCTATGCATCGCCCATTCTGCTGGGTGATGTCTGGCGGCAGAAGTACCCTGATCTAATAGTAGTGTCGCCTGATGTGGGTGGTGTGGTGCGCGCCAGGGCGCTGGCCAAGCGGCTGGACGATGCCGACCTGGCGATTATCGACAAGCGCCGGCCACAGGCCAATCAGGCCGAAGTGATGAATATCATTGGTGATGTTGAAGGGCGCTCCTGCGTGATTATTGATGATCTGGTCGATACCGCAGGCACCCTCTGCCAGGCCGCCAGGGCGCTGAAAGAGCATGGTGCAGCGCGGGTTGTCGCCTACTGCACCCACCCTGTGCTGTCGGGGCCTGCGGTCTCCAATATCTCAGGCTCAGAGCTGGATGAACTGGTGGTCTCAAACACGATTCCATTGCGTCCGGATGCCCGGGCCTGCGATCAGATTCGCCAACTCAGTGTAGCGGAACTGTTGGCAGAGACGATGCGCCGTATCAGCGCGGAGGAGTCGGTAAGCTCCCTGTTTGTAGATTGACCTGAATATTAAGAATTCAAGTGAACTCAATCGAGTTTGCTTGGTGGCAGTCGCCTCTCTGGTCGCGGATTGGCGACGTTTTTTTAACCAAAGTCGTTTGGAGAATAACCAATGAGCAACAGTTTTGAACTTAACGCAGAGCTGCGTGACGATACGGGGAAAGGTGCGAGCCGCCGCCTGCGTCATGCAGGCCTGGTGCCAGGCATTATCTATGGCACCCGCAAAGATCCGGTGATGATTACGTTGCCGCATAACGAACTGATCCGCAACCTTGAGCAGGAGGCCTTCTACTCCCACATCCTCAGCATCAGCCTGGGAGGCAAAAAAGAGAAGGTGGTTCTGAAAGATCTGCAACGCCACCCGGGCAAACCCTTTATTCTGCATGTCGATTTTCTGCGTATTGACGAAAAAGAGGCCATTCGTGTGAATGTGCCGCTGCACTTTATGAATGAAGATATTGCACCGGGCGTTAAGGCTGGCGGCCGGGTTTCGCATACACTCACAGAGGTTGAGGTCAGCTGTCTGCCCGGGAACCTGCCTGAATTCATCGAGATTGATCTTGCTGCGGTGGAGGTGGGGCAAGCGATTCACCTGTCAGAGATCAATCTGCCAGAAGGGGTTGAGATCCCTGCTTTGGCTCAGACGCCTTCCCGTGATCTGGCCGTGGTCTCTATCCATGCCCCTCGTGCCGACAGTGATGAGAGTGCTGAAACCGAGGGTGATGAAGAAGCCGAAAGCTAACGGTGCGACGCCAGGGCGGGGGCAGGCCAACAGGGTGGCCTGCCCCCGCCTTTTTCTGTTCAGGGCAGACTCATGAGCGGCAAAGATTTGTCAGGCATCGGGCTTATCGTTGGGCTGGGTAACCCAGGTGGCCAGTATGAGGATACCCGCCACAACGCAGGCTTCTGGTTTGCCGATCTGCTGGCGCGGCGGTTCGGCGGCAGCTTCAGGCGCGAGCCACGCTTTCATGGCGGTGTGTGCCGTATCCGGGTGGCTGGCAGAGAGTGCTGGCTGCTAAAGCCGTCGACCTTTATGAATCGCAGCGGTCAGTCGGTCTCCAGCCTGGCGCGATATTATAAAATCCCGCCAGAAAATGTGCTTGTGGCGCATGATGAGCTGGATCTTCCTACCGGGGCGCTGCGCCTGAAGAGGGGTGGTGGCCATGCCGGGCATAACGGGCTGCGCGACATTATGAGCGCTATGGGTGGTGATTTTTATCGGTTAAGGGTGGGGATTGATCATCCGGGTGACCGAAACCGGGTCTCTGACTATGTGCTCTCTCGTCCTTCCCGTGATGATCATGATGCTATCTGCGTGGGGTTGGAAAAGGCAGTTGATGCCATCCCGCTTATTGTGGCGGGTGAGTTTCAGAAAGCGATGCATATTCTGCACAGCAAACCCCCGCTTTAGCCATTGGCGCTCCGACAGGGTCGGGCAAAGGGGTTGTCCTGGCGGGCTTGCGCTGCAAGTGCCAGAGTGGAATTAAGTCGATTCCGCTGTTGACACTGGGTGGCAGGTCAATCAAAATAGCGGGCTTGTTTTTGGAGGGGTTCCCGAGTGGCCAAAGGGATCAGACTGTAAATCTGACGGCTCAGCCTTCGGAGGTTCGAATCCTCCCCCCTCCACCAGGTTTAAGCGGTTGACAGGGTCGCACAAGGTTTAGCGCGGGTGTAGTTCAACGGTAGAACCTCAGCCTTCCAAGCTGATGGTGTGGGTTCGATTCCCATCACCCGCTCCAAAGTTTACTGGCAAGTCAGGGCCGGCTTGCAGGTTTTTAGCCCATGTAGCTCAGTTGGTAGAGCACACCCTTGGTAAGGGTGAGGTCAGCGGTTCAAATCCGCTCATGGGCTCCAGGTTGAGTTAGGTGGCGTGCGTGCTCTTACGCACGGATTTATCTTTTTATAAATGAAATTTCTTTAAATGCAAATTTTCGGAGATCACTCTCAATGTCCAAGGAAAAATTCGAACGCACAAAACCACATGTGAACGTAGGCACCATTGGCCACGTAGATCATGGAAAAACCACACTCACCGCTGCCCTGACCAAGGTCATGGCCGAAGTGCACGGTGGAGAGACCAAGGCCTTCGACCAGATCGA
>WFXD01000035.1 GCA_015490795.1 Gammaproteobacteria bacterium
GTCAAGATGACCGTCAAGCTGGGCGCGCCCATTGCAATGGAAGAGGGTCTGCGCTTCGCCATCCGTGAAGGCGGCCGCACCGTGGGTGCGGGTGTTGTTTCCAAGATTATCGAGTAAAAACCACTAAAAAAGCGGGAGCCGGGTGACCGGAGCAGATAAATCATCTGCATTGGTCATCTGGCTTCTGATCATTTTTTAGGCCAGTGGCTCAATTGGTAGAGCAGCGGTCTCCAAAACCGCAGGTTGGGGGTTCGAGTCCCTCCTGGCCTGCCATTTTTATGGCAAGAGTAGAGGCATCAAACGGCATGAATGCAAAAGTTGAGGTTGAAGGCAGCTCCGGGTTGGATACCGTGAAACTGTTGGTGGCGCTGCTGGTGGCGGCGGCAGGCATTTTTGGCTTCTACTACTTTGAAGAGGAGTCTCTCCTCTATCGGGTATTGGGGTTGCTGGCGGTTGCTGGTGTCTCGATAGCCATTGCGTTACAGAGCAATCCAGGGCGCCGCACATGGCTGTTTGCAGTGGATGCGCGCACCGAGGTGCGTAAAGTGGTCTGGCCCACACGCCAGGAGACCTGGCAAACCACGCTGGTTGTATTTGGTATGGTCCTGCTGATGTCGCTTATTCTCTGGCTGGTGGATTGGGGGCTGATGGAAGCGGTACGCGCGATTACGGGGCAAAGCTGACATGGCATTACGTTGGTATGTGGTTCATGCATTTTCAGGCTTCGAGGCTCAGGTAAAGCGTTCACTCGATGAGCGTATTGCCCGTGCAGGTATGCAGGATCTCTTTTCAGATGTCCTGGTTCCTACGGAAGAGGTCGTCGAAGTTCGCGCCGGGCAGCAGCGGAAGAGCGAGCGCAAGTTCTTCCCGGGCTATGTGCTGGTGAAGATGGAGCTGACGGATGAGACATGGCATCTGGTCAAGGATGTTCCCAAGGTTATGGGTTTTATTGGGGGTACCGGCGACCGGCCTGTGCCGATTTCAGACAAGGAAGCGGAAGCGATCCTGCAACGTATTCAGGACGGCGTTGAAAAGCCACGTCCAAAGGTGCTGTACGAGCCTGGAGAGGTTGTACGGGTCATTGACGGCCCTTTCAACGACTTCAATGGTGTGGTTGAAGATGTGGACTATGAGAAGAGTCGACTCAAGGTATCGGTGCTGATTTTTGGGCGTTCAACGCCGGTCGATCTTGAATTTGGTCAGGTTGAAAAGGGTTGATCCCAGCCGTTATCGAGTGCCGGGCTGTAGCGGTGCATTGCTGTACATATCCAGTTTTTAAGTAACTTAGGGGAGCCGGGGTGAAAGTCCCTGGCGTTTGCACCCACAGGAGATCCAGAGATGGCAAAGAAAATCCAGGCTTACATCAAGCTGCAAGTAAAGGCCGGTGAGGCCAACCCCAGTCCGCCCGTTGGCCCGGCGCTGGGCCAGCACGGCGTCAATATCATGGAGTTCTGCAAGGCGTTCAATGCGCAGACCCAGAATATCGAAAAAGGGCTGCCGACCCCGGTTGTAATCACGGTATATGCTGACCGCAGCTTTACCTTTATAACCAAGACACCGCCTGCATCAGTGTTGCTGAAAAAGGCTGCCGGTCTTGCTAAAGGGAGTGGCAGGCCGAATACCGAAAAGGTAGGCACGGTTACCCGTGCTCAGCTCGAAGAGATTGCGCAGACCAAAATGGAAGATCTGAATGCCGCCGATATGGATGCCGCAGTACGCATTATTGCCGGCAGCGCCCGCAGTATGGGTCTTAATGTGGAGGGTCTCTAAGATGGCTAAACGGTCCAAGCGCGCAAAAGTGATTGCCGAGAAGGTAGATGCTAAAAAACAGTACGCTGCTGAAGATGCCTTCGCTCTGCTGAAGAGCCTCTCCAGCGTAAAATTCAAAGAGTCTGTGGATGTTGCTGTAAACCTGGGTGTTGACCCGCGTAAATCCGACCAGGTTGTGCGCGGAGCAACGCTGCTGCCTAATGGCACGGGCAAGACCGTCCGGGTTGCCGTGTTCACCCAGGGTGCAAATGCCGAAGCGGCCAGAGAGGCAGGTGCTGACATCGTAGGGATGGATGACCTGGCTGCTGATGTGAAAGCGGGTAATATGGATTTTGATGTGGTTATCGCCTCACCTGATGCGATGCGGGTAGTGGGACAACTGGGGCAGGTTCTTGGTCCTCGCGGTCTGATGCCTAACCCCAAGGTTGGCACCGTTACCCCAAATGTTGCTGAAGCTGTGAAAAATGCCAAAGCAGGCCAGGTCCGTTACCGCACTGACAAAGCAGGCATCATCCACTGCCCGATTGGCAAGGTTGATTTTGAAGCACCGGCGTTACGCGAGAACCTTGAAAAACTGCTTGCTGACCTGAACAAGGCCAAGCCAAGCGCGGCCAAAGGGGTCTACATCCAGAAGATTACCGTCTCCAGCACCATGGGGCCTGGGCTCTCTCTGGATCAAGGCTCTTTAGCTGTCTAGGGCCAGGATAATTCATAAATCATGCATGATCTCGCTCAGGAATTTCCCTGTGAAATCAGAAGCAGTGCATGGATGCACTGTTTGCGGACCTAATGGATGGAATATCCTGCGCGATCATTATGCAAACTCATGAAATAATCATGCAGCGCTTCAACTGCTGCACTGCCGTAGTTAACACTGCGGCATACCGACTTTGCGGGGTGCCGGGCTGAATGCCCGGTTACCGTCAAAGACCGTAGGTGCGCCACTGGCGCTTAATATTGTGCATCAGCCTACGCAGGCGGTGTCCCGAAACAGGAATTTCCTGGTGACGGCACTGTTTTTACCGACCCCTCTGTTGAGTGGTCACAGGTGTCAACCAGGACGGGTTTACCCGTCCAAACAACGAGAGGTGACGACAACATGGCACTAAACCGTGCACAGAAGGAAACCATCGTCGCCGAGGTCGCAGAAGTAGCGGCTACTGCCTATTCAGCCATTGCTGCGGAGTACCGGGGTCTGACGGTTGAGGATATGACTCAGCTGCGTGTGGAAGCACGCAAAGCGGGTGTCTATCTTCGAGTAGTCAAAAACACCCTGGCGCGCCGTGCAATTGAAGATACTGAATTTGCCTGTATGCAGAAAGGTCTCACCGGTCCGGTGGTGTTGGCTTTTTCGCAGGAAGATCCAGGGGCAGCAGCTCGTGTAATCAACGATTTCTCAAAACAGCACGATAAGCTGGTTGTAAAACTGGTCTCGATTGGTGGTGAATTGCTTGAGCCATCAAAGATCGAAGATCTGGCGAAGATGCCAACCTACGACCAGGCGATCAGTCTGCTGATGGCGGTGATGAAAGCGCCTGTAGAGAAACTGACACGCACCATAAACGAGGTGCCTGGCAAGTTGGTTCGTACTGTTGCGGCTATACGCGATGCGAAAGAGGCGGCTTGATTCAGCCTCTTTTCCCAATAATTTATCCAATTTATTTAGATCCAGGAGTTAATAATGGCCGTGTCCAAAGATGATATTTTAGAGGCTATTTCCAACATGACAGTGCTGGAGGTCGTTGATCTGATCTCTGCCATGGAAGAGAAGTTTGGTGTATCTGCCGCTGCGGCTGTAGCGGCTGCCCCGGCAGCCGGTGGTGATGCCGGTGCTGCAGCTGAAGAGCAGACCGAGTTTGATGTGGTACTGACAGGTTTTGGTGCCAACAAGGTGGCCGTAATCAAGGCCGTTCGTGGCATTACCGGTCTGGGCCTGAAAGAGGCCAAGGGTGCAGTAGAGGGTACCCCTACCACCCTGAAAGAGGCGGTCTCCAAAGAGGAAGCCGAAGAGGTCAAGAAGCAGTTGGAAGAAGCAGGCGCTACTGCCGAGATCAAGTAACCCTTGGTCTTGATTGAGCGCAACCCATAGCGGGTCTGGGCTGGCGGCATTTTGCCGTCGGCCTTTTCCCGTTGTGCCGGTCTGAAGTTTTCTGCTCATATCGGCACAGACGGTACAGAAGTCGTACCGAAATTATAATTTTTGAAGTCTTTTGAATCCGAGGGACGGCAACATGGCCTATTCTTTCACCGAGAAAAAACGTATCCGTAAGGATTTTGGCAAGCAGCCAATCATCCTTGATACGCCCTTTCTTTTGGCGACTCAGATTGATTCCTACCGGCGCTTTTTGCAGGACGGTGTAGCGATAGCTGATCGCGCAGACCTGGGTCTGCAAGCAGCATTCAAATCCGTATTCCCCATCACCAGCTACTCTGGAAATGCGGCGCTGGAATATGTCAGTTACCGCCTTGGCGAACCCGTTTTCGATGTGCGCGAGTGCCAGCTTCGCGGCACAACCTACGCTGCACCGTTAAGGGTTCTGGCTCGCCTGGTGATCTACGACAAAGAGGCCCCTGCCAACTCAAAGGTGGTAAAGGATATCCGCGAGCAGGAGGTCTATATGGGCGAGCTGCCGCTCATGACCGATACCGGAACCTTCGTTATCAATGGCACGGAGCGCGTTATCGTCTCTCAGCTGCACCGCTCTCCCGGCGTCTTCTTTGATCACGACAAGGGTAAAACCCACTCTTCGGGCAAGCTGCTCTTCTCTGCCCGCGTGATCCCCTACCGTGGCTCCTGGCTCGATTTTGAATTCGACCCCAAAGATGCTGTCTTTGTCCGAATCGATCGTCGTCGCAAGCTGCCCGCAACCGTGCTGATTCGCGCCCTGGGTTATGACACGGAAGAGATGCTGGAGATGTTTTTTGAGACAGACACTTTCCGTCTCAATAAAAAAGGCATCAAAATGGAGCTGGTGCCGGAGCGTCTGCGTGGCGAGATCCTGAGCTTTGATATTGTAGCCAAGGGCGAGGTTATCGCAGAGGCTGGGCGCCGTGTGACACAACGGCACATCAAGGCGCTTGAAAAAGCCGGTGTTAAAAGCCTGGAGGTGCCGCAGGAGTTTCTGCATGAGCGAGTATTGGCGCACAATATCGTCGATACCGAAACCGGCGAGATCCTCGCCAATGCCAATGATGAGATAACCGAAGAGACACTGGCGCTTCTGCTCGGCAGTGGCATCAAAAAGATCAAGACGCTCTTTACCAATGATCTCGATCATGGCGCCTTCATCTCCAACACACTGCGTCTGGACCCCTCGACCAATGATCTGGAGGCAAAGGTAGAGATCTACCGGATGATGCGTCCGGGTGAGCCACCTACCAAGGAGGCGGCCGAGAACCTGTTTAAAAACCTCTTCTTTAGCCCTGATCGTTATGATCTCTCTGCGGTTGGCCGCATGAAGTTCAACCGCAGGCTGAATCGCACCGATGCTGACGAGGGTGAAGGCGTCCTCTCGAAAGAGGACATCACAGATGTTCTTAAAGAGCTGATCAATATCCGCAACGGCAATGGCGTGGTGGATGATATTGACCACCTGGGCAACCGCCGTATCCGCTGTGTTGGCGAGATGGCTGAAAACCAGTTCCGTGTCGGTCTGGTGCGGGTTGAACGCGCGGTGCGCGAGCGTCTGACGCTGGCTGAATCCGAAGGGTTGATGCCGCAGGAGCTGATCAATGCCAAGCCGGTCTCTGCTGCGGTTAAAGAGTTCTTTGGTTCCAGCCAGCTCTCGCAGTTTATGGACCAGAATAACCCGCTCTCGGGCATGACCCACAAACGCCGTGTCTCCGCACTTGGCCCCGGCGGCCTGGCGCGCGAGCGCGCTGGCTTTGAGGTGCGTGACGTACACCCGACCCACTACGGCCGGGTCTGCCCGATTGAGACGCCGGAGGGGCCAAACATTGGTCTGATCAACTCCCTCTCGGTCTATGCCAGAACCAACAGCTACGGCTTTCTGGAGACCCCCTATCGCCGCGTGATCAATGCCAGGGTGACCGATCAGGTGGACTACCTCTCTGCAATTGAAGAGGGGCGCTTTGTGATTGCGCAGGCCAACGCCACCCTGAATGAGAATGGTGAGCTGGTGGATGAGCTGATCTCATGCCGTCACCAGAATGAGTTCACCCTCTCCACACCGGACAAGATCGAATACATGGATGTGTCGCCAAAACAGATCGTATCGGTGGCGGCCTCGCTGATTCCGTTTCTGGAACATGATGATGCCAACCGCGCACTCATGGGTTCCAACATGCAACGCCAGGCCGTACCCACATTGAGGGCCGACAAGCCGCTGGTCGGCACCGGCATGGAGCGCACGGTGGCGGTCGATTCGGGTGTGGCGGTCATTGCAACCCGTGGTGGCGTAGTCGATTCGATTGATGCCGCCCGTATCGTTGTGCGGGTAAACGATAACGAGACAGAGGCGGGTGAGTCGGGCGTGGATATCTACAACCTGACCAAATACACCCGCTCCAACCAGAACACCTGCATCAACCAGCGTCCGCTGGTAAATCCGGGCGATACCATTGCCCGGGGTGATGTACTGGCGGATGGTCCCTCGACCGATCTGGGCGAGCTTGCGCTGGGTCAGAACCTGCGCATCGCCTTTATGCCGTGGAATGGTTACAACTTCGAGGACTCCATCCTCATCTCCGAACGGGTGGTTGAAGAGGATCGCTTCACCACCATCCACATCGAAGAGCTGACCTGCATGGCGCGTGACACCAAGCTGGGGTCAGAGGAGATCTCTGGCGATATCCCCAATGTGGGTGAATCGGCGCTGGCCAAGCTGGATGAGTCCGGCATCGTCTACGTGGGTGCCGAGGTTAAAGAGGGCGACATCCTGGTCGGCAAGGTGACGCCGAAGGGCGAAACCCAGCTGACCCCGGAAGAGAAGCTGCTGCGCGCCATCTTTGGTGAGAAGGCGGCGGATGTAAAAGACACCTCGCTGCGGGTCAAATCCGGCATGTCCGGCACCGTTATCGATGTGCAGGTCTTTACCCGCGATGGGGTCGAAAAGGATGCCCGGGCACTACAGATTGAAGAGGATGAGCTGGATCAGGTAAGAGCCGATCTGGGCGACCAGCTGCGCATCCTGGAGGAGGATACCTTCCAGCGCGTAGAGAAGATGCTGCTGGGCAAAGTGGCCGATGGCGGCCCTCACTCGCTAAAGGCGGGATCAAAGGTCACCAAGAGCTATCTCTCCGAACTGGAGCGTGATCAGTGGCTGGAGATCCGCCTGCGCAACGAAGCTGCGGCACAGCAGCTGGAGGCCATTGCCGAGCAGGTCAAGAGCCAGCGTGAAGAGTTTCGTCAACGCTTCGAGGCAAAGAAGGGCAAACTGACCAGTGGTGATGACCTGGCACCTGGCGTGCTCAAGATGGTCAAGGTCTACATGGCCGTAAAACGCCGCATCCAGCCGGGTGACAAGATGGCGGGACGTCACGGCAACAAGGGCGTCATCTCCAGCATCGTGCCGGTTGAGGATATGCCCTACTCCGAAGATGGCACGCCGGTTGACATCGTGCTCAACCCACTGGGCGTGCCGTCACGCATGAACGTGGGACAGGTTCTGGAGACGCACCTGGGGTGGGCCGCGAAGGGTCTTGGCCAACGCATCGGCGAGATGCTGGAGCGGCAGGCCACAGTGACCGAGTTGCGGGAATATCTGGACAAGATCTACAACAGCAGTGGCAAAAAAGAGGAGCTTGACAGCTTCAGTGATGAAGAGATCACCAGGCTGGCGGGCAACCTCAAAGGCGGCGTGCCGATGGCAACCCCGGTCTTTGATGGTGCCAGCGAGGCCGAGATCAAGCGCATGCTGGAGCTGGCCGGGCTGCCTGCAACGGGTCAGACCACGCTGCATGACGGGCGCACCGGCGAACCTTTTGATCGCCCGGTTACCGTAGGCTACATGTACATCCTCAAGTTGAACCACCTGGTTGATGACAAGATGCATGCCCGCTCCACCGGGCCGTACAGCCTCGTAACCCAGCAGCCGCTGGGCGGTAAGGCGCAGTTCGGCGGCCAGCGTTTCGGAGAGATGGAGGTCTGGGCGCTGGAGGCCTACGGAGCAGCCTACACATTGCAAGAGATGCTGACGGTCAAGTCAGACGATGTGAATGGTCGCACACGCATGTACAAGAACATCGTCGACGGCAACCACCAGATGGATGCGGGTATGCCGGAATCATTCAATGTGCTGGTCAAGGAGATTCACTCATTGGCCATCAATATCGAGCTGGAGCGGAAGTAGTTCTGCCCTGAAGCAGCGCTATAACTACTTCCAATTACAGGAGATACGATCTTGAAAGATCTATTAAAACTCATCAAACAGCAGGGTCAGTCCGAGGATTTCGATGCTATTCGGATCGGCCTGACTTCGCCCGACATGATCCGTTCCTGGTCCTATGGCGAGGTCAAAAAGCCCGAGACCATCAACTATCGCACCTTCAAGCCAGAGCGCGAAGGGCTCTTCTGCGCCAAGATCTTTGGCCCCACCAGCGACTACGAGTGCCTCTGCGGCAAGTACAAACGCCTCAAGCATCGTGGCGTGGTGTGTGAAAAGTGCGGCGTCGAGGTGACCCTCTCAAAGGTACGCCGCGAGCGCATGGGGCACATTGCACTGGCCAGCCCGGTGGCGCACATCTGGTTTCTGAAATCACTCCCCTCCCGCATTGGCCTGCTGCTGGATATGACCCTGCGTGAGATCGAGCGGGTGCTCTATTTCGAGTCGTTTGTGGTGGTCGACCCTGGCATGACGCCGCTGGAGCGGGGGCAGCTGCTGACCGACGAGCAGTACCTTGAAGCCATTGAGGAGAATGGCGACGAGTTCGATGCACGCATGGGCGCCGAGGCGGTCTATGAGCTGCTGCGCACCATTGACATGCCGGAGGAGATCAAGCGCCTGCGTGAAGAGATTGACGCCACCAACTCAGAGACCAAGATCAAGAAATTCAGCAAGCGGCTGAAGCTGATTGAGTCACTGAATGTATCGGGGAACCGTCCTGAATGGATGGTGATGACCGTCTTGCCGGTGCTGCCGCCTGAGCTGCGCCCGCTGGTACCGCTGGATGGCGGCCGCTTTGCAACCTCTGACCTGAATGACCTCTACCGGCGGGTGATCAACCGTAACAACCGCCTGCGCCGGCTGCTGGATCTGAATGCGCCGGACATTATTGTGCGCAACGAAAAACGCATGCTGCAGGAGTCGGTCGATGCGCTGCTGGATAATGGCCGCCGCGGCCGTGCCATCACCGGCACCAACCGGCGCCCGCTGAAATCCCTGGCGGATATGATCAAGGGCAAACAGGGTCGTTTCCGTCAGAACCTGCTGGGCAAGCGTGTCGATTACTCCGGTCGCTCCGTGATCGTGGTGGGGCCGACGCTGAGGTTGCACCAGTGCGGTCTGCCAAAGAGGATGGCGCTGGAGCTGTTTAAACCCTTCATCTTCAGCAAGTTGCAGTTCCGTGGTCTGGCGACCACCATCAAGGCGGCAAAAAAGCTGGTTGAGCGCGGCAGCACCGAGGTGTGGGATATCCTGGAAGAGGTTATCCGTGAACATCCGGTCATGCTGAACCGTGCGCCAACCCTGCACCGGCTGGGCATCCAGGCCTTTGAGCCGGTGCTGATTGAGGGCAAGGCCATTCAGCTGCACCCGCTGGTCTGTACCGCATTCAACGCCGACTTTGACGGTGATCAGATGGCGGTGCATATTCCGCTCTCCATCGAGGCGCAGCTTGAGGCGCGCACCCTTATGATGTCGACCAATAACATCCTCTCTCCAGCCAATGGCGAGCCGATTATTGTGCCGTCGCAGGATGTTGTTCTGGGACTCTATTTCATGACCCGTGACAAGATCAATGCGCAGGGTGAGGGGATGGCCTTCTCCAATGTCAAAGAGGTACAGTGCGCCTATGAGGCGCGCCAGGTGGCGCTCCAGGCCAGGGTCAAGGTGCGGGTCCGCGAAAAGATCGCAAACGATGATGGTGAACTGGTGGAGACGGTTCGGCGTGTTGATACCACCGTCGGGCGCGCCATCCTCTCCGAGATCCTGCCGGAAGGCCTCTCCTATGATCTGGTTAACCGTACGCTGGGCAAAAAAGAGATTTCGGGGCTGGTCAATGCCTGTTACCGCCGGGTTGGCCTTAAAGAGACCGTTATCTTTGCTGACCAGCTGATGTACACCGGCTTCCGCTTTGCCACCCGTTCAGGCGTCTCTATTGGCGTCGATGATATGACGGTGCCAGAGGAGAAGGGGGCTATTCTGGCGGCGGCCGAGAGTGAGGTTAAGGAGATCGAAAATCAGTACGCCTCAGGCCTGGTCACCAATGGCGAGCGCTACAACAAGGTGGTGGATATCTGGTCGCACACCAACGACCAGGTCGCCAAGGCGATGATGGGCAAGCTGGGCAAGGATCTGGTCACCGATGCGGAAGGCAAGGAGGTTGAGCAGGACTCCTTTAACTCCATCTATATGATGGCCGACTCTGGCGCGCGTGGCTCGGCCGCGCAGATCCGCCAGCTTGCCGGTATGCGTGGCCTGATGGCCAAGCCGGACGGCTCCATTATCGAAACCCCGATTACCGCCAACTTCCGTGAAGGACTGGACGTACTCCAGTACTTCATCTCTACCCATGGCGCACGTAAAGGTCTGGCAGATACGGCGCTGAAGACCGCCAACTCGGGTTATCTGACCCGCCGCCTGGTCGACGTGGCACAGGATATGGTGGTGCTGGAGGAGGACTGCGGCACCGAAGAGGGGATCATGATGACTCCTCTGATCGAAGGTGGTGATGTGGTGGAGCCGCTGCGCGAGCGCATTCTGGGCCGTGTTGTGGGTGCTGACATCTATAAGCCGGGCAGTGAAGAGGTGATCTGCAAGCGTGGCACCCTGCTGGATGAAGAGTGGGTAGACCGCCTGGAGGATGTGGGTGTGGATCAGGTGCTGGTACGTTCGGCCATTACCTGCGGCTCAAGGGTTGGCGTCTGTAGTGCCTGTTACGGGCGTGACCTGGCGCGTGGCCATGCGGCCAACATGGGCGAGGCGGTGGGTGTTATTGCCGCGCAGTCCATCGGCGAACCGGGCACCCAGCTCACCATGCGCACCTTCCACATCGGTGGTGCGGCCTCCCGGTCTGCTGCGGTTAACAGCATTGAAGTAAAATCAAAAGGCAGCATTCGCCTGCATAACATCAAGACCGTGAAGCACAAGAGCGGGCACCTGGTTGCGGTATCACGCTCGGGTGAACTGACCGTGATTGATGAGGTGGGCCGCGAACGCGAGCGTTACAAGGTGCCCTATGGTGCTACGCTGATGACTGGCGACGGCGACAGTGTCGATGGCGGCCAGATGGTGGCGAACTGGGACCCGCATACGCATCCGGTTGTTACCGAAGTGGCCGGCAAGCTGAAGTTTGATGACTTTGTCGATGGCGTAACGGTACAGAGCCAGGTGGATGAAGTGACCGGCCTCTCTTCACTGGTGGTTATTGACCCAAAACAGCGGCCGGCTGCAGGCAAGGATCTGCGACCCATGGTCAAGCTGATCGATGAAAATGGCGAGGATCTCTGCATTGCCGGCACCAAGATACCGGCACACTACTTCCTGCCCGCTGCTGCCATCGTCGGCGTAGCCGATGGTGCTGATGTGGGTGTGGGCGATGTATTGGCGCGCATACCGCAGGCCTCCAGCAAGACCCGCGATATTACCGGCGGTCTGCCGCGCGTTGCTGATCTGTTCGAGGCGCGCAAACCGAAAGAGCCTGCCATTTTGGCTGAGGCAACCGGCACCATCAGTTTTGGCAAGGATACCAAGGGCAAGCAGCGTCTGGTGATTACCCAGCAGGATGGCGAGACGATTGAAGAGCTGATTCCAAAGTGGCGCCATGTCAACGTGTTTGAAGGTGAGCATGTTGCCAAGGGCGAGGTGATCGCTGAAGGGGAGCTGAATCCGCATGACATCCTGCGCCTCAGAGGGGTAACCCAGATGGCGGAATATCTGGTGCATGAGATTCAGGATGTCTACCGTCTGCAGGGCGTGAAGATCAACGACAAACATATCGAAGTGATTATCCGCCAGATGTTGCGCAAGGTTGAGATCACTCAGCCGGGTGACACCATGTTGCTGCGTGGCGAACAGGTCGAGCGCATACGCCTGAGTGATGTAAACAGCGCAGCGATAGCCGAGGGAAAACAGCCCGCACTCTATGAGCCTTTACTGCTGGGTATCACCAAGGCATCACTGGCAACGGAGTCCTTTATCTCGGCAGCCTCTTTCCAGGAGACCACGCGAGTGCTCACAGAGGCTGCGGTGCGCGGCTTGAGTGATGACCTGCATGGCCTCAAGGAGAATGTAATTGTGGGTCGCCTGATCCCTGCCGGGACAGGGCTTGCGTCGCACAAGGCGCGTCAGGAGCGGCGCCAGGCAGAGCTGAGTGCCGAGGTCGAGAATGCCAAGGTTGAGATGGTGGCTGAAGAGGTGGAAGAGGCGATCAAGCAGGCCTTGAATACCACTGACATTTAAAACTGCTCAAGGGCGCGGCCTGCCGTCTTCAACGGGTTGCAGCAGGCCGCGCTCAGCTATTTTATAATTTTGATTAATAAAGTGACGGCACCGTATTGACAGGCTGCGGCAGCAGGCATAGAATGCGCAGCTCTTTGACGTGCTGGCTTTGCCAGCGGTTCGTTAGATCATATTAAGTGCGCGGCCTTGCAGGTCGTTGAAAGCGTACCAGACACTGAGCAAACGTTACTCCTTAGTGGTTGCAAATCTAAGGGGTAGGGTTCTCTACTTGATTTTTTTGGTATACAGGTGCATATCCGGGAAGCCCGGGAGACACAGATAGATGGCAACAATAAACCAGTTAGTGCGCAAGCCCCGTAAGCGCAAAATAGAGAAAAGCAAGGTGCCGGCCCTGGAGGCTTGTCCGCAAAAGCGTGGTGTCTGCACACGCGTCTATACCACGACGCCCAAAAAGCCAAACTCGGCACTGCGCAAGGTGGCTCGTGTACGCCTGACCAATGGTTATGAAGTCAGTACCTATATCGGTGGCGAAGGGCACAACCTGCAGGAGCACTCAGTGATCCTGCTGCGCGGCGGGCGAGTAAAGGATCTGCCGGGTGTGCGCTATCATACGGTTCGTGGCAGCCTGGACACCTCCGGCGTAGAGAGTCGCCGCCAGGGGCGTTCCAAGTATGGCGCCAAGCGCCCAAAGAGCTAAGCGCCCTGTTCTATAGAGTTAGTTGATAATTTCAGGATTTTGAGTAAAAGCCATGCCTAGAAGAAGAGTTGTAGCAAAGCGAGAGATACTCCCGGACCCCAAGTATGGGAATCAGTTGCTGGCCAAGTTCATCAATATGGTAATGGTAAGCGGGAAAAAGTCTGTTGCCGAGCGCATCCTCTACGGCGCGCTGGACAAGGTTGCCGAGCGCTCGGAAGAGGAGCCGCTGGTCGTACTGGACAAGGCGATGGAAAATGTTCGCCCCACCGTAGAGGTGAAATCCCGTCGCGTTGGTGGTGCCACCTATCAGGTGCCTATCGAGGTTCGCCCAAATCGCCGCAACTCACTGGCCATGCGCTGGCTGATTGACGCAGCGCGCAAGCGCAGTGAAAAGTCCATGGCTTTTCGTCTGGCAGGCGAGCTGATGGATGCCGCGGCATCCCGTGGCTCTGCGGTGAAGAAACGTGAAGATACGCACCGTATGGCTGAGGCCAACAAGGCATTTGCGCACTACCGCTGGTAATTGCGATTTGAAATAGCGTTAAACATCCGTGTGATTGGAGAAATTGTGTCGTGGCCCGTGTGACTCCAATCGAACGCTATCGCAATGTGGGCATAATGGCTCACATTGATGCGGGAAAAACCACCACGACAGAGCGTATCCTGTACTACACCGGGGTCTCACACAAGATCGGTGAGGTGCACGATGGCGCAGCCACCATGGACTGGATGGAGCAGGAGCAAGAGCGCGGAATAACCATTACATCCGCTGCCACAACCTGCTTTTGGTCCGGTATGGAGAAGCAGTACCCCGAGCACCGAATCAATATTATTGATACGCCGGGGCATGTGGACTTCACCATAGAGGTTGAACGTTCACTGCGGGTGCTGGATGGGGCCTGCGCTGTTTTCTGTGCGGTCGGTGGCGTTGAACCACAGTCGGAGACAGTCTGGCGTCAGGCAGACAAGTACGGCGTGCCAAGGATAGCCTTTGTAAACAAGATGGATCGGGTAGGGGCAGATTTTTTGCGGGTAGTCGATCAGGTCAGAGATCGGCTGGGCGCAAACCCGGTGCCAATTCAGTTGGCAATAGGGGCAGAAGAGGGTTTTCAAGGGGTCGTTGACCTCATCAGGATGAAAGGCATCATCTGGGATGAAGAGAGTCGTGGCGTTAAAGTTCAGCTCATAGATATCCCTTCCAAGATGATGGCGCAGTGCCAGGAGTGGCGTGAATATCTGGTAGAGGCGGCGGCTGAAGCCAATGACGAGCTGACGGAGAAGTACCTGGAGACAGGGACGCTCAGCAACGAAGAGATCAAGCAGGGTCTGCGCGCCCGCACACTGGCCAATGAAGTGGTGCCAATGATGTGCGGCAGTGCCTTTAAGAACAAAGGCGTGCAGGCCATGCTGGACGCCATGGTTGATTACATGCCGTCCCCGGCAGATGTACCGGCAATTGCCGGCATTCTTGATGACGCGGCGGAGACAGAGGCAACACGTCCTGCGGACGATGATGCGCCGTTCTCCGCGTTGGCGTTCAAGATCGCAACAGATCCCTTTGTAGGGACACTGACATTTTTTCGGGTCTATTCCGGGGTCTTGAACTCCGGAGACACGATCTACAACCCCGTAAAAGGGAAGCGCGAACGTGTTGGGCGCATCTTGCAGATGCACTCCAATAATCGTGAAGAGATAAAAGAGGTTAGAGCCGGCGACATTGCGGCTGCCGTTGGCCTTAAGCAGGCCAGAACGGGCGACACCCTGTGTGATCCTAAAGAGGTCATTACGCTGGAGCGGATGGATTTTCCAGACCCGGTTATATCGGTTGCTGTAGAGCCAAGAACACAGGCGGATCAGGAGAAGATGGGGGTGGCGCTTGGCAAGTTGGCGCAGGAAGACCCCTCTTTCCGTGTTGCAATGGACGAAGAGTCCGGGCAGACCATCATCTCGGGGATGGGTGAGCTGCATCTCGACATTATTGTCGATCGCATGCGGCGGGAGTTTGGGGTTGAGGCCAATGTAGGCGCTCCGCAGGTAAGCTACCGGGAGACCATTCGCAAGACGGTAGAGCAGGAAGAGAAATTTGTCCGGCAGAGCGGCGGCCGGGGCCAGTATGGTCACGTCTATCTGCGGCTGGAGCCGCAAGAGAGCGGCGCAGGTTACGAGTTTGTCAACGAGATCGTTGGTGGTGCCATCCCCAGGGAGTATATCCCGGCAGTGGATAAGGGCGTACAGGGGCAGATGCAGAGTGGTGTGCTGGCGGGGTATCCCGTTGTCGATGTAAAGGTGACGCTTTATGACGGCTCGTACCATGATGTGGACTCAAGCGAGATGGCATTCAAGATTGCCGGCTCCATCTGCTTCAGAGAGGCGGCCCTGGCTGCCAGCCCAGCACTGCTGGAGCCGATAATGAAGCTTGAGGTGGTCACCCCTGAGGATTATCTGGGTGACGTCATGGGTGATCTGAACAGTCGCCGCGGGGTGGTGCAGGGTATGGGAGATTGCCCTGCGGGCAGACAGATTACTGCAGAGGTGCCGCTGGCCGAGATGTTTGGCTATGCGACAGATCTGCGATCTGCGACCCAGGGTCGTGCGACCTACAGCATGGAATTTTGTAAATACAACGAAGTCCCGGCGAGTATCGCCGAGGCAATTGTTAAGAAACAGTAGACAGGTATAGAGGTAGCTCAAAGTGTCCAAGGAAAAATTCGAACGCACAAAACCACATGTGAACGTAGGCACCATTGGCCACGTAGATCATGGAAAAACCACACTCACCGCTGCCCTGACCAAGGTCATGGCCGAAGTGCACGGTGGAGAGACCAAGGCCTTCGACCAGATCGA
>WFXD01000036.1 GCA_015490795.1 Gammaproteobacteria bacterium
ACTTAGGTGGATTGTAGCGAGGGAGTGGGAGAGTGAGTGCAAATATTCCCGGTTTTGAGGCGCATAGTGGGCCTACGCAACGAAAAACCGGGGATATTTGAGCCGCTCTCCCACTTCCGCAGCCAATTCATCCTAAGTCCGACAGGCTCCTAGGGGCATTATTGTGCCGGGTGCGGAGCTAACCCACTCGCCCCAGCATGCGTTTGCGGAACTTGGCGCCACATCGGATCGCCAGCTGCTCACATGCTTTGATATCCACACCGTCAAGCCCATCGAGGGCAGTAGCGGTAACATCGCCTATGTAACGGGGCGCCTGTTTTAAAAAGTCCAGCATGCTTTCATAAGAGTTGGGCAGGGCGGGCTGGCAGTGTTGGTCGTAGACGCTCTTGTTTTGGGCATTCATTGAAACAGATATCGCATCTACACAGCGGCCTAGCTCGGGTAAAACATTCCGCTTGTGAACCAGATTGGCCAGGCCATCGGTATTTACCCTGACACGCCCCCCTTCCGATTTAATAAAGGCTGCAACCTCAATCAATACCTTAAGGCGTATTGTAGGCTCGCCAAATCCGCAGAAGATGATTTCGGGGTAGTCCGCGGGGTTGCCAATGGATTCAATGATTTCAACGGCAGAAGGGCGGTGTTCCATGGTGAGGTCGTATCCCTTTACCTCTGGGTGTCCCAGGGTTTTTGGGCAGAAGTCGCATACCAGCGTGCAGCGGTTGGTAATGCTGAGATAGAGACGCCCCTCTATCGAATAGCTGATGGTCTGTGTCACGGGAGGCCGGTGTGTGGTTGTTTTAACTCATCGAAGATACGCCGGTAACGCTGCTTAAGGTGATGCTGCAGGTTTATTGACGGGTTTTACCAAAAAGTGCGCTATTCTCGATCAGGGTGGTTTGGGGCGCAACCTCTTTTTTGGGTGCTATTTCAAACAAAGTGCGTGATTGTGCCGACATGGCGATAAACAATAGTTTTCTTCCCTAATATGGACTGTTCAGAGCCTGAATTGTAGAAAAACATTACTTGATACCGTAGAATCGCTGTAATGCTTTTGTACAGTATGAGCCGGCTGATCCAGGCAACCAATTGATAAGCAAGCTGTTTTATCTTGTCAATCCGCCAGGTTGGTCGGGGCAGGCAGGTTTACCCCAACTGTTTTAATCAAGTATATTGGATGGTAAGGGGGTTTTAGGGGGAATTCCTCATAAATATACCGCCAATTGCAGATGATGGAAGCGGGTTACAATGTAAAGCCAAAGCCTGCTCCAGGACAGGGCGCATGCTGCACCCTGCAAAGATTCAGATGCTTTTAGATGAGGGGTTGAATGCCTCATGCCCCTGAAGCATTATTTGCAAAAGCCCCGTCAGTGGCCTGCTGGAAAGGGCAGGTGATTATTTGAGGTGGATTGTGGCAATAGGTTGCAAGCCGTTTGGCTGCTGTCTGAAGGTGATGCTATTCCTTGTGCTGGTCACTCAGAATGTGAGTGCGGCAGGCACTATTGTGGGATCAAAGCATGATCTGAGCGCATCTTCTGCCACAAACAGTGGCAATGATGAGATCTGCGTCTTCTGCCACACCCCGCATGGTGCCAATATCGATCTTGATAATGATGGCCTCTATGATGCGGATCACGCCACCCGCCCTTCGGCACCGCTCTGGAATAGAATTATAAGCACCATGTCTGCGTTTACGATGTACACAAGCGCGACCATGAATGCAGACTGCGATGCCACGCCAAGCCCCATCTCCCTGGTCTGCCTGAGCTGCCATGACTCGGCCAGCTCTGCCAGTATAGGATTAGGTGTGGATGGTGCGGTAGCCAAAGCGGATACCCACTTCCTGGTGAATGAGCCCAATAGAGACGGTATCTTTAATCCTGCCAGAAGATGCGCGGTAGCATGTCACAGTGAAGAGTTTTCGACCGTTCTCCCAGAGTTTTGGGAGGTTGGCCCTGATCTGACAAACGACCATCCCATCTCCATGCCCTATCCCACGCCGGATATAGATCCTAACTTCTTTATTCCGCCCGATACGCAAAAAGGGTGGAGCGATGTGAAGCTGTTCAGAGGGAGGGTGGAGTGCCCCAGCTGCCATAATCCACATGACCCGACCAATGAGCCTTTTTTGCGCAAAACAATGGCTGCCAGCGCACTTTGCACCACCTGCCACAATATATAACGGCGCTGTTTTGTCCGGGTGAGCTGCCCTTGGCAACCCCCTTGCCATCTGTTTGACGCTTCCGCTGCATCCTGATTTGGCGGCCTGTAAAATAGCCGCAATGGCGGGCTGCCTGATCTATCTGCATCAACTCTCTTGCGCAGGTTTCTGACTCGGTTGCAGAGTGGTAGACTTCACCCCGATTAACCGAAGTATCCATAAAAGAGGGGCGTTATGGCTGGACACAGCAAATGGGCGAATATCAAGCATCGCAAGGCGGCTCAGGATCAAAAGCGCGCGAAGGTCTGGACCAAGCTGATTCGTGAAATCACGGTAGCCGCGCGTGAGGCGGGCGGTGACCCCGACTCCAACCCGCGCCTGCGTCTGGCGATTGATAAGGGGACTGGCGCCAATATGCCAAAAGACACCATCGAACGCGCCATCAAGCGGGGTGCGGGTACGGCCGATGGTGATAACTATGACGAGATCCGTTACGAAGGCTATGGGCCGGGCGGGACGGCGATCATGGTAGATTGCATGACCGACAACCGCAACCGTACCGCCTCTGAGGTTCGACACGCCTTTTCCAAACATGGTGGCAACCTGGGTACAGATGGCTCGGTGGCCTACCTCTTCAACAAGCAGGGAGTTATCAGCTATGCGCCGGGGGTGGATGAAGAGGCGGTGATGGATGCCGCGCTGGAGGCGGGCGCCGAAGATGTCATCACCCATGATGATGGCTCCATTGATCTCTTGACCACGCCGGAAGATTTCTCTGACATCAAGGCGGCGATGGAGAGCGCCGGATTTGAGGCGGTGAATGCCGAGATAACCTACAATGCCGGCACCAAGGCCGAGATGGATCGAGAGGGCGCTGAAAAGCTGATGCGAATGATCGACACGCTGGAGGATCTGGATGATGTGCAGGAGGTCTACTCCAATGCAGAGATCCCGGATGACATCCTGGAAGAGTTGGGTTAAGTGGCGGCTGCCACTGCCCTTACATTCTGATGATGCGCCGCATCCTGGGTATTGATCCCGGCTCACGCATAACCGGCTACGGGATTATCGAAAGCGATGGCAACCGCAGCGTGCATATTGTCAGCGGCTGCATCCGTCTGAAGCAGGATGACCTGCCGCAGCGGCTGGGCACCATCTTTCAAGAGATTGCTGACCTGATCAGGACCCACCACCCTGTCGAGATGGCCATCGAAGCGGTCTTTGTCTCCAAAAATGCCAGCTCGGCACTCAAGCTGGGGCAGGCACGGGGGGCAGCGATCTGCGCCGGGGTGGTGGCAAACCTGCCGATTGGCGAGTATGCGCCGCGCGCCATCAAGCAGGCCGTTGTCGGCACTGGAGGCGCGGATAAAGATCAGGTGCAGCAGATGGTCAAACGGCTGCTCAACCTCTCGTGTGAACTCTCTGTGGATCAATCCGATGCACTGGCGGTTGCCTTGAGTCATGCCCATACAGATACAACCCTGAACCGTCTGGCCAGGGCCAGCGCGGGTGGCTGGCGGTGATCGGGCGGCTGCGCGGAGAGATTGTCTACAAGCAGCCACCGTGTTTGATGGTGGATGTCAATGGCGTCGGCTACGAGCTGGATGTGCCGATGTCGACCTTTTATGGCCTGCCAGAGCCAGGGCAGCCTGTCACCCTCTTTACCCATCTGGCGATTCGTGATGATGCGCATGTGCTCTATGGTTTTGCCCGTGAATCGGAACGAACCCTGTTTCGAGCCCTGCTCAAGGTAAGCGGGGTTGGTGCAAAGGTGGCACTGGCCATACTCTCCGGCATGAGCGCCGATGAGTTCACCCGAGCTGTCCAGGCAGAGGATATTGCCGCACTGGTTCGGCTGCCCGGTATCGGAAAAAAGACCGCCGAGCGGCTGATCATTGAGATGCGGGATCGACTGGATAGACTGGATATCGTCGCACCCATCTCCTCCACGGGTGTCAGCTCCAGTCAGGTGATTGCCGCCACGGCCGATCCAGCAAGTGAAGCGGCAGATGCCCTGGTCGCACTGGGATACAAGCCGCAGGAGGCCGGCCGCATGGTGCGGGGCATCAAGGCCGAGGGGCTATCCAGTGAAGCGATTATCCGGGCCGCTCTTAAGGCGGCGGCAAGCCAATAGTGGCTCCTCCCCATGTCTGAGCGCCTGATCACCCCCGAAGCCGCACCGGGTGATGTCGCCGTGGACCAGGCGATTCGCCCCAGACTGCTGGCAGACTATGTGGGGCAACCCGCCATGCGGGAGCAGATGGAGGTCTTTATCCAAGCCGCGCGGGCGCGGCAGGAGTCGCTGGATCATCTGCTGATCTTCGGCCCCCCCGGCCTGGGCAAGACCACGCTGGCGCATATCATCGCGAATGAGATGGGGGTGAACCTGCGTCAAACCTCCGGCCCGGTGCTGGAGAAACAGGGTGACCTGGCCGCGCTGCTGACCAACCTGGAGCCACACGATGTGCTCTTTGTGGACGAGATCCACCGTCTCAGTCCGGTGGTGGAGGAGGTGCTCTACCCCGCCATGGAGGATTTCCAGCTGGATATCATGATTGGCGAGGGGCCGGCGGCGCGCTCCATCAAACTGGATCTCCCCCCCTTTACACTGATTGGCGCCACCACCCGCGCCGGGCTGCTGACCTCACCGCTGCGGGATCGCTTTGGCATTGTGCAGCGGCTGGAGTTCTACTCCACTGCGGATCTGGCCCATATTGTCGGGCGCTCGGCAAATATCCTCAATATCGAGACAGACAATATGGGCGCACAGGAGATCGCCTGCCGCTCCCGTGGCACACCACGTATCGCCAACCGCCTGCTGCGCCGGGTCAGGGACTATGCCCAGGTAAAGGCGCAGGGGCACATCACGGCAGCGGTGGCAGACCGGGCGCTGACCATGCTCAAGGTCGACAACAACGGTTTTGACATCATGGATCGCAAGCTGCTGGAGGCGGTGATCCACAAGTTTGATGGCGGCCCGGTGGGCGTTGACAGCCTGGCTGCCGCCATTGGAGAGGAGCGGGGCACCATCGAAGATGTACTGGAACCCTATCTGATCCAGCAGGGATTTCTGATGCGCACCCCGCGAGGCCGAACGGCCACCCAGGCGGCCTACCACCATTTTGGTCTGCGCCCAAAGCCGGAGGCGGGAGCGGCCCCTCAAACAGAGGATCTATTTGACCGATGAGTGAATTTATCTGGCCCGTGCGGGTCTACTACGAGGATACCGATTCGGGTGGTGTGGTCTATTATGCCAACTACCTCAAATTCATGGAGCGTGCGCGCACCGAGCTGCTGCGCAACTGTGGATTTGAACAGGATCAGTTGATTGAGGAGGAGGGGGTGCTGTTTGCGGTGCGACGTGTGGAGGTGGACTATCTGCGCCCGGCACGTTTCAACGATGCGCTGGCAGTGAGCGCCAGCGTGGCATCCCGCGGCAAGGTCAGTGTTACCTTCACCCAAGAGATCCGCCTGGCTGAAACCGGCCAGCTGTTATGCCGTGGCGAGGTGAAGGTGGTCTGCCTGGATGCGGCCCGTTTTCGCCCCCACCCCCTGCCAGAAAAATTATTGGCCGCATTGGCTGTGGAGTAATCCGGGTATATGACGAACGATCTCTCTTTCCTCAATCTGGTGCTGAGCGCCAGCCCGCTGGTGCAGCTGGTGATGGCGACACTGATCCTCGCCTCCATCATCTCCTGGAGCATGATTATTGATCGCGCCAGGGTATTGAAGAGCGCACGCACGGCTGCGGATGATTTTGAGAGCCGCTTTTGGGCCGGCGGGGATCTGAATGACCTGTTCCGCGCAGTGGATCGGGATAGCGACAATATTAAGGGCATGGCCTCCATCTTTCATGCCGGGTTCAGGGAGTTTGCCCGCCTGCGGCAAAGCCCGGAGATCGACCCCATGGCAGTTATCGAAGGCGCCCAGCGCTCCATGCGCGTGGCGCTGAGCCGCGAGATGGACTCACTTGAGACCCACCTCTCCTTCCTGGCAACAGTCGGCTCCACCAGCCCCTATATCGGGCTGTTTGGAACGGTGTGGGGCATCATGAACTCATTTCAGGCCCTGGGAAATGTCAAGCAGGCGACCCTCTCCCTGGTGGCCCCCGGTATTGCAGAGGCGCTGATCGCCACCGCAATGGGGCTGTTTGCGGCCATCCCCGCCGTGGTGGCCTACAACCGCTACGCCAATGATGTGGAGCGGCTGAACAACCGTTACCAGGATTTTCTGGATGAGTTCACCACCCTGCTGCAGCGCCAGGCACATGTATAAGCAGAGGTGTAAAATGGGCACGGTGGGCCAAAGGGATTACCGCCAATGACCACGCAGAGACACCGCCGCCGGCCAATAGCAGAGATCAATGTGGTGCCCTACATCGATGTCATGCTGGTGCTGTTGGTGATCTTTATGATCACAGCACCATTGCTGACCCAGGGGGTTCGGGTGGAGCTGCCCCAGGCAGATGCCGAGCCACTGCCTGCCGAAGCGGATGACCCTGTCGTCGTCTCCATCAATGCAGCAGGAGAGCTCTTTATCGACATTGGTGACGACAAGGATCAGCCCATAGAGAGCGACATGCTGGTGACACGCATTGCAGCCGTGCTCAAATACAAACCCAAAACCCCCATCATGGTAAAGGGCGACAGGCATGTTGACTATGGCCGGGTGATGCAGGCCATGGTGCTTATTCAGGCGGGTGGCGCCCCCAATGTCGGTTTGATTGCCGAGCAGCCAGAGTAACCCGCATGTGGGAGATCATCAAACGTAACCCGCTGGCGGCGGTGATCTCAGTGGTGATGCATATTGCCATTATTGCATTCATGGTTATCGGTGCGGACTGGCTGGAGACACCAGCCCCGCCCAGATCAAACATTGATATCGTGCAGGCAACAATCATTGATCAATCCAGGGTAGAGGCTGAAGTTAAGAAGCTGAAAAAAGCGGAAGCTGAAAAAATAGCCCAGGAGAAGAGGCGCCTGGCAGATATAAAACGCCAGCAGGAAAAAGAGAGGAAGAGGCTTGCTGAATTAGAAAGAAAACGCAAAGCCAAAGAGAAAAAGGCAAAGGCTGAGGCAAAAAAACGCGCCACGGCTGAGCAGAAGAGAAAGGCAGCAGCAGAAAAAAAGAGGATCGAGGCCAGAAAAAAAGCGGAAGCTGAAAAAAGACGCAAGGCCGCAGAGGCAAAGAAAAAGGCCGAGGCAGAAAAGAGACGCAAGGCCGCAGAGGCCAGAAAAAAAGCCGAAGCAGAGAAAAGACGCAAAGCCGCAGAGGCCAGGAAAAGGGCCGAAGCGGAGAAAAAGCGCAAAGCCGCAGAGGCCAGAAAAAAAGCCGAAGCGGAGAAAAGACGCAAGGCCGCAGAGGCCAGAAAAAAAGCCGAAGCGGAGAAAAAGCGCAAGGCCGCAGAGGCAGCGGCCCGCATGGCCGCAGAGCAAAAGGCGCTGGAGGAGGCGCTACAGGCCGAGCTTGAGGCAGAGCGAATGGCCACAGAGCGAGATCGGTTTGTTTTTGCCATCAAACAGAAGATAGAGAATAACTGGCTGCGCCCAACCACGGTAGGCGAAGGGCTGAGTTGTACATTGCGGGTGCGCCTGATACCGGGTGGCGGGGTTGTCTCAGTGAGTATTACGCGCAGTAGCGGGAACGGAGCCTTTGACCGATCAGTAGAAAAGGCGGTGTATAAAGCCGACCCGCTCCCAGTGCCAAAGGGTGCCGGCTTTGAGGCATTTCGTGATCTGAGTCTGAACTTTAACCCAACCAAATGATAATGATGAATGTCATGAAAAAACTGCTGATAGTGGTGGCGATTTTGATCTGCCAGGTTGCCCACAGTGCGCCACTGACCATTGAAATTACAGAGAGCGAGATAGGCGCCCTGCCCATCGCTGTAGTGCCATTTGGCTGGCAGGGGGCCGGGCGCGCGCCCAGCGAGGATCTTGCATCAATCGTGGATGCAGACCTGAAGCGCAGCGGGCGCTTCAAGACCATGCCTGCAAAGGATATGATTGCCCTCCCCCACACGGGTGCGGATGTGGATTTTCGTGACTGGAAGGTGCTGGGTATGGAGAGCCTGGTAGTGGGGCAGGTAAAGCCCAACGGCGTTGGTGGCTACCTGGTGCGCTTCCAGCTGTTCGATGTCTTCAAGGGTGAGCAGCTTGCGGGCTACAGCATCCCGACAACAGCGCGTGATCTGCGTGCGACCGCCCACCATATCAGTGATCTGATCTATGAAAAACTCACCGGCCAGCGGGGTGCCTTTGCAACGCGTATCGCCTATATCACCTCTGTTGCCCAACCAACCGGCAAACGCAAAATCGTACTTCAGGTGGCAGATGCGGATGGCCACCATCCACAAACCATTGTCACCTCGACCGAGCCGCTGATGTCACCCGCCTGGTCGCCGGATGGACTGAAGCTGGCCTATGTCTCCTTTGAAAAAGGCCGCCCCTCTGTTTTTGTGCAGGAGGTCTACACAGGGAAGCGTCAACGGGTAGCATCATTCAAAGGCATCAACGGTGCGCCCGCCTGGTCACCGGATGGGCGCAAGCTGGCATTGACATTATCCAAAGATGGCAACCCGGACATCTTTATTCTTGATCTGGCGAAGCGTACACTGCAACCCTTGACGCGACACTATGCTATTGATACCGAGCCTGCCTGGTCACCGGATGGCAGACATATCATATGGACCTCAGACCGGGGCGGCAGGCCACAAATCTATAGAATGCCCTCTGGAGGAGGAAAAGCCGAGCGCATCACCTTTGAAGGCAAATATAATGCGCGCGCCTCCTATTCACCGGATGGAAAACTTATCACCATGGTGACTCAGGTTGGATCAGATTTTCGCATTGGCGTGCTGGATCTGGCATCATCCCAGCTACAGGTGTTGAGTGAAGGTGCTTTGGATGAATCCCCGAGTTTCGCCCCGAACGGCAGCATGGTAATTTACGCAATTAAGGTAAGAGGGCAGGGTGAGCTGGCCGCAGTGTCGGTGGATGGTCGCGTTAAACAGCGACTGGCCTTGCAGGTGGGTGATGTGCGTGAGCCGGCATGGGCTCCATATAGTCAATGACAGATAGAGAGGAAATGGCAATAATGAAACACAAAATGATCAAATTCATCCCGTTAATACTGGCTGCCCTGCTGTTTATGGGTTGTAGCACGACTGAGAAAAAGGTGGAGGGCGATGCTGCACCCGTGAGCGAGACACCCGATAAAATGCACAAAGAGATGGATCACTCCAGGCATGGCGGAGAGGCTTCACTGTCAGGTGCCGAGGCAGGCAGTGGCTGGACAGGGCATCCACTGGATGACCCATCAAAACTGACCTCGACCAGAGTGATCCATTTTGATTTCGACCGCAGCGAGATCAAGCCTGAATACAGGGACATTGTTGTTGCGCACGGTGAGTACCTGGCGCAAAACCCGAGTCAGACCGTCACGATTGAAGGCCATTGCGATGAGCGCGGGTCACGCGAATACAATATTGGCTTAGGTGAGCGTCGCGCCAATGCGGTGCGGAGCCTGCTGCTGGCTCAGGGCGCCATGCCGGGTCAGATCACCACGATCAGTTATGGTGAAGAGCAACCCGTTGCCCTGGGCTCCAATGAAGCAGCATGGAGCCAGAACCGCCGGGCAGTCTTTGTTTATTAGCAGCTGCTTCAGCTTATCCCTGAAATTAGCTGTTTATGCCCGCAATTTGGGTATTTATGCCCGTAATCTGGGTATTCATGCCCGCAATCTGGGTATTTCAGCAAATTGCATTAAGCGCAAAAGGGTCTTTAGAAGATGAAATGGTCTACAGGTGCCGTGCCACTGTACGCACTGCTGGTAGCAATGCCTGCATTTGGGGCGGCGCCTATTGTGCGTTCCACTCTGCCGGTTTCACCTCAAACAGAGGTGAAACCGGCAGCACCCTCTATCGAAAATCGACTGCAACTGGTAGAGCGCCGGATGCAGGCACTGACCGATATCCTCATGCGATTGGATCGTATCCAGCAGGAGATCCAGCAGCTGCGAGGCGATGTGGAGTTACAGGGCCATAACCTGGAGCTGCTAAAAAAACGCCAGCGGGATCTGTATGGCGATATAGACCGCCGCATGATGCAGCTGAGCGCCAAACAGCCTCCCGCTGTATCACCTGGTGCTGTGGTTGCGCCTGAAGCGGCAGAACCACGCGCCCCTCTCGCCGCCCCACCTGCCACTGCGGCCTCACAACCCGCAAGCCAGATGGAGCCTCAAGAGGTGCCTGTGAAGGAGCTCTCCACGCCTTCACCAATGGCTGCTGCGTCAACAGTCACCTCTGCACCCGCTGCTGTTGCGCCACCTGTCGACCCGGCATTGGAACAATCCCTCTACAAACAGGCCTTCGATCTACTGATGCAGCGGCGTTATGACGAGGCAAAACAGGCCTTTCGAACATTTTTGCAGCAGTATCCCAGTGGCCGCCTGGCGGCTAATGCACAGTATTGGGTGGGCGAAGCCAGCTATGTAACACGGGATTTTGCAACGGCTTTGGGTGAGTTTACAAAGGTGGTGCAGAACTACCCCGACAGCACCAAGGTGCCCGACTCATTGCTAAAGATCGCCTTTATTCAATATGAGCAGAAGGAGTGGGCAGAGGCGCGCAAGACCCTGGAGAGGGTGGTTGAACAGTATGGTTCAAGCACTGCGGCCCGTTTGGCGCTTAAGCGCCTGGAGCGGCTGCGCATCGAAGGAAATTAATCTGACTTTTTGGTAAACCGATGAATCATGCGCCGGTTGCGCTTGCTGGGCTTCTCTGTCTGCCGTGGCCCCGCTGCAATACGCTGGTCGCGCAGCTCTGCTGAAATACGTTGGCGCTTGCTGATGCTCTCTTCATGCTCTTCATAAAAAAGAGCGGCTTCGGAGGCGGGGCGGCGCTGTTTGGGCAGCACCTTTACTTTAATCTTCCACTCCAGTGAGCCTTTGTGAATGCATAGCTGAGACCCGCACCGGATCTCTTTGCCCGGCTTCGTGCGCTGCCCATTCAGATGTACCTTGCCGCCATTGATCGCCTCAACCGCCAGTTTTCTCGTTTTGAAAAAACGGGCCGCCCACAGCCATTTGTCCAGGCGCATCTGCTCAGCCATTGTCTATATCTTATATTGCCAACAGCTCATCCAGCTCCCCTTTGGCATCAAGATGGGCCAGATCGTCATAGCCCCCGATGGATTGCTCATTGATAAAGATTTGGGGTACGGTGCGGCGCTGGCTGCGCTCCATCATCTCCTGCATGAGACTGGGGTCATGGTCGACCATGATCTCCTGGTATGCAATACGTTTCCGCTCAAGCAGCTGTTTTGCTCTCACGCAGTAGGGGCAATATGTGGTGCTATAGACGATAATATCAGGCATAAGATCTGTTTAACTTAGAGTTCTCAGTTGGACGGTGTACTAAGAGCCTGTCGGGCTTAGGATGAACAGACACCTAGGTTTAATGAATAAGGAAAAACAAGATGCTGCATGATACACCGAAAACCACCTATTTGAGGGAATACCAACCCCCAGAATTCCATATTGATCAGGTGGAGCTGTATGTTGATCTGAATGAGGAGTATACGTTGGTTCGGTCACTGCTCTATATGCGCCGGGATGTTGATGCAGAGGATGAGCCTTTGCGGCTGCACGGTGAGCAGCTGGAGCTGCTGTCGCTAAAGCTGGATGAGGAGCCATTGGATAGTGATGCCTATGCCCGGGATGATGAGAGCCTGACCATTTTCCAGCTGCCAGAGCAGTTTGTTCTGGAGAGCACAGTACGGATTTTTCCGCAAAACAATACTGCGCTGGAGGGGCTTTACCAGTCGGGTGGCATGTTTTGTACCCAGTGTGAAGCGGAGGGATTTCGCCGCATCACCTGGTATCTTGACCGGCCGGATGTGATGGCCTGCTTTACCACCATCATCACAGCGGACAAGGTGAAATACCCGGTGCTGCTCTCTAATGGCAATCCGATTGAGAGCAGGGAGCTGCCCGATGGCAGGCACAGGATGTGCTGGCATGACCCATTCCCCAAGCCCTGCTACCTGTTTGCCCTGGTTGCGGGTGATCTATGCCATATAGAGAGCCGCTACACAACGGCTTCCGGGCGCAATGTGGCGCTACAGATCTATGTGGAGCCTGAGAATATCGATCGGTGTGACTATGCACTGCGCTCCCTGAAAAAGGCTATGGCCTGGGATGAGCAGAACTATGGCCGGGAGTATGACCTCGATATCTACATGATTGTGGCGGTCAATGACTTCAATATGGGAGCGATGGAGAATAAAGGACTCAACATATTTAACTCAAAATATGTACTGGCCAGGGAGGATACGGCAACGGATCAGGATTTCCAGGGCATTGAAGCGGTCATTGCCCATGAATATTTTCACAATTGGACAGGTAATCGCATAACCTGCCGGGACTGGTTTCAGCTGAGCCTGAAAGAGGGGTTGACCGTATTTCGGGATCAGGAGTTCTCGGCAGATATGGGCTCCCGTGGGGTTAAACGCATCGAGGATGTGCGGCTGTTGCGTACGCACCAGTTTGCAGAGGATGCGGGGCCGATGGCGCACCCGATTCGACCTGACTCCTATATCGAGATCAACAATTTTTACACCGTAACCATCTATGAAAAAGGGGCAGAGGTGGTACGCATGCAGCATCAGCTGCTGGGGAGCGAGCCCTACCGGAGGGGGATGGATCTCTATTTTGAGCGCCATGACGGGCAGGCGGTGACAACCGATGATTTCGTACAGTGCATGGAGGATGCCAGTGGGCTGGATCTGGAGCAGTTCCGAAACTGGTATCATCAGGCGGGGACACCCGAACTGCACATTACCGGCGAATATGATGCAGCAAGCAGAGGCTTCAAACTTACAGTTCGGCAATCCTGCCCCTCCATGCCAGGGCAGAAGCAGAACGCACCATTCCACATCCCTCTGGCCATAGGGCTGCTGGATGGCGCGGGTGCCGAGCTGCCGGTTCAGCTGGCGGGTGAAGAGCAGCAAACCCCCGGCACAAGGCTTCTTGAGCTGCGCCAGCCGGTGGAAACGTTTCGTTTCACAGGCCTGAAAAAGTGCCCCATACCCTCACTGCTGCGAGGGTTCTCTGCGCCGGTTAAGGTCTGTTATGACTATAGCGATGAGGAGCTGATGTTTCTTATGGCGCACGATACAGATGACTTTAACCGCTGGGATGCTGCACAGGTGCTGAGCCAACGCATCATTTTGAACAGCGTGCAGTGCAAAACATTGAGCCTGCCATCCGGATATATTGCTGCGGTGCGCAAGGTGTTGAATGACGCGGCTACGGATCAGGCATTGCGAGCTGAAATACTAACGCCTCCCTCAGAATCCTATCTTGGGGATCAGATGGATGAGGCGGATGTTGTGGGTATCCATACAGCAAGCGAGGCACTGAAAAAATATATAGCCGGGCAGCTGAAGAGTGACCTTTTAGAGACCTACCATGCCTGTAAGGAAGAGGGCGAGTACCGCCCCGATGCGGCCGATATTGGCCGGCGCCGTTTAAAGAATATCTGTCTGGGTTATCTGATGCAGCTTGATGACCCGCAACTGCATGCGCTCTGTTTCCAGCAGTTTCAGGCGAGCCACAATATGACGGACGTGATGGCCTCACTGGGCCTGCTGGCCAACCACGACGGCCCAGAGCGGGAGCAGGCATTGGCCGAGTTCCATGCAAAGTGGAGAGAGGATAGCCTGGTGCTGGATAAATGGTTTGCCATCCAGGCGACATCGAAACTGCCGGACACCCTGGCAAGAGTAAAGGCGCTGCGAGAGGATGCCGCCTTCTCCATTAAAAACCCCAATAAGGTGCGCAGTCTCATTGGTGCCTTCTGTAGCGCCAACCCCATCAGATTTCATGCGGCAGATGGATCGGGTTATGCCTTTCTGGCCGATGCAGTGCTTGAGCTGGACAGCCTTAACCCACAGGTTGCATCACGGATGCTGCGCCTGATGTCGCGATGGCGGCGTTATGATGAATCCCGACGCAGATTGATGCAGTTTCAGCTACAGCGCATCCTGTCGGCAGAGGGTCTCTCCAAAGATGTTTATGAGATTGCCTCAAAAAGCCTGTCAGAGTGATTCATGGGGTTTTATTCAGTGGCGGCTGTGCAGGCCGCCTTAACGCATCGGTAGTGCGTGATTCATCCATGCTGAGTTTACCCGTTGTCTTTTTGTGGCACCTGAGACAGTCGGCAAAGGTGAATGAGACCTTTCCGTGGCAGCTCCCGCAATAGAACCCTTTTGACATATCGGTCATCTTCATCTTGTTGGCGCCAAGCTCATCCTTGAAAACAGCGGGATGGCAGGTTGCGCACTGAATCCAGTCGGAATGGATCTTATGGTCGAAGATGACATCACTGACAAAACCGCTTTGTGAGGCAAAAAGTATTCTGTTATCGCGGATCTCTTCCGTATGATTTTTGTCCAGTGATGCCACGGGCGTGAACACATCGTTCTCTTTCAGCTTCATCCAGTCGATAAATCGAAAACGATCCAAAGGGAGCCTGCCATCGGGAAGATTTTCCGGACGCCACTGGGCGCCTATCTTCTCTGCCATCTCTTTAATGGCGGTCTGCTTGACCTTCTCCGGGTGGTGCAGATGTTCAGCGTTGGGTGAGCCGGCAATGTGGCAGCGGTTACAGTCAGATTTCTCATGCATTGCAAAGGCTGCCGTCCCATTGTGGCAGGTGCCACACAGCGCTCCCTTCTCCATACTCTGGTGAGAGAGGTTGCCCTCCCAGCGCTTCATTTTGAATATATCGTTATGGCAGACCTTGCATTCATACAGGATGCGGTGCAGCCAGTGGGGGTAAAGCACCATAGAGAGGTTTTGCCGCACCATCTCATCTTCATGCTGTTTCATGACAAAGTTGCCAAGAAAGCGCTCCTCCTTCTTCCATTTCATTATTTCAGCAGTGCGTTTTTGCTCTTTCAACAGCTCTTTTTGAATGAGCGGAGCAACCAGTTTAATGAGGCTGTCATCCTGATGCCAGTGCAGGTACATATAGGCAATGGCACTGGCAATGTTGAGCTGTCGCATACGATCTTCAAAGGCCTGTTTGTCACTCATGGCCTCTTTAACGAGATCCGCCACCGCACCGGGAATAATGGGCTTGTTGAGCCGCACAAGATCCAGCTGATCATTGAATTGTTGCTCTTCATAGTTGTATGTGAACTGTTGAAGAAAGGTTGCATTGTCCATGGCGCCTGAGCTGCCAGGCAGGGAGAAGAGCAGTACAAAGAGCCATATAAGCCGGCAGTTGATCTTGTAAACACATGAAATCATAACTAATTATCTTTTATGGCATTAAAGGTGCGATGTTGTGAGATGCCCGCTTAGTATAGTGCATTTGATGAGAGCGGAGCAGCCAGCGATGCCAGCTAGACAGCAAAATAGTTGACGCAGCAACCATGCCGTGGTAAATATTGACTTAAGTCAAAAAGCACAATGCGGTCCGGCCTATAGGGCAGAGTCCTATTCTGCTATTCTCAACTTGAGGCAAGGCACAATAATGAGGCAGATAATGATGACCCGTAAAACTCTATTAGCGACACTGCTGGTTATGGCGTTTGTTTTGGGAGGAGCGTCTACAGCTGTAGCCAGAGAATATGCTGATATCTACATGGACTCTACCCGCAGCAGTATGGAAAAAGCGGATGTGAAGGCCGTCATCTTTCCCCACTGGTTTCACCGCATCAGATTCAAATGCAAAGTCTGCCATGAAAACATCTTTATCATGAAACGGGGGGCGAACAGTGTTTCCATGCGCCGCATTATGGAGGGCGAAGCCTGTGGTGTATGCCATAACGGGCAGATTGCATGGGAAGCGCTCTACTGTGAGCGCTGCCACACGGCAGAGTTTGAGCCAAAACAGACTGCTGATGCAGCAAAACAGTAGAAGGGAGGCCTTATGAAAACGCCAGTCTCTGTCCCTAATGGTCTTGCATTGGCGGCCATATTACTGCCATTGCTGGTTCTAACTGGCTGTAAACAGGCAGATACCCATGCATTACTGCAGAAACCTGATAAAAAGGCCATCGTGCCAGAGGCACCCGCCAACAAACCTGCTGTAGATGAAAAGGGAAAAAGCCTCGCCTCAGCAGCAACGCCAAAGCCCGCGCCAGCGCTAATTGCCCCTGCTGAAGCCGTAACCAAACAGCAGAAAAAAACGGCTGACCCTGTAAAAGGGATTAATGCGCTTCCAGCAACGGCAGCGGGCGCCAAGACCATGACGGAGAGTGCAGCTAAAAAGCCGGCACCACTCCCGAAATTTGGGCCGGATGACCCAAGAAGTGCAATCTACTTGAGTATTACCGGAAAGATGGCAAGAATGGGCGACCCGTCAGGCACCGCATCAGACGCCTACAAGTATGGGAGAGGAAAACACCCGGAAGCACTGGCTGGAGTGGGGCTTCCAAAAGACAAGTTTGGCCTGATTGACTGGATGGCAATTGTTAATGAGGGGATCATAAAGCCGCGCGGCTCCATAAAGCCAGGCGCACCAGAACTGCCCCCTTTTGATATGGATGTGCTTATTACAGCCAAGGGTGATTTTGTAAATGATGTCATGTTCCCCCATAAGGCCCATAGCTATTGGCTAAAGTGCGAAAATTGCCATACGGGCATATTCATTATGGCCAAAGGCCAGAACAAGATGACCATGCAGGGGATTGTTGAGGGAAAATGGTGTGGGCGCTGCCACGGAAAGGTTGCCTTTCCCTTGACAGATTGCAACCGCTGCCACCAAACACCAAAGCAAACAGTAGAAGTAACGGCGAAAAAATAGTTACACTATAAGCAATTATTCAGCTCACCCCTAAAACTCATCAGCTCAAGGTGCAAAGCGCGGGCATAAATACCCAAAATGCGGGCATAAATACCCAAAACGCGGGCATAAATAGCCTGTTTTAGGGGTGAGCAGAACAGTTACAGCGTTGAGCTAAAAAGTTAGATCTGTATAGAGGTGTTTTGCAAGTGCCCCTATAAACAATATTAACTTGCTGGAGTACCAGGTTGTATGAAACATGTCTGTTCTCCACTTAAGATGCTGGTGTGGCTGCTGCTGGCCTGCGGCCAGGCATCCAGTGCTTTGGCAGAAGATGAATCCTTACGCAAGTGCAAGGTGATTTTGGATTCATCCTGCAATATCTCGCAGGAAGAGATGTTAAAAGAGCTGCTCCAGGATATGGAATTCTTTGGCACTTTTGAAAAAATTGGCGGATCAGATGAACATCCGGTTCCCGCTTTTGAAATATTGCCAAAAGATCAACTTGGGATGATCAACTGGAACAAGGCAGTAACCGACGGCACCATCCGTCCCAGAGGGACGCTGAACGACGAGGAGGAAGAGCCCCCCTATGAAGGTTTCCTTGACAATATTATCTTCTTCCAGGCCAAGGTTTATATGATGGCCGATGTGGCCTTTCCCCATGGAATTCACACCTATTGGTTAAGTTGCGACAGCTGCCACCCCGAACCCTTTAAAAAGCAGATCGGAGGAAATGCATTCACCATGCAGGAGATCTTTGAGGGAAAGTGGTGTGGAAAATGCCATGGTAAAGTGGCTTTTCCAGCGAGTGGCTATGCAAATTGCAGGCGCTGCCATGTCCTCACCAAGAGTGATATTCTGGGCGTTGGGCATGATGAGAACTGATCCTGAAAGCAGCAGGGACATCAGCATTTCCCAATAGAGTGGTTAAACCTGGAAAAATCAGTTGAGCCTGCCCGGCAACTGCTCCTGCGTTGCTCTACCACCTGTATCCCTATAGACGCTCTCGCTACGGCCCAACTGATTTTTCAGGCTGCCTCCCTAATGTGCACTATGGTCATGCCCACCCGTCTCTTCTTTGGCTGGGTTGGGGGTGTCAGGATTCCACCCATCGCCGGGAAGAAGGAATTTAGGCATATAGAACTCCTGGTATTTGGCAACCATGCCCGCCACCTCGGTTCCCACCAGATCCTGCTTGCGACGTTTGGGATAACCCAGGCTGTCAAAGGGCAGGTAAGGGGTTTTGTCATTATGGCAGCCGTCGCACATCAGCGGGTTTTCATCAATTCGTCTATGGATCACCTTCTTCATCTTTGACTGCTGGGTAGAGCCCAGGCGATCCTTCTCTTGCAGGTATTTCTCGACAAAGGCCCGCTCTTTTGCATCATTCAGAAACAGGAATTGGCCGCTGCTGCTGATTCTGCCCGGTGCAATCTTTGCACCGTAGTTGCCATACATGGATTTGTCCAGCGAGGTCAGCCCCGGTGGGTTGCTGATGAGATCACCTGTTTTTTTATCATACCAGCGAAAGGCCCAGCTCCCGCCCTCTGTCTTGGGCTGGATATGGCAGGTTTCGCAAGCCAGGTAGAAGGCATGCATATTGAGAAAAGCGCGAATAGCCTTGGCCTTATCGTGGGGGATTGCACCGTGGCAGCGAATGCAGAGGCTGGTGTCATCAGGCTCGACCGTCATGCCCACATGGTGAAAGTGACCCTGCACATACTCCTCTTCCACCACCATGTAACCCAGGTTGGTGGTTGCTGTGCTGGTCTGCTCCTTCAATGCAGAGGCAAACTGCTCCTCCTGCATGTCTGCTTCATTCAATAGCGCTGCAATCTCTGCCTCTGCGCTGGCGTCGGCGGATGCAGCTACATCTACATCGTGATCGGCTCCGCCATGGCCCCATATGACGGGATATAGAAAAAACCCGTACCATACCGTGAAGCACATAAGAAATATGATATAGACCTTATTAATGATCGTTTTAATGAGGTGTAGCATTCGTCTCTCCCGGCCTTATCAATGGTGGCCCTGGGGCTTTATTTCGTGTGCGAGGCCATGTTCGGTCATGGTTTCCACATACTCTGCGTAGTGCTCGTGGATCATGTCTGCTTCAGAGAGGTATCCGGTGAGAAATACGGTGCCTAAAGGGAACTTCTCAGGCGCATAGTGCACGTTGTACCAGTGGACGAAGAACAGGAACAACCCTGCCAACAGCGCCTCATCTGTATGCATGATGTACAGGGCGTTCAACAGCCATCCAGGGAAGACCTGGGTAAATTCATCACGGAACCACAGTGCCAGACCGGCTGGGCCAAGGATGGGGATGCCCCAGTAGGGTGCGAAGTAGTCGAACTTCTCTTTCCAGCAGATACGATCATACTTTGGTGGATTTGGTGAGAGATAGAGCAGGTACTTGAACATCTGCACAATATCCCGGCCATCCTTTCCATTGGGCATCATCTCCATAGAGAGGAATGCCTTGAAAAAAGTGACAGGCCCCAGGGTTTTCTCTTTAATCAGTGGCTTGAGCCTGTTTCTGTAAAACAGATACATCCAGTAGCCAGTGTGAAAGAGGAAAAGACAGAGCAGTACCAGACCGGCAGCACGATGGATCTGTGGCGCTATCTCAATGCCACCCATGAAGGTAAAGAGCGGCTCTGCCCATGGTTCATTGTAATAGCGCTGCGGGAACCCGGTAAGCCCGAGGGTGATAACACATGAAAAGAGGATAACGTGCTGTACGCGCTGCATCAGAGAGAACCGGAAGAAGTAGCGCTTGCCGTTGCGATAATTTATTTTTGGGTATCTGTCTGACATGATCATACACCTTTCTCAGCGCTGGAGTTTTGCAGCACTGATGTAGCATCGGTTGGTTTTTCCTTGATGAAACTAAAGTTGGGAAACAGGCGCCTCAGCAGCTCAAGAAAAATAATAATGACGAAGAAGTAGAGCACCGCGGCCATCAGCCCTTGAAAAAACTTGAGCATGTAGTACTGCATGGGGTACTTCTCAGCATTACTATAGTCAGTATGCACTTGGTATGAAGCAATCCCTTCACCTGCGTTGACGTGACACTCTTCATTTCGACAGGTGGCTGCAATGTTGTTTTTATAGGTTGATGCGGTTGGCTCAGTGTGGCTTTCAATGGAGTGGACGCTCTCGCCATAGACAACATGACAGTCCAGGCAATCGGCCGTCTCATCAGAGCCGAAGGTTACCGCCTTGCCATGAAAGGTCTCTTTGTACGATGTGACCACATCATCCAGCTCATGTCGTTCCCGGAATGCAGGGTCGGCATGGCATTTGGCACAGACCTCGACAATCTCCCGTGATTCGCGGGTCTTCTGTAGACGGGATGTCACATGGCTGTAAAAATCCTCTGCAAAATCGCCTGTCTGGTGGCAGGTCTTGCAGCGACTCAGCCCACGGCGGGATATGCCGGCAGACTTGCCTTTGAAGAAGGAGAGGGGGCGATAAAGCGGTTGCTCATGGCAATCCTTACAGCCAGGGTAATCCTCCTGGTGATCCTTGAGGTTGCCCTCTTTATCGTATCTGCTGTGTACGCTGGCATCCAGGATCTCTTTCACAGGCGCGTGAGTGAAATTCTGTTTGCCCGAAGGCTCGGTCAGGTGGCACTCAACGGTGCAGTCCACCTTCTCGGCAGGATCATGCGGGATCTTTTTGATGTCCCGATGGCAGTCCATGCACATGATGCGCTTGTGCGGCCCCTTCATAAACAGGTTTTCGTTGATGTAGAAGAGTCTGAAGCGACCATTCTCGTCAATCCTGCTCAGGCCGCGGAATTTGTGGCACAGCACACAGTTCAGTTCATCTTCAGCTTGAGCAGGAGGCGTCCATGCCAGACCACCAAGCATGACGATGACTAACAATGCGGCCAGCAATGCCGCAAAAGTCTCGGTAAGCCGTTGAGCGGTGCCATGAAGCATCTTGTTTGGTAATACACCCATTATTCTCACCTTTTACAGGCCTGTCGGATTCGGTTATTTGTTAGGGCTAAAAAGCACGGGATCTCTAACAACAGCTCAGATTCGGGGTAGATCCACAGAGGGACCCACCCTGAATATCACCCACCCAGGAGTCTGTCGGACTTAGGATGAACTGGCTGCGGAAGTGGGAGAGCGGCTCAAATATCCCCGGTTTTTCGTTGCGTAGGCCCACTATGCGCCTCAAAACCGGGAATATTTGCGCTCACTCTCCCACTCCCTCGCTGCAATCCACCTAAGTCCGACAGACTCCTAGTGGAGTTTTGAATAGCTGCTGACCCGGTTTGTTTTTTTCATTTATGCCGCCTGCCCAATAGAAGCAAGCACTCCGCCAATATAACCTTGGCGTAGTTTGACAAAGCACAGGCAGGTCGATGCCGCCCAAATCAATGGGCGACGATCATAGCATAGAACCCCATTAAGGGGTATGGGAAATTATCACCTAAGTGATATTACTTAAGGAGTAGTACTGCGGTCTATTTAAGGCTCAGCGCGGTTCGTTCCCATTTGAAGTGGCCCTCATCAAGGTTCCACGACCAGAAGACCTTTGTCACTTTGCCACCAATTTTCTCTTTTGGAATAAAGCCCAGAATCCGGCTGTCAAAGCCATAGGTGCGGTTGTCAGCAAGGACAAAGTAGCTGTTGGTGGGCACCTGCGTCGGTTCAACATGGCTGGTCTCATCATAGAGCGCCCCGGTTCTTGTCGGCTCTACAAAGTTTGCATAGGGCTCAACAAGCTGCTTGCCGTTGACATAGACGCCATTGGCGTTGACCTCTACGATGTCTCCCGGAACGCCAATAATGCGCCCCAGAAGCTGGCCGCCACCCTCCAGGTTGGTAAGCTGCCTTTGATCGTCATCAGCAAACTCGATCAGGGCGATATCCTGTTTTTTTGGAAAGACCATCCTGTTAACCAGAATGATATCGTGAGAGAGGATGGTAGGATCCATGCTTGGCGAAGTGATGAAGTAGGCTCTGACGATCTGGCTGCCTGCCAGCTTGTCCATCAAGGGGTTGATGGTGACGGCAAGGGTCAGAAACACAGCTGTATAGATCCAGCCCCGATTGAACCATTGGAGCTTATAGTCAGCAGGTTGCCTCTTTGCCAGACGGTAGGCATCGAGCGCAATGAGTACAATACCGACAAAGGGGGTTGCCAGAAAGATGACGCTGATGCGGCTGTCAATAAACATAAAGGCCGCAGCTGCACCCCATGAGGCGACAATCAGCAAAATGTAAAAAAAGATGCCACGCCCCAGATAACCGGCATAGTGATGCCCCAGGCCGGGACACAAAGAGAGCGCCAGGGCCAGGAGAGGTTTTCTTGGCTTTATCTCATCTTCTGCATCTGAAACCTCGGTCTGGCTCAAAACATGTTCACTCACAATTTCCCCCTTACGATATTTAAAGAATTATTTAGGTACCACCTTCCTCAAGGCTCCATGATCAGAAAACCCTGGGCAAAATCAATGAGTGCTCATCTCCCTCTTTGAGGCTGAATCTGTTGATCAGCAACAGGTAAGCCACTGCCACACATAACCTGTGGACTGTTTTGCGGCGCAATAATAGGCACCAGCAGCAATCACTGCAACCCCTGAAAAAGGGATGGAGAGAATAAAGAGAGATGGCCGCAGCGCAAACATGGGCCAGCGCGGGCCGATCTTGCCATCTGCACCTGTTTCGATGAGCTTGTGTGGTAGGGCCGCCAACATAACTTACGAAGCAAAGGGTTATTATAATACGTGAATAATCGTTTACCTGGCAGCCAATGTCCAGAGTAAAGTGCTGTGCAGTATTTTGCACAAGAGATGAGATAGAGAGAGATGTCAGAGCTTTTTGCTAAGGAAATGCACCGTATAATCAGATATTATCCTAGAAAAATCAGTTGAGCCTACTGTGAACGTCTAATGCACTCAATCTACAGGATTTTCCCCCACATTTTGAACTCACCGTATGGGTGATACGCAATCGTTCAAAATGTGGGGGAAAATCCTGTATCTTAAGCACCTTAGCCGCTCTCGCTACGGCTCAACTGATTTTTCTAGGATTATTGGCCACTGTTCTTGTTGGGATGTGGCGATTCGAATCGGCCTGTTTTATGATAAATGTCAATCTTAACCCCGCTGTACCCTGCAACCCCCACGAGTGAATGAATGGCACTGTCGGATTACCTCAACACCTTCGGTCAGGATCTGCTGCGACGATACGGCCAGCGGGTGCACAAGCTGGCGATCAATGCCGGCTTTACCTGCCCTAACCGTGATGGCAGCAAGGGGCGGGGTGGTTGCACCTTTTGCAACAATGCCTCCTTCAACCCAAGCGCCCGTGAATCCCCTTCGGTAGCGGTACAGATCGATGCCGGCCGCCATGTTTTGGCGCGCCGCACCGGAGCAAAAAAATTTATCGCCTATTTTCAGGCCTACACCAATACCTACGCGGATGTTGAGTATCTGGCGCAGCTCTACGATGAGGCGGTGGCAGAACCCGATGTGGTGGGGCTGTCGGTGGGCACCCGGCCAGATTGTGTCCCAAGCCAGGTGCTGGATCTTTTGGCCGATTACCAGGCGCGCGGCTATGAGGTCTGGCTGGAGCTGGGGCTTCAATCCGCCTTTGATGAGGCGCTGGAACGGGTCAACCGCGGCCACGGCTTTGCAGAGTACCGGCAGACCGTGCTGGCTGCACGCCAGCGCGGCCTGCCCGTCTGCACCCACCTTATTATAGGGATGCCGGGTGAAGATCGAAGCCATGCGCTGGAGAGCCTGGATCGCGTATTGGATCTGGGGGTCGACGGGCTCAAGCTGCATCCGCTGCATGTGGTAAAAGGCACTGCATTAGCCAGCCAATGGCGTCGTGGCGAGTACCAGACCCTCGAATATGAAGACTATCTCTCCATTGCAGCAGACCTGATCGAGCGCACCCCGCCCGAGGTGATATACCACCGGGCAACCGGAACCTGTGCAACGGATATCCTGCTGGCCCCCAGTTGGTGTGCCAAAAAATGGGCGGTTTTGAATGGTATTGAAAACGAATTAAAATCCCGCCACAGCCGTCAGGGGGCCGCTTTAGTGCGTTCTCCACTTGCCGTCGGGGAGACAACCCCGTAATCTTGCAACCCTTTTTCAGAAATGTGTGTGTGAACTATGGAACTCGTCTGTCCTGCTGGCAACCTGCCCTCCCTGAAGGCAGCCGTCGATAATGGCGCTGATGCGGTCTACTTCGGCTTTCGTGATGATACCAATGCGCGGCACTTTGCCGGCCTGAACTTCAGCCCTGAAAAGATGGCCGAAGGCGTCCAGTACGCGCATGACAGAGGTGCGCGAGCCTTTCTGGCGCTCAATACCTTCCCCCAGCCCGAAGGTTGGGGCAGATGGCAGGATGCGGTGGATCGCGCCGCCGAGATGGACTTCGACGCCCTGATCGCAGCAGACATCGGCGTGCTGGACTATGCCTGCAACCGCTGGCCCGACCTGAACCTGCATCTCTCCGTACAGGGGTCGGCCACCAACTACGAGGCGATCCGCTTCTTTCACGAGAACTTCGGCATCAGCCGCGTGGTTGTGCCGCGCGTGCTCTCCCTGCCGCAGGTAAAACATGTGGTGGAGAACAGCCCGGTATCCATTGAAGTGTTTGGTTTTGGCAGCCTCTGTGTGATGGTCGAGGGGCGCTGCCTGCTCTCATCATACGCGACTGGCGAATCCCCCAACACCTTTGGTGCCTGCTCCCCTGCCAGCGCCGTTGAGTGGCGCGAGACCGACAAAGGGCTGGAGACCCGCCTGGGCGGCATCCTGATCGAGACCGTGGGCAAAGGCGAAAATGCCGGCTACCCCACCATCTGCAAGGCGCGTTTCGAGGTGGGCGGCAACACCTTCCACGCCATCGAAGAGCCCACCAGCCTGAACACCATGGAGCTGCTGCCCGAGCTGCAAAAGGCGGGCATTGCAGCGGTGAAGATCGAGGGGCGTCAACGCAGCCCCGCCTATGTGAAACAGGTGACCAAAGTATGGCGCGCGGCGCTGGATGCCTGCGCCAAAGACCCTGAGCACTTCAAGCCCAAAACCGAATGGCTGGCGGAGTTGGCCAAGGTCTCTGAAGGTTCACAGACCACCTTCGGCGCCTATCACCGCCCCTGGCAATAAAACAACCCCTGAACACCTATGAGCAATCAAATGAAACTATCACTTGGCCCCATCACCTACTTTTGGACCAAGGAGAAGACCCTGGAATTTTATGAGCAGGTGGCGAAATCGCCGGTGGATATCGTCTACCTGGGTGAAATTATCTGCTCCAAACGGGCCATAATACGCTTTAGCGACTGGATGGAGATTGGTGAACAGCTGGCCGCAGCAGGCAAAGAGGTGGTCATGTCAACCATGACCCTGCTGGAGGCAGAGTCAGAGCTGAAGATGATGCGCCGCATCTGCGAAAACGGCAAATTCCTGGTCGAGGCCAATGACATCGGCGCCATCCAGCTGATGAAAGGGCTCCCCTTTGTGACCGGCCCCAGCGTCAATGTCTACAACCAGCGCACCCTGGCCAGGCTGGCCAAAGCGGGGCTCTGCCGCTGGGTATTTCCGGTTGAACTGTCAGAAGAGACCTTTGCCGATATGCAGGAAGAGCGCCCGGAAGGGGTTGAAAGCGAGATCTTCGCCTACGGCCGTCTGCCGCTGGCCTACTCGGCACGCTGTTTCACCGCGCGCGCACACAACCTGCCAAAGGATGATTGCGACTACAAATGTGGCGAGTACCCTGATGGCATGACCCTTTCGGCACAGGACGAGACCCGCTTTCTGTCGCTCAATGGCATCCAGACCCAGTCTGCGCATACCTTCAATGTACTGGCCGAACTGGATGAGCTGCGTTCACTGGGTGTCGATATCCTGCGGATCAGCCCCCAGTCTGAGCATACATTGGAGGTCATCGAGGCATTCCATAATGCTATGCAGGGAAAAGAGCCGGCAGAAGAGGCCGCAGCCCGGCTGAATGCGAATATGCCGACAGGCCCTTGCGATGGCTACTGGCACGGCAAGCCCGGTATTGCAGATAGCGTATTGGATAACTACAAGTGATGCAGGAGCAAAGTCACTGAAGCCCTGCTTTTCCCGTCCGGAAGCGGGGCTTAAGCCCCGTCAGATCTCAGCTGAAGCGGCCAATCGCCGATGTTGCCCCATCCAGCAGCCTGCTCAGCTTGCTGGCCCAGCGCCCCTCCAGCTCAAAGGCATCCAGAAAATTCTTCATGTAGAGCCCCAGCTCAGTACTGCCGCCCAGCCTCAAGCGCCGGTTAAAGAACAGGGTATCGGCATCTTCACGACGACTGGCCAGCAGCAAAAAGTCATAGATACTCCCCTCAATGCTCAAATCGTGCGCCCGGCGGTTTAGCACAGGCTTCAGCTTGCCGTTCGCCAGGGTGATGCGATAACGCAGCCCCGCATCCCGTACCCGCACCAGCATAATCTTCCCCTCCAGAAAATCCATCTCACCCTCGCGCAGCGCCGAGGCAAAGACACGATTCAGAAAAGTCACCAGCACAGCGCTGTGTGCAGCCATGGGAAGAAGACCCAGTGGCCAGGCCAAAGGCCGGGGCAGAGTGGGCGCGGGCGGTATTGTCGGATTGCTGGTATTCATAGATGCGCGATTTTGGCACAGGTTGAATGCTAATATCAATGGTTGGCGCTGTCTGGCAAATAGCCGCCCAAGGAGCCTGTCGGACTTAGGATGAACTGGCTGCGGAAGCGGGAGAGCGGCTCAAATATCCCCGGTTTTTCGTTGCGTAGGCCCACTATGCGCCTCAAAACCGGGAATATTTGCGCTCACTCTCCCACTCCCTCGCTACAATCCACCTAAGTCCGACAGGCTCCAAGGCAGGCTCCTATTTGCCGAGAGGGTTGCATATTGTGATGTTCTCATCCTTTTTCACAAAAACCATCTCAAGCGCTTTTTTGTTTTATTGCAGGCAGCTGTATGGAGATGTCATTTTGTTTGCAATAACCCCGAAGCAGTGCTGCCACCTATTGGCAATGGAGCGGTTCTGGAGGCATATATTACTCAATCTCGCCTCTGATAATCTTGCCGCTGCCTGTGCGGTTGAATTTATCAAGAAACCTGACCTCTCGTGGCTTTTCATATTTTGCCAGAGAGGCCCATATCTCCCGTGGGAGCGGGAAGGGTTCGCCTTCAATCAATAGCACCACCTTTTCTCCAAGCAGCTCGTCGGCGACGGCTGTGATATAAAACGGTCGTGTGGTGAGATGGCCCGCCAGTTTTTGTTCGATGAGTTCAGGGAAGAGCTTTACAGCGCCGCTATTGATGACATTGTCATAGCGACCCCGCCAGCGGAAGGCTCGATGATCCAGGAGCTCCACGACATCATTGGTGACAATGGCTTCGCCGCCAAGATGATCGGCCCGGACAATCAGGCAACCCCGTCCATCCTGTGAGAAACGGACACCGGGCAAGGCACTGAAGCAGTCCGATTTATTCACGCCGTTTAAGGGCCGGATGGCTACGTGGGAGGCGGTTTCGGTCATTCCCCAGGTTTCAAAGACACGGGTTTTCAGCGTATCAACCTGTTTGATGAGTGCCGGGGTGATTTGCGCCCCACCCACAAGGAGCGTTTTTACCATTTTCAGCCGCCCCCGTGCGATGCTTTGTGACAGTTGCAGAGGTGTCATGGCGGCAAAGTCAATCGCCCCCCGGAGCTCTGCAAGCGGGTCAGATGAGGGTTCGGCCACCTTCAGATCCAGTCCCAGATGCATTGCACGAACCAGCATCATCCTGCCTGCTGTAAATTGCGGGGGCAGGCACAGCAGTGCGCGCTCTCCCCGCTTAAGGGCAAATGCCCCGGCAGTCAGTCGGGCGGAATTTTCCATCCAGCTTTTTTTCATGACGATCCTGCGAGGTGCGCCGGTGGAGCCGGATGTCTGCAAATCCACGGTCAGTGAAGGGTGAAGCCAGTCAACCATGAAGCGGTGTATCTCTTCCCAGACTGGGCTGGAGTGGCGGGTTAGTTTCCCGCTTTTAATCTGTGTGCCTAAAGGCGAGGGCAGGTTGTTACTGAACAATTGGCCGGTGCCCAAACCCTGAAAGCCTTCAGGCGAGAGCTTTTGCACCCATTGATAGATAGCGTCCAGACCGGCATTGGATTCGAGGGCGGAGGTCACCCACCAACCAATGCCGCGCTCTTCGGCAAGCGTGATCCAGCGCTCGGCGGCGGTAAACCCGCCGAGCAGCCCCGGCTTGAGGACGAGATATTGCGGTGCCACCCGGTCGAGCATTTCGATCTGTTTTTCAGGCGAAATCAGCGGCAGCAACTCTTCATCCAGTGCAATCGGAATCGGTGAATCCCGGCAGATACCCGCCAGCAGATCCCATTGACCGGCCGCCACTGGTTGTTCAATGGAGTGGGGCTGGAACGCCGCCAGATCTTCCAGCCGCTGTCTGACGTTTTTGCGGGTAAAAGCGCCATTCGCATCCAGCCGAAGCTCCAGCTCATCAGCACCATACTGCCGCCGGATCTGTTGCAGAATCTCCAGCTCCCTGGCGAAATCCAGGGCACCGATTTTAATCTTGATGCATCGCCAGCCGTCGCTTAGCTTTTCATCGATCTGCGCGAGCATAAAATCGGGGTCGCCCATCCAGACCAACCCGTTAATATCCAGCGCTGTTTCAGCCCTTGCAGGGAAGTAGCAGCCCCTCCCGCCGCTCTCAAGATCAAGCTGCGCCATCTCCAGCGCAAACCGCAGGCTGGGAAAATGCGCCAGTGATTCCGGGTTATCGATATACCTATCTGGGCAGGCGCAGAGCTGCTCCAGCCTGGTTTCAATCTCATCGATATTATCAAGACCCAGCCCCGGCAACGGCGCACACTCACCCATCCCGGTTACGCCATTTCGTGTCAGAAACAGAAACCAGACATCACGATGGCGCATGGTGCCACGGGAGGTGCGTGCCGGATGCCTGAATTCAAGCCTCTGTTTTTTCCAATGTGCCTGCAGGGGAGGACTCCTGAGTGGGGATGGGGCGAATAAAATCTGATCATCTCAAAGCGCGTGTTGCAATCCAAGCCTACCATCAGGGTGGACTCTGCATCTGCCAATATAACCTGGACGGTGTACCAGGCTGCCCGGTAGAATCCCTCTACGCTTTCGCCACTATCGTGTACCGGGAAATCCGATGAGAAACAAGATCAAGCTGACAGGCATACTCCTCCTTTTCGGATTTTCCACCCCTGGTGTCACCGCCGATGAGGCGCGCCATAACGATGGAGCCATACCCTTCCCCCAGGAGATCAAGGCATTGATCACTCAGGAGATGCAGGCGCTGCAACAAGGCATGCATGAGATCATTTCCGCTATTGCCTCCGGCAACTGGAGCCAACTGGAAAAGAGCGGAAAGCAGATGAGGGACAGCTATATCATGAAACAGAAGCTGACAAAGGAGCAGAAAGAGGCGCTTCACGCAACCCTCCCTGAGACATTCAAACAGCTGGATCAAGCGTTTCACCGCTCCGCAGGAATGCTCTCCCAGGCTGCCGAAAGGCGTAATATGGAGCAGGTACTCTTCCACTACTCAAAAATAACCACAGCGTGTGTGAACTGCCATTCACAGCATGCAAGGCACCGTTTTCCCGCACTGGCTGCCACACCACAAGTGCAGGAGAGCATGACGATGTCAGAATGCAGCTCAATGAATCAGCTAATGGTGGCGCTGACCGGAGGCGACATCTCCAGCAAATGCGGCGGCTCTTCCGATGAGGCAAATATAGAGGAGGAGTACTGATACAGCCCCCCCGCCTTGCCGGAACATAAGCTGTATCAGAAAGCAAAAAAACCGGCTGCACATGATGGAAGAGAGAGGCCTCACTATGGATAGATGCGCATGCAATCCGGCATCACAGGTGGGTAGTGATGCCTTTCAAATCTACACCGAGGGTGATCTGTTATTCGATGCCATGCTTGCCGCCATTGGCAGTGCAAAACAGAGGGTGTGGATGGAGAGCTACATCTTTGCCGATGATGAAGTGGGCCGCCGCTTTGCTCAAGCCCTGTCTGAAAGGGCAAGCGCAGGCGTGCAGGTGCGTCTGTTGGTGGATGCGCTTGGCTCGCTGTTTCAGTTTTACCGCTCACTGGGGCCTGAACTTGAACAATCAGGCGTGCAGGTACGGCACTTTCACCGCTGGTATTGGCGTGAGCCGTTTCGTTACAACCGGCGCGATCATCGCAAGTTGCTGGTGGTGGATGACCGGAAAGCCTTTCTGGGTGGATTCAATATTCACCGGCAGAGTTCACAGCAGTACTTTGGCCCGCTGCGCTGGCGTGATACCCACGCCGCTTTTCAAGGGGGGCTGGCCCGGCAGGCGGCTGAATTGTTTGATGCATTTTGGCGTGGTGACCGGCGTTGGCTGCCTGAAGACAACAGACAGGCCAGCAGTGTGCTGGTGCCAAACCAGAGTCGCGTCTGCCGTCGGCGGCTTGCTTGTATCTATGCCGATTTTCTTGGCAGCGCCAAAGAGCAGATCTGTCTCACAACACCCTATTTTGTGCCGGATCATCGCACACAAAAGGCATTGCTGGCAGCGGTAAGACGAGGGGTCGAGGTACGCTTGCTGGTACCGCACACCAGCGATGTGCGTCTGGCTCGCTGGGCCGCCAATGCGGTCTATGCCCGGCTACTGGATGCCGGGGTTCAAATCTTTGAATACCTGCCCAGGATGTTGCATGCCAAGGTCGCCATTGCAGATGGCAGCTGGGCAACGCTGGGGACGGCCAACCTTGATTACCGCAGCCTGTTTCAGAACTATGAATTGAATCTGGTCAGCCGGGACCCCGGCCTCTGTCATCAATTGCAGATGCAGTTTGAGGCTGATTTGACAGAGGCTTCCGCAGTATGCGCCACGCGCTGGCGGCAACGCCGCTGGGTGCCCCGACTGGCCGAGCTGTTGGGCTGGAGTGTTCGGCGGTGGTTATAGCCCCCGCGCCTGGAAAGGCCGTGACCAAATATATTACTGCTCTGCGGCGCAAACCAAGGGATGTTTAAGTGTCGCTTTTGACCATCAACGCGGGTAGCTCCTCTCTGCGCTTGAGTCTGTTCAAACAGACCCGTAACGGTTTGGTGCAACTGGCCAAGGTGCGCCACGACGGCATCGACAGGCATGAAGCATCGTTGCTGGACGAGTTCATCTCTTTGGTTGATGCCTCTGAGATCACGCTGGTCGTGCATCGGGTGGTTCACGGTGGCAGGCGGCTCACCACGCCACGTCTAATCAACGCCAGGGTGGAGACTGAGATCGAACGACTGATACCGCTGGCGCCACTGCATAACCCATCTGCCCTGGCCTGGATTCGACTGGCCCGCCAGCTGCTGGGCGAACAGGTACCCCAGGCAGCGGTATTCGACACGGCGTTCTACCGATCATTACCAGAGGTCGCAGCCACTTATGCCCTGCCACGTAAACTATGCCAGGACTACGGCATTCACCGCTATGGATTTCACGGTATCGCCCATCGCGCCATCTGGAATCGTTGGCGGGAGATCAGGCCAGGGGTTCCGCATGGTGGCCGGATTATCTCTCTGCAGCTTGGGGCTGGCTGCTCCATCACGGCAATCGACCAGGGCACGCCTGTGGACACCTCCATGGGCTTCTCCCCGCTGGAAGGCCTGGTGATGGCGACCCGTTCGGGTGATCTCGACCCCACCCTCATCACCTATCTGCAACGACAGGCCGGGCTGGGCACAGAGGAGATAGAGCAGATATTGAACAGACAGAGCGGACTCCTCGGCCTGTCGGGCAATAGCAGTGACATGCGGGCTGTGCTGGATTCCGACACCCCGGACGCGCGGTTGGCGGTCGATCTCTATTGCTACCGGGTTCGTAAATATATCGGCGCCTACCTGGCCGTGCTTGGGGGTGCCGATGCCATCCTGTTTGGCGGCGGCGTGGGGGAGAACAGCCCACAGGTAAGGGCAAAAATCCTGCAAGGCATGGAGTGGCTGGGGGTGGAGCTGGATACGCTTCACAATAATGACAGCGTGGGAAAAGAGGCCTGCATCAGCACGGCAAAGAGCAGCATCGAAGCGTGGGTGATCACCGTGGATGAAGCCAGCGTTATGGCACACGAAGCGCTGGATAGCATGTCGAATGATCATTGAAAACGCCCTGTTGCTTGCCGTCGCCATCATTATTGTTGCCGTGCTGTTTCAACCGCGCCTGAGGCAGTCGCGTGACTGGCGGGCAACAGTTACCCCGCTGGCATCGATCATTGGCAGCGGTTTTTTGGTGGCGGCACCGCTGCTGGCCCATGCAGTTAACAGCTGGGCATTACTGGCAATGGCGGGGATCGTACTGGTGGCCTATGGCATTGGCGAGGTCATTCGCTACAACATCCGTTATGCCGAACCCATTTTGAACCGGGGCCAGGGACCCCATTCACTGCTGGTTATTGAACACCTCTCTGCGCTGGTGCTGGGGCTTGCCTACGTCATCTCGGTGGCATTTTATCTGCGCCTGCTGGCTTCATTTGTGTTGCATGCCATGGAGGTGGAGAGCAACCTTCTGGCCAATATGATCACCACGGGGATACTTCTCTTTATTGCACTGACGGGGCGCTGGTGCGGGCTGGGCGGCCTGGAAAGACTGGAGGAGTCAGCAGTCAACATCAAGCTGGCAATCATTGCCGCACTGCTGGTTGGGCTGGCATGGTTTGATATGAACTGGCTGGCACAGGCCGGGGGCGAAATCAGCTATCGACCCGTGGAGGATTGGCCCTATGCGCTACGGCTGCTGGCGGGCATCCTGCTGATCGTTCAGGGCTTCGAGACCTCTCGCTATCTGGGTTCAGACTATGATGCCGAGACACGCATCCGCACCATGCGTTATGCGCAGATCCTGTCGGGTGCAATCTACCTGCTGTTCATTGGCCTGTCACTGCCGCTACTGGGGGAGCTTCATGAGTCACGCGACGAGACGGCCATCATCACGCTTTCCGCCATGGTGGCTGCCATACTGCCCGCCATGTTGATTGTGGCAGCGGTGATGAGCCAGTTCAGCGCGGCCGTCGCTGATACTGCCGGTTCCGGGGGGTTGCTATCCGAAGTCAGCCGTCGCCGCCTGACCCCCGGCACTGGCTATATCCTGGTGGCCGTGGTGGCGATTGTTCTGGTCTGGTCGGCCAGCATCTTTGAAATCATCACCATCGCCTCGCGTGCCTTTGCACTCTATTACCTGTTGCAGTGCATAGTGGCATTGATTGTCTCCCGTGGGCGCAGAGATCTCCTGCGGCATGCCGGGTTTGTAGTGATTGCCAGCCTGTTGCTGCTGGTAGTGCTGTTTGCGATACCCGATGGTGGGTAGAAACCTGAGGGGCCTGTCAGAAAACAAGCTGATCATCTCTACCCCCATCCCAACCTTTCCCCTTAAAGGGGGAAGAGGCATGATGCTCCACTCAATATGGCATGGGTCCAATCTGTCTCTTATGCCAGTGAGCGAAACATGCTCCATTGATAAAGGATCAGCGCAGCATAGCACAGTAGCGTGCCATACAGGATAGAGCGCACCCTGATACCCATACCGATTTTGGCATTGTGATATGCCATCAGCATAATCATGCCAAGGCCAGTCAGCATCAGCTTGCAGACGATAAACAGCTGGTGATCCTGCTGAATCAGCAGATCCATCAGCGGATTGATCTCCTCGGCTCCTCTTTGCAACAGATGCAGGGTATTGATTGCATCCATAAGGCAGAGCAACATGATCGACACAGCAATCGCCATGAACCGCTTTGGGTAGAGATCTGAGTGCTCCGCCACTGCATCCCCGCCGCTCTCTCTGCGTGACGCACGGCGCCTGCCCAGCAGCCGGTAGTGGCTAAAGGGGGATATATCCTGGGTACGCCGATCTGCAATGCGCCGGTTTTGCTGCATATTTCTATTAACCTGTCTCAGGAGACCACACCGCCTGCGGCGTGGTGCATCCAATATAGTCAACAGAAACCACTTCGGTCAAATTCAACAGGCAATGCAGGGAAATAGGTTCCTGCCGGCTGGCTGCATTTGATTCATCCAGTAGTGCGGTCAGTCATCAGGGTTGAATAGTTGGCCAATACTGCGATAATGCGCCTCGTAAGCAACTCATTTCCCGATCTTTTTTGGTTTTTGTATGCAAGCAGGCTTTACTGCCAGAGAGGGCAGGGGCTCTCATTTATTAGCTGCAATGGCTAATGGATTTGCTTGATTGCTGCATTTTGCAACGGCCTTGTCTAATGAACTGTTTTTAGGATCAGATGCTTGAATTGAAAGGAAAGCGCATCCTGCTGGGGATAACCGGCGGCATTGCTGCATATAAAGCAGCAGAGCTGGTGCGTCTGCTGCGCAGATCCAGTGCAGAGGTTCAGGTCGTTATGACCCGGACAGCGGCCGCATTCATCACCCCACTCACACTTCAGACACTGTCCGGGCGGACAGTGCGGCAGGATCTTTTTGACCTCAATGACGAAGCCACCATTGGCCACATAGATCTGGCGCGTTGGGCTGACCTGATCCTGATTGCACCCGCTACCGCTGACTTTATGGCTCGCCTGGCACACGGGCGGGCCAACGACCTGCTCTCCACCCTCTGCCTGGCGACAACAGCCCCCATTGCACTGGCCCCTGCCATGAACCGGCAGATGTGGCTAAACCCGGCGACACAGGCAAATGCCTCGCTATTGCAAGCACGCGGAATCACCCTGTGGGGCCCCGCTGAAGGTGAGCAGGCCTGCGGTGAAACAGGGCCCGGGCGAATGCTGGAGCCAGCAGAGCTGTTGTCACAAGCTGCAATGCAGTTCAACCCCCCGGCGCTGGCAGGCCAATCTGTGCTGCTCACAGCTGGGCCGACACAGGAGCCCATCGACCCGGTGCGTTTTATTGGCAACCGCAGCTCCGGCAAAATGGGCTTTGCCCTGGCGCAGGCCTTTGTCAAGGCGGGCGCCCAGGTTCAGCTGATTGCAGGCCCGGTAACCTTGGCAACACCCAGAGGTGTGAGCCGGATCGATGTTGGCACCGCACTCGAGATGCAGCAGCAGGTTACAGCGCATATCAGCAGGTGTGACATCTTTGTTGCCTGCGCCGCCGTTGCCGACTACCGGCCTGAAACCGCTGCCACGCAGAAGATCAAAAAACGCTCTGAACAGCTGGAGCTAACGCTGATCAAAAACCCTGACATTCTGGCAGAGGCAGCCGCCAGAGCCGTGCCCCCCTTTACCGTTGGTTTTGCCGCTGAAACGGAGCAGCTTATCGGACATGCGCAGAAGAAGCGCCAGTTAAAGAGAGTGGATATGATTGCCGCCAACCTGGTAGGTGCCGAACAAGGCGGTTTCGAGCGAGATGAAAATGCCTTGACCGTACTCTGGGAGGGTGGGAGCAAAAACCTCCCTATGGCCGGGAAAGAAAAGCTGGCACAATCACTGGTTGCCACGATCACTGAGCGATATCATGCAAAAAAACATACAACTAAAAATTCTTGATTCACGCCTGGGGAGCGAATTTCCAATGCCTGGCTATGCCACGGCAGGCTCTGCCGGGCTTGATCTGCGCGCCATGCTGGATGAGCCATTAGAGCTGGCGCCAAGGCAGACAGAGCTGATCCCTGCCGGCTTTTCCCTCCATATCGCCGACCCCGCCCTGGGCGCCATGATTCTGCCGCGTTCCGGGCTGGGCCATAAGCATGGCATCGTACTGGGCAACCTGGTTGGATTGATTGATTCGGACTACCAGGGGCAGATATTTGTCTCTTGCTGGAATCGGGGAGAGGGCACATTTAAGATCGGGGTAGGCGAACGCATAGCGCAATTGGTTATTGTTCCAGTGGTGCAGGCCAGCTTTGAGATTGTGGATGAGTTTATCGAAAGTGACCGGGGCACAGGCGGCTTTGGCCATTCAGGACGTCACTGACCATGAAGCTACCATTTGGCAGAAAAAAGGCGGGCGCTGAACCTGCAAAAAAGGCTAAAAAAGAGCGATCCCCCTCAAGCAAACTACCCGGATCAGGTTCATTTATTGCCATATCTTTCGCGGCGGTTGCGCTGGTGATCTACGGATCTTTTGCGGTACTGTTCGTTTTGCAGCAGCAAAAGGATGATGCCGCTGCAACAGCCCAACTGCAGGCAGGAACAGAGGCGCTGGCCGCACGTCTCTCCGACCGCATGTTGCGTCTGCGCCTTGCGCTGGAGAATCTGGCCAGCAATCCTGCCCTGGCCCAAACCCTCTATAGCGGCAAGGCGACCACCATAGCGGCAAAAGAGATAGCGATTCAAAAACAGATCCCCGATGCCTGGCAGATCCGCCTGCTTCTCCCCCAGCACTCCCAGCTCGATACCAGGCATGAACCGCACATGAGCTATGCCTCACTGGATATTCTGCGCCAGGCCGAAAAAACCAAAAAAACCACGCTGGCCGAGGTTCACCAATACGGCTCCAAAAACCAGCATATTGCACTGGCAACCCCAGTGTTTATGCCCGATGACGATAACAGAGAGGTGGTTGGCACCATCCACGCCGCCTTCAGACTGGACAAAATAGAGGCAGCTATCAATGCCGTCAGCCACTACGGTGGAGAGGTGGAGATACAGCAGGTCATCCGGGGCAACTCACTCACCCTGGCAAAAAGCAGCGGCACAACAGGTGCGACAGCTGCATCCGGGGTCAGAATCCCCATCCCGGGAACCATCTGGGAGGCCACCTATCGAAAGCCATCGACAGCGATTGATCAGACTACCCTGATAACCTTTGCAAGCATCCCCACAGCAGGGCTGCTTCTAATCGGCCTCATCATGTTCATGCAGGCCAAACGCCTGAAGCAGGCGCTGAAAGATGACCAGGGTGCGATTGTCAAAATGGTAGAGGCCGCCCTCAGAGGCGGCACCGTCGTCAACCCCGGTGCTGCGACAGCGGACTGCAGCGGCACAATGGAGCTGATTGCCCACATCGGCACACAGGCCTCACGCAAGCACCGAACTGCCGCGGCATCATCCTCAGCCAAGGAGAAGGGCGGGGAGCAGGCACAGCCGCCTGGCCCCAGCAGTCCTGATGATCTGATTGTAGAGACAGCGCATGGGCTGCATGCAGATCCCACAGTTGCACGGAGCGGTGCCGGCATGATGTTGCCAGACTCCATTTTTCTCGCCTATGACATACGCGGCATTGTAGGCGACACCCTGACCCGGGATATGGTCTACGAACTGGGCCGCGCAATAGGCAGTGAGGCCTATGACCAGGGTCAGCAGACCATCATCATGGCGCGCGATGGACGCCTCTCCAGCGAAGGGCTGAGCGCCGCCCTCTGCCAGGGGCTACAGGAGAGTGGGCGTGATGTGCTGGATATTGGCATGGTACCGGTACCCGTACTCTACTTCGCCACCCACGCCCTGGGCAGCAACTCCGGCGTCATGTTAACCGCCAGCCACAACCCGGCCGACTACAACGGCCTCAAGATCGTCATCAATGGCGAAGCACTGTCGGGCGAGGCCATCCAGCAACTCCGCCAGCGTGTGGCGACAGGAGACCTGCTGCAAGGTGAAGGCACCTGCCAAACACAGGATCTGGCTCCAGACTACATTGCACGCATCACCCAGGATGTGCAGCCAGCCCGTTCACTAAAAGTGGTCGTAGACTGTGGCAACGGGGTGGCCGGCACACTTGCACCCCTGCTGCTCAAAGAGCTGGGGTGTGAGGTCATCGAACTCCATTGCGAAATAGACGGCAATTTCCCGAATCACCACCCCGACCCCGGCAAACCGGAAAACCTTGCCGATCTGATCCAGCAGGTAAAACGGCAGAAGGCCGACCTCGGCGTCGCCTTTGATGGCGATGGCGACCGGCTGGGCGTCATCGATTCCAATGGCAACATCATCTGGCCCGACAGGCTGCTGATGCTGTTTGCCACCGATGTCCTGTCACGCCAGCCGGGGGGTGACATCATATACGACGTTAAATCCACACGCAGCCTGGCAGGCTACATCCTCTCTCACGGTGGCCGGCCATTGATGTGGAAGACCGGGCACTCCTTGATGAAGGCCAAGCTCAAAGAGACCGGCGCCCTGCTGGCCGGCGAGATGAGCGGCCACATCTTCTTCAAAGAGCGCTGGTATGGTTTTGATGATGCGCTCTATGCCAGCGCAAGATTACTGGAGATACTCTCCATTGACATGCGCAGCTCGGAAGAGGTGTTTGCCGAACTCCCGGCGCATACCAGCACCCCGGAACTCATTATGGAGATGCCGGAAGGCGACCACCATGAGCTGGTGAAAAAGATCATCAACCTCGCCCACTTTGAGAAGAGCACAAAACTCATCACGATTGATGGCCTGAGGGTAGAGTTTGATAACGGCTGGGGTCTGGTTCGGCCATCCAATACCATCCCAGCCATCACATTCCGTTTTGAGGCGATAAACAAAGCCGAGCTGAATGAGATACAGGAAGAGTTCCGCCAGTTGCTGAAAAAGATCGATCCCGATCTAGAGCTGCCATTTTAATTTTGTCGAGAAGAGCGTAATGAGTTTAAGCGCGGAAGCGGCCCACAACGTCGCTCATGTCCTCTCCGAGGCCCTACCCTACATCCAGCGTTATTGTGGCAAAACCATCGTCATCAAATACGGTGGCAACGCCATGGTGGATGAAGGGCTCAAACACAGCTTCGCCCGTGATCTGGTACTGATGAAGCTGGTGGGCATCAACCCGGTTATCGTCCACGGTGGCGGCCCCCAGATAGGCAGCCTGCTAAAACGCCTGGGCAAAACCACGCAGTTCGTACAAGGCATGCGAGTGACCGACAGAGAGACCATGGATGTGGTCGAGATGGTGCTCGGCGGCCTGGTCAACAAAGAGATTGTCAATCTGATCAACAGCCATGGTGGCCAGGCAGTGGGGCTTACCGGCAAGGATGGCGGCCTGATCAAGGCCACACAGATGTGCCTTACCCGCGACTCTCCCGAGTTGAAAGCCCCCGAGATCATCGATATTGGCCATGTTGGTGAAGTGGAAAGCATCGACCCCAGCATTGTTGAAATGCTGGTAGATGGTAATTTTATCCCCGTTATTGCCCCCATAGGTGTGGGTGCCGATGGATGCTCATACAACATCAACGCCGATCTGGTCGCAGGAAGAGTGGCAGAGGTGCTGCACGCCGAAAAGCTGCTGCTGCTGACCAATACACCCGGCCTGCTTGACCGTGATGGCAAGCTGCTGACAGACCTGGAGATACCCACCGTTGAAGCGCTGATTGCCGATGGCACCATCCATGGTGGCATGCTGCCTAAAATACGCTGCGCACTTGAGGCCGTCCAGGCCGGCGTGAACCGGTCCCACATTGTTGATGGCAGAGTAAAACATGCCGTCATGCTGGAGCTGTTCACCGATGCCGGCATGGGCTCCCTGATCCGGCGGCAGTGATGGATAAAAAAATCCCGCGCAAACAGCAGATCCTCCAGGCACTGGCAGCCGAGCTGGAAAACAGCCCGGGGGAGCGCATCACCACAGCCACCCTCGCCCGCGCCGTGGGGGTGTCAGAGGCTGCACTCTACCGCCACTTTGCCAGCAAGGCCAAGATGTTCGAGGGGCTGATCGCCTTTGCTGAAGAGAGCATATTCACCCGCATCAACCAGATCATCGAAACAGAGCCGGACACCCGCCTCCGATGCGGTCGCATCCTCTATCTGTTACTCACCTTTGCCGACCGTAACCCAGGGATCACACGCATACTGCTGGGGGATGCGCTGGTGGGAGAGACAGAACGCCTGCACACACGGGTAGGGCAGTTCTTTGCCAGAGTAGAGACACAATTCCGACAGATCTTGCGTGAGTCACGCCTGCGCGATGATATTGGCATCTCATCCAGCCCGGAGGTGGGTGCAGGGCTAATGCTGGCCCTGATAGAGGGACGCTTGCAGCAGTTTCTCCGCACCCGTTTCAAAGTCTCGCCCACCGCTCATTGGGAAGAGCAGTGGAAGGTATTGGAGGCGGGGTTATTTATAGCCCAACCTCAATAAGCCCAAACCGCCATTGACAATAATGACTGATAAAACAATAGACTACAGCGCGCACCATGGTCGTTATGGCGCTACAGGTTTCCCATGTGATGGGAGGGGATTCAAGGGATACAATACATGTTTATGCATATGCTTTAGATAGTGGCAAGATTAGAAAGAGCTATATTACCCGGGTATCCTCATCATATTATTCAGCACGGCAATCATCGTCAGGAGGATTTCTTTTACAATGAAGACTACGAGATCTGTCTTGGCCTACTGAAAGAGTGGTGCAGAAAGGGGCAGGTGGCAATATGGGCCTACTGTCTGATGACAAAAAACCATGCACATCTGATAGCGAAACAAGCGCATGAGCAGATGGGGAGTCTGTCGGACTTAGGATGAACCGGCCACGGAAGTGGGAGAGCGGCTCAAATATCCCCGGTTTTTCGTTGCGCAGGCCCACTCTCTCGCTACAATCCACCGGCTCCAGAGGTTGTGCAAGCATAGGGTTGCAGGGCAGCATTGAGAGCAAATAGCGAAAGATGGGGGCATATATGACCACGGCAAAAAAAAGTGCTGAGCAGCATACCTATTCAGACTACCTTAGCTGGCCAGATAATGAGAGATGGGAGATCATTAATGGAGAAGCATATAACATGACCCCAGCTCCTGGCATTAGACACCAGAATGTTGCTGGTATGTTTTTCCGCATAATTGGAAACATGCTAGCGGGCAAGGCATGCAGGCCATTTATAGCAGCAACGGATGTCGTTCTGTCTGAATGTGATGTTGTTCAGCCTGATGTAATAGTTGTCTGTGATGAGAAAAAGATCACGGAGGCCAACATACAAGGCCCCCCGGATCTTGTTGTAGAGGTACTCTCACCTTCCACAGCGCTCAAGGACAAGAGAGAGAAGAAAGCGCTATATGAGAAATCTGCTGTCAAAGAGTACATTATCATTGATCCCATTGAACTGTATGTGGAGAGATTTGTGCTCAGGGACAAGCGATACGGCGAGCCAGATATATTGGGTTCCCGGGAGGTGCTATCGCTTAACAGTCTTGAAGGGATAGAGTTTGCACTGTGGGAAGTTTTTGAGGTGAAAGCCCCGGATGCCACAGAGCAAAAGCCCCGGCCTGGCGAGGGGCGGTAATAGGGTAATAGCGGGAAAATGAGGCTCAGATCCCTTTTTCCTTCAGGGGCCACTGATTAGTTTTGGTGGCACAGTGAATAAATCGAGTCTGACCATATTTTTTCGACTTAACGAACAGCACGACAATACATAATCATGTCAAATCAAGATATCCGCTGGCAGCAACGATACAGACAGTTTAAGAAGGCCTACGGTCAGCTGGACAGCGCAATGAAACTGATGGCCGAGCGAGAATTGACCCAGTTGGAAAAACAAGGCGTGATACAGGCTTTCGAATACACCTATGAGCTTGCCTGGAATTCACTGAAAGACTACCTGCTATGGCAAGGTGTTACCGACATCGTGGGCTCACGTGACACCATACGAGAAAGCTTCAGCAGAGGCCTGGTCGCAGATGGCGAAGGCTGGATGGAAATGTTAATTGACCGAAACAGAACCTCACATACCTACAATGAAGAAACGGCTGAATCGATATTGAGCAATATACGAAATAGATACCACCAACTGTTCAGCAACCTGGATGAAAAGCTGAATCAGCTCGCTAAAGTGCTATGAGCGCAGCCGCCCGAAAGGTAGAATCAGACTTTGGCTTGAGCAGCAAAGCCATCTCGAAAATTCGTGAGGTATTTTCAGAAAACCCAGCAGTAGAGCAAGTCATAATCTACGGCTCAAGAGCCAAAGGTGATCACAGACCGGAGTCAGACATAGATCTAACCATAACAGGGTCAGCCGCCACATGGCACGATCTGCAAACAATCGAGCTAAAGATTGACGACTTGCTACTGCCCTATAAGGCAGACCTGTCATTGTATGACCATATCGATAACGAAAACCTGATTGACCACATAAAAAAGGTCGGGAAAGTATTCTATGAGAAAGCCAACTAAAAGAGAGCAAAAATTCAAGCGAACTCAAGGAACACAATACATATTTATGCTGCTACTTCGATAATGGCAAGATTAGCAAGAGTCATATTGCCCGGGTGTCCTCATCATATTGCTCAGCGCGGCAATCGCCGTCAGGAGGTTTTCTTTTGTGATGAAGACTACGAGATCTATCTTGGCCTATTGAAGGAGTGGTGTAGAAAGGAGCAGGTGGCAATATGGGCCTACTGTCTGATGACAAACCACATACATCTGATAGTGAAACTGAACAAGGGTTCCAATTTGAGTAAGGCCATTGCTGAAACGCACAGGCGGTACACGCGGATGATTAACTTTTGTGAAAATTGGCGAGGGTGCTTATGGCAGGGGCGATTTTCTTCCTTTCCGATGGACGAAAGCTGGTTGTTAAGGGCGGCGGCTTATGTTGAATTGAACCCTGTGAAGGCAGGAGTGGTAAAAGAACCTTGGGACTACAAGTGGAGCAGTGTTCATGCACATTTATCAGGAAATGATAAGCAAGGAATTATAGAGGCCAAAGAGCTATTGGAGCTGGCTGGCGATTGGAAGCATTATCTAGGAGTCTGTCGGACTTAGGTGGATTGTAGCGAGGGAGTGGGAGAGTGAGCGCAAATATTCCCGGTTTTGAGGCGCATAGTGGGCCTACGCAACGAAAAACCGGGGATATTTGAGCCGCTCTCCCACTTCCGCAGCCAGTTCATCCTA
>WFXD01000037.1 GCA_015490795.1 Gammaproteobacteria bacterium
GGGGCAGATGGCGGTGGTGCCACCGGGGGTGCGGCCGTGGTGCTCTCGGCTACCGCTGCAAGCAGGCTGATGCGAAGCTGTTGTACGGGTGGTTCTGGCAGGGGGGCAGGTGCGGGCAGCGCAAGCCACATAGCGGCAGCGCCATGCAGCGCCAGTGCAATCAGCAGGGTGAGGTTGATCTGCTGCCAGGTGATCGTCATGGGTGTTGCCTACTTCTGCATGGTTGCCAGTGCGACATTTTCGCCACCGGCGGCGCGGATCTCATCCATCACTTTCAACAGCTGCTGAACCTCGGTATGGGCATCGCTTTTCAGGGTGATGGCGACATCGGTATCCTCTTTTATCAGCGGTTCGATGGCGCTGCGCAGTCTCTCCAGTTGAAGGGTCTCGCCATTGAGCGCCAGTTGGCCAGATGCGTTCAGTGCCACGATGATTGGGGTCACTTCAGTGACGGTGGCGCTGCTGGATTCGGGCAGCTCCAGCTCGATCACTTCAGGCACCATGAAGGTGCTGGTCAGCATGAAAAAGACCAGCAGCAGAAAGACGATGTCGATCAGTGGCGCAATATCAAGATGGGCATGGATACGTGAGCGACCCTCAAAGTCCATGGGTTTCATCCTCCAGCTTCTCGTCATCGCGGCTGCTCAGATAGGCGGGGCTTTTGCCAAAATGGACCAGCACCCGGACGGTGGCATCCTTCATCGATGCACGCACCTGGTCTACCTCTCCCTCCAGGTAGTAGAAGGCGGCCATGGCGGGGATCGCCACGGTCAGGCCAAAGGCGGTGGTGAGCAGCGCCTCCCAGATGCCGCCGGAGAGTATGGAGGGATCGACGCGGCTGCCCGCCTCTTCCAGGCGCATGAAGGCGGCGATCATGCCGGTCACGGTGCCGAGCAGCCCCAGCAGCGGGCTGAGGTGGGCAATGGCGGAGAGGCCACGCAGCCAGGATTCAAGATTGCGGATCTGTGCGGAGCCGACCCGGCTCACTTCGGCCTCGATATCTTTTGCGGCCATCTTTGTATCGGCGGCACAGGCCAGCGCGCACTCCATCACGCGGGCGACCGGGTTGCGCTGCCGCTGTAACTGGGCCAGTGCATCAGCAGCCTGGCCGTTATGCAGTGCGGCCATAACGGGATCGACAAACCCCGAGCGCCGCAGGCCGCTACGGAAAAACTGAAACAGTTTGAGCAGGATGATAGTCAGGGCCAGTACGGACATGGCCAGCAGTACCATCATCACTGGCCCGCCCTGTTGGAAGAGGTTCACTATGTTCATAGGCATTTTATCTATCATCTTCAAATATCAATGTTCCTCGTTCCCACGCAGGAGCGTGGGAACGAGCACCATTCTGCCCTGGGGTTACAGCTCCATTTCGATACCGGCATAGAGAAACTGCGGCAGGCCACCGCGTGCACCATCTGGCTGCCGCGATACCACATACTCTTTGTCAAGCAGGTTTTGCACCCCGCCAAAGAGTTTGACCCTTTTGTTGATGCGGTAGAAAGCGGAGAGATCCGCAACAAAGTAGCTGTCGGTCTTGCCAAAGCGGGCATCGGGGTTGCCGCTGCCATTGATTTCACTGCTCACGTTGTTGGCGCTGGTGTAGGTTTCGCTCACATAGTTGCCGGAGATGAATGCGCCCCATTTTTTCGATTCGATGCCGGTGCCAAGGCTGATGGTCAGCTCCGGGATGTAGGGAACCTTGTTGCCCTTTTCGCCATAGCTGAAGATGGATTCGGCATCGGTGGAGCGTGCGCTGTTTTGCTGTTCGGCGCTGGTGTAGGTGATGCTCAGAAAAGAGGGGTTGCTCAGCCCCCAGTTGTTGGCGATTCCTGCATCATATTGAAGCGCCAGCTCAAGACCATAGCTGTCCACTTCACCAAAGTTTTCATCATCGCCGGTGCCGGCGCCACCGATATTATCGACCACGATCAGGTCTTCAAAAGCGGTGTAGAAAAAGGTCGCCTCTGCTGCGAATGCCTGCGCGGCGTTGGTATAACGCGCACCGGCTTCAAAGGCGGTGCTGGTTTCAGGGTCGAGGCCGCTGTTTGTCCCTTTGGGGCTGGGTGGTGAAAAGCCGGTATGCAGGCCGCCAAAACCACTCCAGCTCTCGTTGAACCGGTAGGCGATGCCCAGGCCACCCGCAATCATGTCAAAGCTCTCTTTTCCGGATTTGCCCTTTTGATAATCCTTGAAGGTTTGATCGAGGTATTCATAACGAACGCCGGGGATGATGGTCCAGTCGCCCATCTCGATGGTGTCCTGAATGGAGAGCGCCAGCGCCTCGGTTTTTTGAAAACGATTACCCGCACCGCCCGGTGTGCCCGGGGTTATGCCGGTGATGGTGCCGTTGGCCGCCTGGGCGTAGGTATCCTCCCACTGGAAACGCCGAACCTGATCCTGGTGCAGGCGAACACCCACCATCACTTCATGCTGCACATCACCGGCGGCAAAGCGGGAGTAGACGATGGATTCGATCCCCTTGGCCTCATATTCGCGGTTGTTGGCCTTGACTTTCAGGTCGCAGGCGGCGGTGCCTTTCATGCAATCCTGTGACAGCCCCGGGGTTACCAGAACTGCGGGGAGCTTGTCGCCATTCACCTTGTTGAGCTTGTACCAGTTTCGTTTGAAATCGTTTTGGTAGAGGGTGGTGATGATGTCGAGATCATCGTTGGGGCTGATGGTATAGCGCAGTGAGGCCTGCTCCTGTTCACTGTCCATATTGTCAAAGCGTGATGCGGAGTAGCGGCGCGTTGGATCTGCCTTGAAATCAGCCTCGTTCAGGCCGAGGTAGGTCTCGTTGGCATCCAGGTCGCTCCTGCCATATTTGAACTCCAGGCGCTGGTAGATTGCTGTATCGGGTTCCCATGAAAATTTGACCATGCCGTCTGTTTTGTCAAAACCGGTATCATCGCCATCACGAAAGTCGGCTGTCTCATCGATGCTTTTAAAGCCGTCGTTCTGCCGCCTGTACCCCTCCACCAGCAGGCCGAACTGTCCGGCATTGGAGTCGAAGGTGTTGCCTGCATAGAGATGGGTGCGCAGTTCATCGAAACTGCCGAAGGTTGTTTTCAGATAGGCCTTCTCCCGGGTCGGGATGGGGGTGGAGAGGTAGTTGATGACGCCGCCGGTGGTGTGGGGGCCATATTTGATCTGGCTGGAGCCTTTCAATACCTCCAATCCGCTCATGCGTCCCGTGGTGGGCGCATAGTAGGCCGCCGGTGCGGAATAGGGTGCGGGCGCCACCATCACGCCATCTTCCATCAGTGTCACTTTGGCGCTGCGGGTGGTATCGACGCCTCTCAGGCTGATGCTGGGGAAGAGGCCAAAACCATCCTCCTCCCGTACATAGACCCCCGGCACCTTGCGCAGTGCGCGGTTCACGTCGTCATAATTTTGCTGGCGAATATCCTCTTTTGTCACCAGCTGGGCGGAACCCGGCATGCTCTCTATGTTGGCCGGGTTGCCGATCACCATGATTTTGTCGAGCACCTTGCTCTTTGCGCCTGCTTCGTCTGAAGTCTTCTCTGATGCGCCAGCAGGTAGTGCCATGCCCAGTGTGGCAATGGCGAGGGCATCGCGCAGTAGACGATGTTCTCTTTTCATGTGTTCACTCCTTCAATCCAGTTTGCGATGAAACCGCCTGGGGCACGCTGTTGTGTAGAGGCGGATTGGTTAGCTGGCTACTGGTTGACCCGAGCGGGTTGATTGGCTGGCTGAGTGGGATTATGCATGGATTGAAGTCGAATGTAAATGATAATTGTTCTCATTCGCCTTAAGGTGCAGACAACAGGGTGCGCTGGTGTCTGCTGTTTTGCCTGAAACGGGCGGGGCAATGGCCTGATATAGCGGTTACTTTTTGTGGCAGATGGTGCAGAAGTGACCCATCCTTGTATTGTCGTAGTAGAGCAGATTGGGTGTGTCGCCTGCATGCGGGTTGTGGCACCCTGCGCAGGTAAACTCCCGCCCCGGCCTGAGAGGATCAGGAACCCCCCCGGTGGGATGCCCCACGCGGGAGAACCCCTGGATCACATGCGCGCCGCTGGCCTTCTCCCGGTGGCAGGAGAGGCAGTGGCTCGTCGTCTTGATATGAGCCCTGAA
>WFXD01000038.1 GCA_015490795.1 Gammaproteobacteria bacterium
AGCCACTGGAGTCAGGTCGCATCACTATCTCGCGGGCGGCCCGGCAGGCGGAGTTTCCAGCAAGGTTTCAGCTGATTGCTGCAATGAATCCATGCCCCTGCGGCTATCTTGGTGATAACAGCCGCAATTGCCGATGCAGTGCAGATAAAATTACCCGTTACCGTGATCGCATCTCCGGGCCGCTGATGGATCGCATTGATATGCATATTGAGGTTCCCAGGTTGCCGACAGAGATGCTGCATCGCCCCACTGAAGAGGCTGCCGAGGAGAGTGCCGCTGTCCGCAAGCGGGTTGAGGCCGCCCGGAAGCGTCAGCTACAGCGCATTGATCGCACAAACCGCACCGTTGGTCGCTCAAACAGTGCTTTGAGCTCTCGCGAGGTGGAGAATGTCTGCCTGCTGGATGATGCGGGCCGCACCCTGTTGCACCGGGCGATGGAGAAACTAAGGCTTTCAGCCCGGGCATATCACCGCATTCTGAAGGTGGCGCGTACCATTGCTGATCTGGAGGGGCAGAGCGAAATTCAAGTCGCTCATCTGAGTGAGGCCATAGGGTATCGGCGGCTGGATCGGCAGAGATAAAAATCTGCTAGGAGCCTGTCGGACTTAGGTGGATTGTAGCGAGGGAGTGGGAGAGTGAGCGCAAATATTCCCGGTTTTGAGGCGCATAGTGGGTCTACGCAACGAAAAACCGGGGATATTTGAGCGCTCTCCCACTTCCGCAGCCAGTTCATCCTAAGCCCGACAGACTCCTGGGAACGGATTTTCACGCCAGCCCCGAAGGGGTGAGGCGTAGGGATGCGCCGAATAATAGTTGTCAATATTTTTTACACTTGATGCGGGTGTCAAAAGTGGCTGGCGAGCCTGATATAACCCTATGTTTCCCCAGGGAATATTGAAAGGCAGTACGATAAATTTTCTTGAATGGATAGCTGAGGGCGTGCTGAGGGTGTCAGAAAAATTTACAGCTTTTCAGTGCTTAATCCATTGCCAATCTGTAAGTGATTGTTATTAAATGCAAATACTACAAGGCATGATAATTGCTTGGTGTATCATAGATTGCCCAATTAAAAATAACTCCAAATTCAATGGGAAGGCAGAAGGTCTTATGAAAAAAATAGTAGTTGGAATTGCGGCAGGGTTTGCGCTGTTGTCAGCTGTGGGTACGCTTCAAGCTGCAACCACAGATGATTGCACGCTTGGCTCTTCGGAATTATGTCCAATAATGCCACCACGGTTGGACGATGGCGGGTGGGCTTTCGATCAAGTACGTGGATGGCAATTTGATATCTCAGATTTGAATAAGGGCAGCACGGTTTGGATTGACCCGGACATCGCGTATGGGTATGAATATTCGACAGGCGGTTCCGCGCCTAATTTTGCATCGGTGTTGTTGCCAGGCACATACACGGGAAATAATGTAAGCGTATTGCTGTGGGATGCAGCTGCTGGTGATTGGAGTGGCACCCCTGTAGGCACATTGGAAAGCTCTAATAGCTATACCTATTCCTTTGTTGATGCTGATCCTGCTGGTGTTGATAAGTTTCTCTTGCTGGGTATTGCGTATGACTTGGTGTACCCGGCTGATCCAACACTGTTTGTAACAGGTCTCACCTTTGTAGATGCCATTATTGATCCAAAGAGTGTATATCAGAAACCAGTTACAATACCTGGCAGCCATGACGTCCCTGAGCCTGCCACGCTTCTTCTGCTGGCATCGGGTCTGCTGGGTTTCGGGTTGCGTAAAAAAGAGTAGCTACGTCAGATCCAAAGCGAATCAAAAAACGTCCACCCGGTTTAAACCGGGTGGACGTTTTTTTTGGCAAAGTGCTAATGGCTTACCCTCTCTCCACCCGCTTCAGGAACTGGATAACCTGATCCTGAGTCCCCTCAATATCATCATGCAGGATGCCGTGACGTTTGGTCGGTATCATCAGCAGCTCTTTATCGCTGCTGCTGATTTTGTCAAAGATGATCTGTGCGCTGCGGGGGTCAACAATGGCATCTTCATCGCCCTGTATCAAATATACGGGGCAGTGAACATCTTGCAGATTGGACTCTACCGCACTGGCCATCTGCCCCAGCTCAAACAGGCTGTGCAGCGGCATGGAATAGTAGTTGATATCCGGGTGTTCAGATCTGTTGGGGCGAAAGGGAATGACCCCTTCGTATGATGAGACCCATTTAACCAGCTTGTTGGCACCGTGCACGACGGGTACAACAAAGGACATATTTTTGTTACGGAATTTTATCGGAACCCCAAGTGCAGCAATACCCGCCAGCTGGTCGGGCTGGGTTGAGGCAAGCTGCAACCCCAGTGCGCCGCCGGTGGAAAACCCTACGATGCAGATCTTTTCTGCAATCCCGCCCATAATTTGATAGGCGTCTGCCACGGATGCCAGCCAATCCTCCCAGGTGCGCTTTCTGAGATCCCAGGGCGACGTGCCATGCCCCTTCAGGCGCACCCCAATAACGGGGTAACCAAGAGCAGCCAGCCGTTTACCAAATGTCCGGGTTTCGGCAGGTGAGGCCAGAAAACCATGTACCAGAACAACCCCCTGTTGTTTGTGATGATCAGGCAAAAACAGGAAAGGCTCACCGGATTGGGTTGCCGTCTCTTTGCTGTTGAGCGCCTGGTGTCTGGGTTTGTTGAAATAGGCCTTGTCCCATTGATAGGAGACAACTTCATCATTGAAGCGAAGCAGCGCCAGCTTTCTGTCTGTTAGCTTTTCTGCATCATCAATAGCCTCTTTTATGATGGTGGTGATGCAGCTGAGGGGGGCGACCTCATTGGCATAGACGGCAACCAGGTTTTCTGTGCGGATCTCATCAAATGTATGCTCTTCGCATAGTTTGGGCAGGAAATGGTATTGATGACTCTCTTGCTCAATCAGCTCTAGAGAAGAGGCGGTTTTGATAAATTGATCCAACCCTTTGCATTTGCCCTCCAGCAGGCTGCCGTAGGCCTCTGGATTTTTAAGGCTGCGATGCAGGATGATATTTGTCTCACGCTGCGCACCTTTCACAGCCAGGTAGAGCATGCGGTGAAAGCAGTCGTAGTGGACACTGCTCTCTCCTCGATTGAGCAGCTCGAAGATAATCTTGGAGGCAAGGTGGCTGAGGTTGACGGTGATCTGTGAATACATAACGCGCATGTATTCATCTCTCAGTGCAAGTGCCTTGTGACGAATGCGTCTGACCCGCAGCCCTCCGATGAGTCGCCTGTCGCTATTGGGTTCTAAGATATCGTCAATGCTATCGAAATGAAATGCAGCTTGCTCGATGAGCCGGCGGTCAAGCCACCCCCAGAATTGATCCGTATAGAGGGGATCACCCAGGCGAATATCCATATCTGTATTTTTAAACAGGATATTGCCTTCAATCAACAGCTCTTCAGAGAGGCGCCGGCTGATGCCCCTATTGAATAGCTCAACGCTGCGTTTGAGCAGGTTGTCACCCACGCGCATGGGGTAGAAGGTGATGTTGGCGGGTACGATGGTGCTGGGGCGCAGTGCGGCTGTGAGCAGGGACCCGGTGTCGTCCATTTTCAATTCAGCAGCCCATTTTTCCAGCTTTGCGTGATCTCCCCGCAGTTGAGCCTGCAAGATGGCCTTTTTGTAGATATCCAGTGTCAGGGAGAGCAGCGCAGCGCCGGTGTGATGCTTGCGTCTCTCCTTGGCAATGCGTGAGTAGATGCTATAGCTGCCTCTCCGGTCGACCACGCGGCGGTCTTTGACCATCCCCCCTTCCGGGAAGATGATGATTTTGCGCCCGCGCAGAATCTCTTCTGCAAGATAGGGGATAAGCCGGGGGTAGTTGTGGGGTACAGCACCGACACCGAGCAGGTAGTTGGAGAATAGGTCATCCCCGGTAAAAAACTCGCTGGAGGCTACTGACCTGCAATAGCCCCCCGTCTCTTTGTAGATCAAAGATTGCGGGATGAAGGTTTCAAAGCGGGCAAAGTGGTTGAACAGAAAGATCTCGCCCTGTGCCAGCTGCCCCTCGTTATGGTGCATTCTAATGTTGATGCTGAGCATCTTTTCAAGAATCGAAAAAAGACGGACAGACCAGCTGTAGGCTGAGTCGTTAATCTCTGTTTCTGGTTTGTAGTCCATGATGGCTATAGTCTACCCGGTTCCCTGACAGTGAGGAGTTTTGTTCCTGTATTTTATCGATAAGCAAGATACTCTGAAGTTCAGATTCGGCGCCTATATTCAGTGTATCGGCCGATAGGGGCTCTGTTTGAGCGGGGCGGTTCTAAGCATGGATACGGTGAAGACGATATGTTTTGGGCTGGTGCCTATTGCAACTTTTCATGCTCAACTTTTATGCATCTGGATTGCACTACAATCAGCCCTGCCTGACGAGCTTTCTCTGCCGATTTATGATGCGCAAGCCCCAGCTGAAGCCAAACAGCCTTGGGCGATATTTTAACAGCCTCACCTACAATGGCAGGAACAGCATCCATATTGCGAAAAATATCAACAATATCGACAGGCTCTGGAATCTCTGCAAGGGATGGATAGCACTTCTCGCCCAATATCTTATCTTTTGTCGGGTTGACGGGGATGATTTTGTAGCCATGGGCCTTTAGATAGAGTGCCACGCTGTTACTGGTGCGATCAGGTCTGTCTGACAGCCCCACAATGGCAATCACCTTTGATTCTGATAGCAGTGCTGCAATCTCATCTGATGGCGGATTAGCATCTGGCAGTTCGCAATTGGAGTTCTTCATGGATTTATGTGAAATTACTGCAAAATAATATATCTCAGCAGCCAGGTCAGTGTGAGTAAATCAATGGAAATCGAAGATCATTATAGCTAGCACAGCCTCGGTGTAGCCCCCAAAGAAAAAGGGCCTAGCAGTAAACCTGCTAAGCCCTTGTTCTATATGGCTCCCCGGGACAGGCTCGAACTGCCGACCTAGTGATTAACAGTCACCCGCTCTACCGACTGAGCTACCGGGGAATGGTGTTGAGGCCGCGTATGATAATGCCCCCACCAGGTTGGGTCAACACATGGCCGACATGTCACGAGTAAATTGCAATTGCCTGTCCGGGTTTATGCTGAACCCATTCGGGGTCACCAGGTAAACCGAACTAGTACACCGTCCAGGTTATATTGACGGACTCAGCGTTCCTGTGGTGTTTCGCTGCAAGACACAGTGCGCAGGCAATGGCCTTAGCCCTTGTCAAGTACTGCAACGCAGCAGCGGGACACCACAGGAGCGCCCGAAGGGTTGGTCTGTCAATATAACCTGGACGGTGTACTAGGCTAAAGCAGATGAGGTTTTGGATGCATTTTAGCAGCCGACAACTACGCGCACCGCTTCCAGGCGCAGACGTGCCCCCTGTATGTGTTGATGCAGTGAACGCAGCTCCTGCTGAAGCGCCTCGACCTCATCATCACGCACATTTGGATTGACCCGTTTCAGCGCTGCCAGGCGGCGTATTTCACTGGTATAGCTTGTCAGGGTCTGATCCAGCGCCTGCCGGATAATGGCCGGCGCCTGCTCAGTGGCCTCCTGCTCGGCCCTGCTGAGCATTTTGATGATCTGCGAGCGGCGCTTGCGAGCAATCTCTGCTGCGCCGTTACGATCTATTGGTGGCCCCTCCTTTGAAAGATCGGCATGGGTCAGGCTGCTGCTGCACTCTGTAAAGGCCTCATCGAGCACCAGCCTGAGCGTGGTGGGCGGCAGGAAGCGGCCTGCGCGCAGCGCCTTTGGGGCGACGCACTCCAGTAGGAACAGCGTCTCCAGCAGCAGGGTTCCCGGTTCGATCGAAGGGTGTTCCGCGGTGGTGACGGCGCAGTTGCCGGTCTCGCTGCTGATGACCATCTCCATCGCATCCTGCACCATGGGGTGCTCCCAGGTGAGAAAGTGGCGATCTTCATTACTGAGCGCAATTTCACGCCGGTAGGTGAAGGTCAGCCCCTCATCTGGCAGGCCGGGAAAGCGGTCACATGGCATCTGGCCGGATGGGCGAATGATGTAGCTGCCTGCTGAGTGCTCTTCCATCTCAACGGCAAAGCAGCCAAACAGCCGATCCATATAGTCCGCCAGGGCGCTGCTGTTGTCATCGGCCTCGATCATGGCGCACAGCCTCTCTGCATGCTCCGTGCGGCAGGAGTTCAGCTCCAGCAGGTGGTCACGCCCCCGTTTCAGCGCCTCTTGCGCCAGGGCGTGCTGCTGGCGTGTATCTTTGATCAGGGCGTCGATCCTGCCGGCATCTTCGGGTGATTTCAGCGCCTCCAGCAAGGCAGGCCGAAGGTCGCTGAAGATCTTGTGACCCGCCGGGCAGATCGCCTCAAAGGCGTTGAGCCCTTGGTGGAACCAGCGCTGTAGCAGCTGCTGCTCACTCCCTTTGATAAAGGGGACATGGATCTGGATGGTCTCTTTTTGGCCGATACGATCCAGGCGGCCGATGCGCTGCTCCAGCAGGTCGGGGTCCAGCGGCAGATCGAACAGCACCAGGTGGTGGGCAAACTGGAAGTTGCGCCCTTCACTGCCAATCTCGGAGCAGAGCAGCAGCTGCGCCCCCTCCTCCATATCAGCAAACCAGGCGGCGGCACGGTCGCGCTCGATAATGCTCATCCCTTCATGGAAGAGGGCGCTGTTGATCCCTTCGCGGGTGCGCAGCTGCTTTTCCAGCTGGAGTACGGTCTCGGCCTTGGCGCAGATCAGCAGGATTTTTTTATCTTTGTGCGTACGCAGGGTCTGGATCAGCCAATCTATCCGGGGATCGCTACCCTGCCCTGCCGGAGCAAGCGGGTGGGGCAGAAACTGCCGTTTCGGGAACCCCTTGACCTGGGCGCGGGTATTGCGAAACAGTACACGGCCGGTGCCATGCCGGTCGAGCAGCATCTCGATGAGCCGGTCGCGTGATTTTTTATAT
>WFXD01000039.1 GCA_015490795.1 Gammaproteobacteria bacterium
GCATCCACGGCATCGCCGGGTGTGGTTGCTGATGTTGCAAAAAAGAGCGTGACAAACAAGGTGCTGCCCCCAGTATCACAAGACACAATGGATCAACCGCAAGAGCCACCAAAGCCCCGTATAGAGTGGAGTCAGGACCCCATTCTGGTAGAGATGCGCCAGGAGATGCAGGCACTGCGGCGCATGATGGAAAATGAGCTGTCAGAGTTGACCTGGAACAACATGGGCGAGCACAAACCCAATACCCAAGAGTTGCTGCGGCGTCTTATGAATATAGGCCTGAGCCCGGATATCTGCCGCGAGGCGGTGAGCCTGCTGGATACGGTTGACAATATAGACCAGGCCTGGCGCAGGCTGCTCTACAACCTGGCCAATGCGTTGCCTGTTGCAGGCGAAGATATGCTGGAGCAGGGAGGGGCCATTGCCATTGTCGGGCCAACAGGGGTGGGGAAGACAACAACGGTGGCCAAACTGGCTGCCCGCTTCTGCCTGCGTCATGGCTCACGTGATGTGGCATTGATTACCACGGATAATTTTCGGATTGGGGCGCGTGAACAGCTCAATACCTATGCCCGCATCCTGGATGTGCCGGTGCGCTCGGCAGGTTCGGCCGATGAGCTTAACAGCGCGCTGAATGCCTTTTGTGACAAACGGCTCATCCTGATTGATACGGCAGGCATGAGCCAGCGTGACGTGCAACTCAACGAGCAGCTCTCCATGCTTAAAGCGGGCAATCAGCCGGTGCGCAGCTTCCTGGCGCTGCCAGCCACTACCCAGCAGGTATCGCTGGAGCAGGCGATAAAGGCATTTTCTGCGGTACAGCTTGATGCCTGCATCCTGACCAAAATGGATGAGGCAGCCTCAATAGGCAATGTGCTCTCTGCGGTGATTCACAGTGAGCTGCCCGTTGCATTTACCACCGATGGCCAAAAAGTCCCTGAGGATCTGCAACTGGCACGACCGCACTCACTGATCAGCCATGCCGTTGCGCTCGGCCAGGAGGCAGCAGGGATCCAGGATGATGGATTTATGGCGCTGGCGTTGGGAGGTACGAGAACCCATGCTCATGTCTGATATCAGAGTCAGTCAGGCTTCAGGCCTGCGCCAAATGGTGAGACCCCGCCCGGTACGGGTGATTGCAGTGACAGGAGGCAAGGGAGGGGTAGGCAAAACGAACGTCTCCATTAACCTGGCCGTTGCCATGTCCAAAATGGGCAGGCGGGTTATCCTGCTGGATGCAGACCTGGGGCTGGCAAATATCGATATTGCCCTTGGATTGCATCCGGAGTATGACCTCTCCCATGTGCTGCGCGGTGAGCGCAGTTTAAGTGAAGTGATGCTGGATGGGCCTGCGGGTGTACGCGTGGTGCCTGCATCGTCTGGTATTCAACAGATGGCGGAGTTAAGCCCTGCTGAGCATGCCGGACTGATCAATGCCTTTAGTGAGGTCAGTGATGACCTGGATGTGCTGGTGGTGGATACCGCGGCAGGCATCTCTGATACTGTAATCAGCTTCAGTCGGGCAGTGCAGGAGCTGGTGGTGGTGGTGTGTGATGAGCCTGCCTCCATCACGGATGCCTACGCGCTGATCAAATTATTGAATCGGGAGTATGGCGTAAACCGCTTTCGAATCCTTTCAAACATGGTCCGCAGTATACAAGAGGGAAGGGAGCTCTATAATAAACTCTTCAGAGTGACTGATCGGTATCTTGATGTCATGCTCAACCAGATGGGAAGCATCCCGTATGATGAGTCTTTAAGAAAGGCGGTGAAGAGCCAAAAATCAGTAGTACAGGCCTATCCGCGCAGTCCCGCTTCACAGGCATTCAAGAATTTGGCAAAGAGGGCCGATAACTGGTCTGTGCCTGCCGGAGCCAATGGGCAGCTTCAGTTCTTTGTGGAGAGGCTGATTCAATATGCAAGTTACGACGGGGAGACAGAACGGTGAACGGTCTGGCAGCGTATTCAGCTATGCAGGAAAATAATTGTAATGAACTGGTTCATCAGCATGCGCCGCTGGTTAAGCGCATTGCATATCACCTGATGAACAGACTGCCACCCAATGTTCAGGCTGATGACCTGATCCAGGCAGGCATGATTGGCCTGCTTGAGGCAAGCCGCAACTATGATCCAAGCCAGGGAGCCAGTTTTGAGACCTATGCAGGCATTCGTATCAGGGGATCAATGCTGGATGAGATCCGGCGGAGTGACTGGACACCCAGATCCGTGCACCGCAAGGCGCGTGTGGTCGCAGAGGCCATGCGCGCCATTGAAAATGAGCATGGACGAGATGCCCGTGATGTAGAGGTCGCAGAAGAGCTGGGGATGAACCTGAAAGAGTATCACGCGATCCTTCAGGATGCTTCAGGCTGCCGGATCTTCAGCCTTGATGAGCTGGCAGCGGTGGGTGATGTCATGCGGGGAGAGGCGGGTGGCGTGCATGCCGGGCCTTATGAGGGGTTGCAAAAAGATGCATTTAAAGAGGCGCTGGCTCAAGAGATAGCCGGTCTGCCAGAGCGGGAACGTCTGGTCATGGCTCTCTACTATGATGAAGAGCTGAACCTAAGAGAGATAGGTCAAATACTCGGCGTCAGTGAATCACGGGTCTGCCAAATCCATAGTCAGGCCGCACTGCGTCTGCGCTCCCGTCTGGAGGAGTGGCTGGCGGATACTGAAGAAGAGTAATGACTAACTATTGTATTGAGTTTGGAGGTGACAGTGGATAAGAACATGAAGATTCTGATTGTGGATGATTTCTCCACGATGCGGCGGATTATCAAGAACCTGCTGCGGGATCTTGGGTTCACCAACACGCATGAGGCGGATGATGGGCTCACAGCGCTGCCGATGCTGCAATCCGGCAACTTTGACTTTCTGGTGAGCGACTGGAATATGCCTGGCATGACGGGAATAGACCTGCTGAAAACAGTGCGTGCCGACCCCAAACTGGCCAATCTTCCCGTACTAATGGTTACCGCAGAAACCAAGCGGGAACAGATTATTATGGCGGCGGAGGCGGGGGTGAATGGCTATGTGATCAAGCCTTTTACGGCGGGAACGCTGGAAGAGAAAATCAATAAAATCTTTGAGCGCGTTGCAGGCTAAACAAGGGGAATATAGATGGAACAAGCCATCGTTGAGAGTGAGCGCCTGGCTCAAGCACGCGCCCTTGTCGCCTCGCTAGAGGCTGGTGATGATGCTGAAGCCAGCCGTATTATCAAAAGCTTTCCTGAAAATACGGAGATGGATCTGTTTCAGGAGGTGGGCCGTTTAACGCGTGAACTGCATGAAGCGATCATTGGCTTTGCAATGGATGACAAGGTGGTGCAGGCCGTACAGCACGAAATGCCTGATGCAGCAGAACGCCTCACCTATGTCATCGAGATGACTGAAAATGCAGCCAATACCACCCTCAAAGCGGTAGAGGAGAGCATGCCGGTTTCAGAAGAGCTGGCGCAGGTATCCAGCACATTAGCCGCTGAATGGGATCGTTTTCGGGATCGCAAAATGGAGCTGGAAGATTTTCGTGCACTGAGTGAAGAGATTGGCGGTTTTCTGACCCTGGCCAGCAGCCACTCAAAGATGCTGCATGATAATTTATCAGAAGTGCTTCTGGCGCAGGGCTATCAGGATATAACGGGGCAGATCATCCGCCGGGTGATTACGCTGATTCAGGATGTGGAAGAGAAGCTGGTGCGACTGGTAGCCATCTCTGGTACTGCGAGAATGAATGAAGTCAAAAAAGCCGAAGTTGAAATGGCGGGCCCTGCCGTACCAAATATTGAACAGGGAGATATGCTAAGCAATCAGGATGATGTGGATGATCTACTCTCCAGTTTAGGATTCTAGTTATGGGCATCGACAGCGATGATGAGATTCTGCAGGACTTTCTGGTTGAAGCCGGCGAGATCCTGGAAACACTAAACGAAGAGCTGGTGGATCTTGAGCAATCTCCAGATGATCTGGATCTGCTTAACTCCGTTTTTCGCGGCTTTCATACGATCAAAGGTGGTGCCGGCTTCCTTGGCATCGAGGCACTGGTTGCTGTCTGCCACCGGGCAGAAGATGTGTTCAACATACTGCGCCAGGGTGAGCGGGCGGTTGATTCAGAGTTAATGGATACAGTGCTACAAGTGCTGGATGAAGTAAACAGGATGTTTGAAAGCGTAAATGCCGGTGAAGAGCCAGAAGACGCCCCCCCTGAATTGCTGGAAAAATTAAAGCTATTTGCGCTGCCACAGGATGAGAGCGCTGCCCCTGAGGTGACCCCAGAGCCGGAACCAGAGCCAGAGCCGGAACCAGAGCCGGAACCAGAGACCAGACCGGAGCCATCATCAGCTGCGGGAGACGATGAGATCACAGAAGATGAGTTCGAGGCGTTACTGGATCAACTGCACGGTGAAGGCAAACATGGTGGAGCTCCTGCAGCCAATGGGCCAGCAGCGCCTGAAACGCCAGCACCTGCATCAGCCTCCGGCAGTGATGAGATCACAGAAGATGAATTCGAAGCGCTGCTGGATCAACTGCATGGCAAAGGCAAGCATGGCGGCACTGTGCAAGCTGGATCAACACCAAATGCAGCGCCGGAAGAGCGCAAAAAGACTGAAGTAAAGGAGCAGCCTGCCGCCCCTCAGCCTGCTGCACCTCAGTCGGCTGCCCCGGCGCCTGACAAGCCAGAAAAAGCACCGGCAAAAAAGGCTGTGCCACCTAAAAAAGCGGCACCCAGTGGAGAGGCTACGGTACGCGTCGATACTTCCAGGCTGGATGAGATTATGAACATGGTGGGTGAGCTGGTACTGGTTCGTAACAGGCTCGCCACACTGCGGGCGGATATTGGCGAAGGCCCTGTTGCAGTAGCTGTCAGCAACCTGGATGTTGTCACCTCAGATTTACAACTGGCCGTTATGAAGACGCGCATGCAGCCGGTTAAAAAAGTATTTGGCCGTTTCCCCCGAGTGGTTCGAGACCTGGCTCGCAATCTTGAAAAAGAGATTGATCTGGAGATGGCCGGTGAGGATACCGACCTTGATAAAAACCTTGTAGAGGCTCTGGCTGACCCGCTGGTTCATCTTGTTCGCAATGCGGTGGATCACGGTATCGAATTGCCTCATGAGAGAGAGGCCGTTGGGAAGGTGCGCAAAGGCACAGTAAAGCTGTCCGCCTCTCAGGAAGGTGATCACATCATGCTTTCGATTGCTGATGATGGCAAGGGCATGGATCCTGACGTGCTCCGGGTAAAGGCGGTTGAAAAGGGTATTATGGATGAAGAGGCCGCCGCCCGGCTGGATGATAAAGATTGCTTTAACCTGATTTTTCACCCCGGTTTTTCAACCAAAACAGAGATCTCTGATGTCTCGGGGCGTGGCGTGGGGATGGATGTGGTAAAAACGCGCATCTCACAGATGAACGGGACGGTGGATATTGATTCAGAGATGGGGGCAGGCAGCCTTATCACCATCAAGCTGCCTTTGACATTGGCCATCCTTCCAACCCTGATGGTGGTGCTTGGCACCCAACCCTTTGCGCTGCCGCTGTCAAATGTTGTCGAAATCTTTAACATGGATGAGAGCCGAACCAACACCGTTGACGGTCAACTGACAATTCGTGTCAGAGATCGCGCCCTGCCACTCTTTAACCTGCATGACTGGTTGGTGAAAGATGTCAATGCGCCGCGTGGAGAGGGTGGCGGCCATGTGGTTGTGGTCTCTTCAGGGGGGGTGCATGTTGGCTTGGTAGTGGATTATCTGGTTGGGCAGGAAGAGGTCGTCATAAAGCCGCTGGGTGCGCTATTGCAGGGGCTTGAAGGGATGGCCGGTGCAACGATTACAGGTGATGGCAAGATCGCTCTGATTCTGGATGTACCAGGACTCATGCAAAAATATGCACATTGACTTCAGATCAACGCTGAGTTGCAAGTGATGCGAAGGATTTTTCCGGCTCGTCTATCGCCTGTGGGCTAAACCTATGACATCGAGTTCAAAGATAGGGGTGCTGGTGGTCGATGATTCGGCCTTTTTTCGCAAACGCCTGGTTGAGATGCTCAACAAGATGGAATCCATAGAGGTCATTGGCGAGGCAGAGAACGGATTAAAAGCGGTGCAGCTATCACAACGCCTGCATCCCGATGTGATCACCATGGATGTAGAGATGCCGGTTATGGATGGGATAACGGCAGTAAAACGGATAATGGCAGATATGCCCACTGCTATCTTAATGCTCTCATCCTTAACCCGGGAGGGCGCGACAGCGACACTGGACGCGCTGGATGCTGGCGCAGCAGACTTTTTGTTAAAGGATTTTGGAAACATATCAGCGGGCCATGAGGCGGCCAGCACTATTTTGGCCGAACGTATCTTTGCCCTTGCCAGGCGCTCTCACCGGCAGCAGCCACCTTCGGTGGCCAAAGTTCAAACGCAACAGCATGCCCCATCCGAAGAGCGCTATCAATTGGTTGTTATTGGTGCATCAACAGGTGGCCCCGTTGCGTTGCAGACAATATTAACCAGCTTGCCAGCAGATTTTCCACTGCCGATCCTGCTGGTGGTGCACATGCCTGCAAATTTTACGTCGGCCTTTGCGAAAAGGCTGAATGCACAATCCCGTATTACGGTAAAAGAGGCGGTCGATGGTGATCCTCTAAAACCTGGAGTAGCGCTTTTGGCACCGGGTGGCACCCAAATGACGACTGAGCAGCAGGGACGCTCAAGATCGGTTGTGCGCATTAAAGAGGCTGACAGCAGCCAAACCTACAGGCCAAGCGTTGATGTTACCTTTAGCTCTTTGGCCAATCTCTACCGCAAAAAGGTGCTTGCCGTTGTCTTGACCGGCATGGGGGCGGATGGGCTGGAAGGCGCCCGCCTGCTTAAATCCAATGGCTCATCCGTGTGGTCTCAAAATGAGGCCAGCTGTGTGGTTTTTGGTATGCCGCAAGCGGTGCAAAAAGCAGGGCTGTCAGATCGGGTTCTTCCTGTTGATCAAATAGGTGCTGCGCTTGTAAAGGCGGTTTAGGGAGGTGCTCTTGATCAATAAGGCTGCTCTGTTGCATCTGAAAAAGCATCAGATGAGGTGCGAGGATGGCGGCCTGTTCACTGCAAATGAACAGCGAACAGAGTGGCATGAGCGTTTGCCTGGCAGTGCGCTCTTGTTGGTCGGGAGCACCTCCTGATGGATCTGCTGAGCGTCATCGGTGTCATCCTGGCTTTTGCTGCCATTATTGGCGGCAATGCCCTTGAAGGTGGACACATCAGCTCGCTGGTTAACGGGCCTGCATTGGTGATCGTGGTAGGTGGCACCATCGGCGCCATCCTGTTGCAAACTCCAATACGCGATTTTCTGCATGCGCTGCGGTTGGCTGGAGATGTATTTGTGCCGCCAAAAATCAACACCCAGGAGGCAATAAAAAAGATCATCCTCTGGAGCGATATAGCGCGTAAGGAGGGGTTGCTGGGCCTGGAGAGCATTGCGGAGTCTGAAACGGATCTGTTTATGCGTAAAGGGATGCAGCTGCTGGTCGATGGCAGCGAGCCTGAGGTCATAAGATCGATCCTTGAGGTTGAGCTGGATAATCGGGAGCACCATGATCTGGCTGCTGCAAAGGTGTTTGAGGGGATGGGGGGGTATTCACCCACTATTGGCATCATAGGTGCAGTTATGGGGCTGATTCATGTCATGCAGAATCTGGCAGACCCCAGCAAGCTGGGCGGTGGCATTGCAACGGCTTTTGTTGCCACCATCTATGGCATCGGGTTGGCAAATCTATTCTTGTTGCCGTTTGGTAACAAGCTCAAGGCGCATGCCATAAGCCGCAGCCAATATCGGGAGATGGTCATAGAGGGGATTGTCTCAATTGCAGAGGGTGAAAACCCCAGAAATATAGAGTCAAAACTGCATGGCTATATTCGATGAAAGTGGTGAATGGCAGCTGTTTTACCATTCGGTTGTTGTAACGTGTTGCAGATGATATGAGACGAAGAAAACGCCATGAAGAGCCAGTTAACCACGAGCGGTGGCTGGTCTCCTATGCGGATTTTATTACCCTGCTGTTTGCCTTCTTTGTGGTTATGTATTCGATATCATCGGTCAATGAAGGGAAGTACCGGGTGCTCTCCAACACCCTGGTAGGTGCATTTAAAACCAGCGCGGACGAGATGAACCCTATCCAGATTGGTGATGTGGCAACTAGCTTAAGGCCATCGGAGCCGGGCGCCTATAATCAGGATGATTCACAGCCGGCAAATCTGGAATCCCTCATTGACTCTGTGCAGCTGGAACCTGTACCGCCAGCAATTTCTAATAGGGGGGATGAGGCCGAGCCAAACCAGGATGATCTCTCCGCTATTGCTGCGGATCTTAAAGGCTCCATGTCAAACTATATTGAGCAGGATCTTATTGAGGTCACGCAGACCAAGCACTGGATTGAGGTCGAAATAAAAAGCAAGATGCTGTTTGCCAGCGGTACGGCCCGCATTTCACATCAAGCACTCAAGGTTATGCGTACTATTGCGGCGATCCTCAAACCACTGCCGAATGTTATCAATGTGGAAGGGCATACCGATAATGTTCCCATTAAAAACGCCATGTTTCCCTCCAATTGGGAGCTATCGGCATCCCGTGCCGCCAGTGTGGTGCATATATTTGCGCGGCTGGGCATTGATCCTGAACGTCTGGCTGCTATCGGTTATGCGGAATACCGCCCGATAGCAGACAATACGACGGCTGCCGGCCGGCAAAAAAATCGTCGTGTCTCACTGCTGATCATGGCAGGAAAAAGAGAGAGGGCAGGCCGCAAAATCGTAGAGGCAGCTGAGGTTCCGTTGTGAAAATCTGGACCATTGCCAATCAAAAAGGGGGGGTAGGGAAGACGACAACGGCCGTTAGCCTGGGTGGCCTGCTTGCGGCATGGGGTTTCAGAACACTGTTGGTGGATATTGACCCGCATGGTTCACTGACCAGCTATTTCAGATATGATCCTGATGCGCTCGAAGAGAGTGCCTACTCCCTGTTTCAAGCAGTGGCAGAGAGACGCCCCATTGACCCGGCATCCATTATCTGTGAGACAGGGACAGCAGGGCTGGATCTGTTGCCGGCATCGGTAGCCTTGGCAACACTGGATCGCCAGGCCAGCCGACTGGAAGGGATGGGATTGATACTCAAGAATGCACTGAGCAGGCTCTCCAACCGATACGATTATGTATTGATCGACTGCCCCCCCATGCTGGGCGTGCTCATGATCAATGCGCTGGCAGCGTGCGAGCGTTTGATTATTCCCGTGCAGACCGAGTTTCTTGCGCTCAAAGGGCTGGAGCGGATGCTCAATACACTAAAAATGGTGTTGAAGGCGCGCAAAACAGACTTCTCTTACATTATTGTCCCCACACTGTTTGACAAGCGTACCAGGGCATCCATCTCAAGTCTTAGAACACTGCGTAAAAACTGGCCAAACGAACTGTGGGAAGATGTCATTCCAATAGATACCAAGTTTCGTGAAGCAAGCCGCGCCGGCATGCCGCCTGCCGTATTTGACCCGCGCGCCAGAGGGGTTTTGGCCTATGTTGCTCTATTGGAGACCCTTCAGCAGATTGATCAGCCACGCCCCAGGGCCGGAGCCACGGGATGAAAACAGAACGGGAAGGGCCGCAGCTGCAACTCAGCGAGCCAGACCAGGCAGTTGCGGAGTATCTGCAGACACTCCTGAGTGAAGTAGAAGAGTACCAGGAGCCGGTTAATGATATGCCGGCCGCCCCGGTTGCCCAGAGGCAGGATGCTGCTGAAGCCCCAGCCCCTGCAATAGCGCCAAAGGTGAAGCTGGCCGCTGCGCCAACACATGCGCCGCCAGTGGGCCAGGATGCAGAAGAGCAGCCGCAGCCAGTGATTCCGCACTGGGCAAAAGAGCGCTTTCAATGCCTGCCGTTTGAGATCAATGGGCTACACTTGGCTGTGCCGTTAAGTGAATTAAACAGCATTGCCGGAAAACAGGATTCAAGCACAACGCATCTCCTGGGGCAGCCAGAGTGGCACCGGGGTATATTGCCGCATCGAGGGGACAAGGTGGGTGTTATTGATGTGGCAAGACTGGTTATGCCGGGCAAGTTGTCGCCGGTAAAAGAGCAGACCGTCTGCCCCAACCATGTACTTATTATTGGCGACGGGAAGTGGGGGCTGATGTGTGACAGGCTGCTCAGCCCTGTCATGGTAGAGCCTGAAGCAGTCCACTGGTCGTGCCGACATAAGAACCGTGCCTGGATTGCCGGCACGTTACCGGAACAGCTCTGCATCATAATTGATTTGGATGTACTGCTCATGATGATCCACCCGGCAACCCCCGGCTCCATGCCAAAAACAGGCATGAATGATGCATGAAAATAGATGCCGTGCGCTGCTTGCGTCCGGTTTTTGACAGTCAGATGATAAGAATGTTGAGGTGAGACATGACAGATGCCGTAGCCGAGAGTTATGCGAATGACCCGGTAATACAACTGGTTACCTTCAGACTTCAGGATGAGTCCTATGGCATCAACGTGATGCAAGTGCAGGAGGTATTGCGTGTGTCGGAAATTGCCCCGGTCCCTGGAGCCCCGATGTATGTGCTTGGGATCATCAATTTGCGTGGTAATGTGGTGACGGTAATTGATACGAGAACCCGCTTCGGATTGCCCACGACAGAGATTGGTGATTCCAGTCGTATCGTCATCATAGAGTCTGACAAACAGGTTGTGGGCATTCTGGTAGACAGTGTTGCAGAGGTGGTGGAGCTGCGTTCCTCTGAAGTCGACAGTGCCCCAAATGTTGGAAACGAAGAGAGCTCACGCTATATCCAGGGTGTAGCAACAAGAGACGAAAATCTACTGATTGTCGTAGATTTGAACAAACTGCTGACGGACGAAGAGTGGGCAGAGGTTGGCATGTTCTAGAGGAGGTGGCAGATGCCTAATGTGGGTGGAACAGATCCAATTAATCCAATATGGCCAGCCAGGCCGGGAGAGAGGCCGGAGCCACGCAAGCGCCCGAAGCCACCGGAAAAGAGGCTGGATAAACAAATAGACAAACAGGATAAAGAAAAGTCTGAAGAGCACCCAAGGGTAGATGATTATGCTTGATGCAATAGGTATAAACTGGGTCAGCACATGGGTGGGCATAGGCATAGCGAGTCTGGTCGCCATTGGCGGCCTGCTGTGGATATTGATCTACCACCTGCGAAAGCAAAGCATCCAGCTTGCCCAGGCGCAGGCACAGATTGATGCGCTCTCATCGAACTTCTCTGCGCTGTGTGCTGGCACCACTGGCGTCAATAAGCGGCTTAATCAGTTAGAGCAGCACAACCGGGCACTACAGATGCGCCAGGATCATATAGAGCACCAGGAACAGAACGACTGCTCATACGGTGATGCCATACAGATGGTTCGTCATGGTGCAACAGCCCCACGTCTGATAGAAGAGTTGGGGCTAGGGAGCAATGAAGCCAATCTGATAGTGATGTTGCATGGGATGAAAGAGACAGGCTCCTAGACATAATGCCTGGCCTGTATTTCTCATCAGGCAAGCCCTGTGGGCTTGGCTCAATTCACAATAATAAGCCTTTGCTTTCCTGAGCATAATACATAGGTATTTTCGAGTGGAAAAACCTGGGCAGATGGTTATAATCCGCCCAGTGGCTACGCTACTTGTGAATTATAATACCCCACAGGAGAGAGATCATGGGACACAGCAAGCTAAATGTAAAGATAGCCGGCTTCGCATTATGCGTTGCTTTTAATATGGGGCTGCTTAGTGTTGCGCAAGCTGATTCCCAAGGAAAGGCTGCTGGAAATTCAGCATGCGAATGCAAATGCTGGAAAGATCGATGGTTGGCAGATGAGCCGCGCTCTGTATGCATTCTGGATTCAGATGGTGATGGTGTTATAGATAGCAAAGACAAATGTCCAGAAACACCAAAGGGTGTGATAGTGGGTGCCGACGGGTGCGAACTGGACTCTGATGGTGATGGTGTAGTAGATAGCAAGGATCACTGTCCTGGCACACCCAAAGGTGCCAAAGTTGATCGGCACGGCTGCCAGCAAGAGCTGGATTCAGATGGCGATGGTGTCATCGACAGCAAAGATAAATGCCCAGGCACCCCTCGTGGCGCAGCGGTTGATCGCAACGGCTGCGAGCTGGATTCAGATGGTGACGGTGTTGTAGACAGAAAAGATCGTTGCCCGCAGACTCCAGCCGGAGTAAAGGTTGACCGCAAGGGCTGTGCGGAGCCAATAGTGCTCAAAGGCGTCAATTTTGAAAATGATTCTGCTGTACTGACAGCCAAGGCAAGATCTATTCTGGACGGTGTAGCCGATTCATTGAAGAAACGCCCGGATATAAAGATCACGATTGCTGGCCATACGGATAGCAGAGGCTCCTCTGCATACAACAAAATGCTCTCTCAGCGCCGTGCTGACTCGGTACGCAGATACTTGGGATCAAAAGGAGTGAAAGTATCGAACCTTGTGGCAAAGGGCTTTGGCGAAGAGCAGCCAATAGCAACGAATGATACAGCAGCAGGTCGTGCTGATAACCGCAGAGTTGAGCTGCGTATGCAATAAAAGCACATGCCATTGGCAGTAAAAAACGGGGGCTATAATAGCCCCCGTTTTTTTGTAGGGCAGTTTTTTATCGGCTGTGAAATGGCGCATGTTCGCTATGTGACCTGCATCTGAAATAGTTAATAAAATCTGTAAAGTGTGCATAAGCACACTGTTCCAGACAGCAGGTGGTGCCACACTGAGAATCAAGAAATATCTGTTCGGGGTATGTTTTTGACGAGGTGGCAAAATGAACAGACAGAATAGAGAGATATCGATAAAGGCCAAACTTGTAATTCTGGGTATTGCAATGTTGATGGTAACCCCAGGTGGAGCAATGCAAATAAGTGCCCCATCGGCAATGTCGGCTTTAGTAGATGAGCCAACAACAAGCCAGCGTGTTGAGCGAAAAAGACGGGATTGCTCGCTTGGCATACCCTGTACAAGAAGGGTTGTGAGCCATCAAATAAAGTATAAAAAAGCGATTGCATTAGCGGCTATGATGGGTTTGGGAATGAAGATAAGGGCCAATTAGGCAGCAGTATGGCTTGAACGGCCTTCGGATCGACAAAGTGGGCATAATGTACTCTATAATCCTACTATCCATTAGGAATAGTGTTGAAGAGACGTTATGCGATATGACAACAAGTTACTGGCGGTGCTATCTGTAAATGGTTTGGTGGCGTTGGGGTTGTTCATCATGCCGGAAATGGCGTGGGCAGGGCGCCTGGAGTCAATTGCAAATGAGATTGCTGGCGGGTCAGATAAAAAAATCCAGCAGCTCATTGTAATAGGCATTACCGCAGCCCTGTTCATCCCCTTGTTGGGCATGCTGTATCTGGCGACAGAAAAGAGGGGGTTGGCACGGGTGGGTGGCTATGTCGGGGCTATTGTGCTCGGAGCCATGCTCTACATGCTTCACTTTACCTGAGCTGGATGTGCTGCCTGTGCCTGCAGATGATGATCTGGTCACAATAGCCAAGACGCTGGGTGAGCGGGCATCTGGCATGGGTCTTTCTGTTGCTACGGCAGAGTCCTGTACCGGTGGCTGGGTAGCTAAAACCCTCACCGATATCCCTGGAAGCAGCGCATGGTTTGATCGGGGATTTGTTACCTACACCAATGAATCCAAACAGGAGATGCTGGGCGTACAGGCGGCAACGCTTAAAACCTGTGGCGCAGTGAGCGAGCAGACAGTTGCTGAGATGGCGCTGGGTGCGCTCAATAACAGCAGGGGATCTATTGCCGTGGCAATCAGTGGCATTGCCGGTCCGGGTGGGGCCATACCGGGCAAGCCGGTGGGCACCGTATGTTTTGCCTGGGCAGCGCGGGGTGGCGATGTAAAATCGTGCCGCAAACAGTTTGCAGGTGACCGGGATCAGGTTCGGCGGCAGGCGGTAGCCTTTGCGCTGAATGGCACCCTTGAAAGGATGCTTTTGCACGATGTCAACGGGTGAGTGCAAACCGATGCAGCGGCTCTTTTTCGCCCTTTGGCCTGACCATGAAGTGCGCAACAGGATTAACCGCCTGGCCTGCGAGTTGCCGGAACAAGCTGGCCAACGGCACCACCCCGAGGATCTGCATATAACCCTGGTGTTTCTTGGTACTGTTGCAGCAGGTCAGCACGCCTGCATTGAGCAGGTTGGCGGCGGGATTGATCTGCGCCCATTTACGCTTCATCTTGACCGGGTTGACTATTGGGAGCAGCCGCAGATCCTCTGTCTCAGTGCGAGCAGCAGACCTGCACCACTTATATCCCTGGTTCAGCAGTTGTGGTCAGGGCTGGCCGGCTGTGGGTTTAAAGTGGAAAAAAGGGCCTATAAACCCCATGTCACCCTGGTGCGCAAGGCAAAAAAGCGGCTCCATGCCAGGCTGGATAGCCCCATTGAATGGCCGGCAAGCGAGTTCGTCCTGGCCGGTGCCGCTGCGGGCGAGAAGCCGCCACGCTACCAGGTGATAGAACGCTGGTCTCTGTAGGGCTGCCTGCAAAACACCTCTGTAGTATCATGTCAATCTCCACCTCTTTTTCCTTTGCCACAGCCTCATGACGTGAGCCTGTGGGTATGTGATAATCCAGTCCTTTAACCATATCGGGTGAGCACGGAAGTTTGCCAGCAACTCTGAGAGGAACCTATGGACGAAAATCGAAAAAAAGCACTGAGCGCGGCTCTGAGCCAGATTGAGAAGCAGTTTGGCAAAGGCTCCGTTATGCGCATGGGTGATGCGGGTGCTGTGCGCCATGTAGATGTAGTCTCCACAGGTTCTCTGGAGCTGGATATTGCCCTGGGTGTGGGTGGTGTCCCGCGTGGCCGCGTGATTGAGATCTTCGGCCCGGAATCTTCAGGCAAAACGACCATGACGCTGCACATCGTCTCCGAGGTGCAGAAACTGGGTGGCACGGCAGCCTTTGTCGATGCCGAGCATGCACTTGATCCCGTCTATGCAGAGAACCTCGGCGTCAACATGGATGAGCTGCTGGTCTCCCAGCCGGATACGGGCGAGCAGGCGCTGGAGATCACCGATATGCTGGTGCGCTCCGGTGCGGTAGATGTGTTGGTGATCGACTCCGTTGCCGCCCTGACACCCAAGGCAGAGATTGAAGGTGACATGGGTGATTCCCACATGGGGCTACAGGCCAGACTCATGTCACAGGCACTGCGTAAACTGACTGCCAACATCCAGCGATCCAACTGCATGGTGATCTTCATCAACCAGATCCGCATGAAGATAGGGGTGATGTTTGGCAATCCGGAGACCACCACAGGCGGTAATGCCCTGAAATTCTACGCCTCTGTCCGTTTGGACATCCGTCGCACCGGCGCTATCAAACGGGGTGATGAGGTTGTAGGCAATGAGACGCGGGTAAAGGTCATAAAAAACAAGGTGGCGCCGCCGTTCAAACAGGCCAATTTCGAGATCCTCTATGGCGAGGGAATCTCTCGCGAGGGCGAGATGATAACCCTTGGCGTCAAGCATGAGCTGATCAACAAAGCGGGCGCCTGGTACAGCTATAAGGGCGAACGCATTGGTCAGGGCAAGGAGAATGTGCGCAATTTTCTGAAAGAGAACCCGGAGATTGCAGCAGAGATTGAAGTCGGTATTCGGGCCATTGCCTTGCCAGGTTCCAAAACAGAGAGCACTGCCGAGGAGGAGAAGGCCTGACCCAGCCCACAGAACAGGCGCTGATCGAGCAGGCAGCGATGCGGCTGCTGGCGGGCCGGGAGCACTCCCGCGTGGAGTTGCAGCGTAAACTGCACGCCAGATCCTATACGGATGATATGGTGGAACAGGTGCTGGATGATCTGACACACCGGCAGCTGCTGAGTGACGAGCGCTTTGCCGAACAGTACATTGCCTCGCGACAGCGGCGGGGCTTTGGATTGCTGCGCATCAAAGGTGAACTGCGCGAGCGCGGCGTCAATGATGAGCTGATCGGTCGCTGCTTGAGCCAGCGGGATGGAGAGTGGATGGAGACGCTACAGCGGATCCACGACAAAAAGTTTGGCATCGAACCACCTGGCAATATAAAGGAGAAGGCCCGGCGGATCAGATTTCTGGAGTACCGTGGATTTACTGGCGAGCAGATAAAATGTTTCTTCAAAAATACTTAACTTTATGAAAAATAACAAACTTATATGAAAACCAGCGCTGAACTCAGAGAGGCCTTTCTTAATTTCTTCGCCCAGCGAGGACATGAGCTCGTGGCCAGCAGCCCGCTAGTACCACACAACGACCCCACCCTGCTCTTTACCAATGCCGGCATGGTTCAATTCAAGGATGTCTTCCTGGGGCGGGAGAGACGCCCCTACACCACCGCAACCAGCTCGCAGCGCTGCGTCCGCGCAGGCGGCAAACATAACGATCTGGAAAATGTCGGCTACACCGCGCGTCACCACACCTTCTTCGAGATGCTGGGCAACTTCAGTTTTGGCGACTATTTCAAGCGCGAGGCGATCCACTACGCCTGGGAGTTCCTGACCAAAGAGCTGGCGCTGCCTGCAGAGAAACTCTGGGTCACCGTTTATGAAGATGACGATGAAGCCGCAGAGATCTGGCTCAATGAGATCGGCATCGACCCAGGCCGCCTGACCCGCCTTGGCGACAAGCCCGGCGGCAAAAAATATGAGAGCGACAACTTCTGGTCCATGGGCGATACCGGCCCCTGCGGCCCCTGCTCCGAGATCTTTTACGACCATGGGCCGGATGTGGCCGGTGGCCCGCCGGGGACACCGGAGGAGGATGGGGATCGCTATATCGAGATATGGAACCTCGTCTTCATGCAGTACAACCGCGATGCCGAAGGCACCATGACACCGCTGCCAAAACCATCGGTGGATACGGGCATGGGGCTGGAGCGCCTGGCCGCAGTACTGCAGCAGGTGCACAGCAACTATGAGATCGATCTCTTCAGCAACCTGATCTCAGCGGCCGCTGAAATTACCGGGTGTGCCAACAAAGAGGAGAAATCACTGTGCGTCATTGCGGATCACATCCGCTCCTGCGCCTTCCTGGTGGTGGATGGTGTCACCCCAGGCAATGAAGGACGAGGCTATGTGCTGCGGCGCATCATCCGCCGCGCCATCCGTCATGGCTACCGGCTGGGGTGCAGTGAACCCTTCTTCTTCCGCCTAGTGGCCCCGCTGGCAAAAGAGATGGGGCAGGCCTATCCTGAACTGACCCAGGCAAAAGCGCATGTTGAACGCATCCTCAAACTGGAAGAGGAGCGCTTTGCCGAGACGCTGGAGCAGGGCATGAAGATCCTGGAGCAGGATATTTCAACCCTGGATGGAAAAGAGATCCCCGGCGAAACCGTATTCCGGCTCTACGACACCTATGGCTTCCCCATCGATCTGACGGCTGATATTGCACGGGAGCGCAACCTCGCCCTGGATATGGCGGGTTATGAGCACGCAATGGCGGCGCAAAAGCAGCGCGCCAGGGCAGCCAGCCAGTTTGGCGCGGATCAGACCGTACGCATTTCGCTGGAGGGTGAAACAGACTTCACCGGCTATGATCGCCTGCAAGATGAGGCGACTGTGATTGGCTTATACCAGCAAGGTGAAGCTGTAGAGAGCCTGAAAAAGGGCGAAGAAGGGATGGTGATTCTGGATCGCACCCCCTTTTATGCCGAGTCCGGTGGTCAGGCCGGCGACAAAGGGGTCATTACCGCAGGTGATGGCAGATTCAATGTCACAGATACCCGCAAGCAGGGGGGTGACATCTTTGGCCACATTGGTTGCATGCAAGGGGGTGAGCTGCATCTGGGCGATACGGTAACGGCCGAGGTTGACGAAGCGAACCGCCAGGCCACAACGGTTCACCACTCGGCCACCCACCTGCTGCATGCTGCGCTGCGCCAGGTTCTTGGTGATCATGTAGCGCAGAAAGGGTCGCTGGTTGATGGGGCACGGCTGCGTTTTGACTTCTCGCATTTTGAGCCGGTAAGCCGTGAGCAGCTGCAAGTCATTGAAACACTGGTGAATACCCAGATTCGCGAAAACTATATGGTGGAGACCCGGCTCATGTCGCTGGAGGATGCAAAGGCCTCTGGCGCAATGGCACTGTTTGGTGAAAAGTACAGCGACCAGGTTCGGGTGCTCCGCATGGGGGAGTTCTCCACAGAGCTGTGTGGGGGAACCCATACCAAAGCAGTGGGCGATATTGGACTGATAAAGATTACCGCCGAGACCGGCATTGCCTCTGGCGTGCGCCGCATTGAGGGAGTTGCTGGCAGCCACGCCCTGCAATGGATAGAGCGCGAGGAGCAGCAGCTGCGCCGCATTGCCGAGCAGCTCAAGGCATCCCGGGACGATGTTGATGAAAAGGTTGCACAACTGGTTGAACGGAACCGCATACTTGAAAAAGAGCTTGAGCAGCTGAAAGGCAGACTGGCCAGCGTCGCAGGCAGCGACCTGGCCGGCAGCGCCGTGGAGGTCAGTGGGGTAAAGGTACTGGCCGCAGAGCTTGATAGCGTCGATCCCAAATCGTTGCGTGACACGATGGATCAACTCAAGAATAAACTTGGCTCAGCAGTGATTGTGCTGGCTGCGGTAAAAGATGGAAAGGTGAGCCTGGTTGCCGGTGTAACAGCTGATCAGACAAGCCGCATGAAAGCCGGTGACCTGATCCGCGAAGTGGCGACAAAAGTGGGTGGCAAAGGAGGTGGCCGCCCGGATATGGCGCAAGCGGGAGGCAATCGGCCCGATGCGCTGCCCGAAGCCCTGGCGCAGGTTAAGGATTGGGTGCAGGAAAAAGTTGCGGGCTAAACCGTTTCCGTGTTTAATCGGCGGCCGTTGATGAAATCACAAAACACCCGCATAACCCCTATATATTGACCACTGATCATGGCACTCATTGTCAAAAAATTTGGCGGCACCTCCGTTGGAAGCATCGAGCGCATCCAGGCCGTAGCCGACAAGCTGCAACAGAGCCGCAAAGATGGTGATGATATTATTGTCGTCGTCTCCGCGATGTCGGGCGAGACCAATCGGCTGGTTGGCCTGGCACACGCCATTCAAGAGCAGCCCGCACCACGGGAGCTGGATGTCCTGCTCTCCACAGGCGAGCAGGTCACCATTGCACTCTTAAGCATGGCCCTGGAGAAGCGGGGCTGCCCGGCCCGATCCTATACCGGCGGCCAGGTACGCATACTGACGGACACCGCCCACAACAAAGCCCGTATCCAGGATATCGACACCACATCGGTGCAGGCCGACCTCGATGCTGGCCGCATCGTTGTGATTGCAGGTTTCCAGGGGGTCGATGAGCATGGCAACATCACCACGCTGGGCAGAGGAGGGTCAGATACCTCCGCAGTGGCAATGGCCGCTGCCCTAAAGGCAGATGAGTGTCAGATATTTACCGATGTAAACGGCGTCTACACCACTGATCCACGAATAGAACCCCATGCACGCCGACTGAGCCGGATCACCTTTGAAGAGATGCTGGAGATGGCCAGCCTTGGCTCAAAGGTCTTGCAGATCCGCGCCGTTGAGTTTGCAGGCAAATATAATGTACCCCTTCGTGTACTCTCCAGCTTTGAAGAGGGCGAAGGCACCCTGATCACCTTTGAGGACGAGGGTATGGAAGAAGCAAAAATATCTGGTATCGCATTTAACCGTGATGAGGCAAAACTCACCATCCTGGGGGTGCCTGATCAGCCCGGCGTGGCGCACAAAATCCTTGGCCCCATTGCAGCGGCCAACATAGAAGTGGACATGATCGTGCAGAATATTGCAGAAGATACCACTACCGACTTCACCTTTACCGTGCACCGCAACGACTACAAAAAAGCACTGGGCGTGCTACAGACCACAGCGGGCGAACTGAAGGCACGAGAGGTAACGGGCGATGACACCATCGTCAAAATCTCACTGGTTGGCGTCGGCATGCGGTCGCATGCCGGTATAGCCAGCACCATGTTTGAAGCGCTGGCAAAAGAGGGGATCAACATCCGCATGATCTCGACATCAGAGATCAAGATCTCCGTTGTAGTGGATGAAAAATATCTTGAGCTGGGCGTACGCACACTCCACGAAGCGTTTGGACTGGCAGGTGAATCAGACGGGGAATAAGCCGCTCCAATCTCCCCCTTTAGAAAAACGTACAGTACTGGTAGAATCTACCCGCCTTACACTGGGTGATTTAATCATTATGTGAAAAGGCTTGGTTGGCAGCGCGCTCCCCCATGGTGGGTTGATAGGAGATCAGAAGCCCATTCGGGATGGGACGTTGTTTGGATCTAAGGAACAAGGCAGGGAGATTTAAGATGTTGATATTAACTCGCCGTGTTGGCGAAACACTGATGATTGGTGATGAAGTAACCGTAACGGTGCTAGGCGTTAAAGGCAACCAGGTGCGTATCGGGATCAATGCTCCACGAGACGTAACGGTACACCGTGAAGAGATCTATGAAAGGATCAAACGGGAACAAGCTCAGACATCGTCTGACAATAGTGCCGAAGGATAAAGCACTGAGGCGGGGTTCTGAAAAGAGCCCCGTTATCACTAAAAGCAACGGAAAAGCTGCAAACCAACTCTGAATGAGCGAAGAGCAGGAGGCTCGGAGTAACGCGCGCGCCTGCATGGGCCACAGACCCATTGAAGGAAAGCGCATAGACCTGATTGACTGGAGAGATGGCCGAGTGGCTGAAGGCGCTCCCCTGCTAAGGGAGTATGGGTTAAAAACCCATCGAGGGTTCGAATCCCTCTCTCTCCGCCATACAGCAGGAATCGGTGCAAAACAACCTAACATACTGAAAGATAAGGTGGTTTTTGGTGTTTGAAGTCCTTGATTCCGCACATGGCCCAATTTATCTGCTTAGATCCCGCTTACGCCAATCATCATAGCCCGCCTCCCAGAATTGCTTCAGGCGGCTTACGGTGCCTGCCGAGATTCACCCAACAGCCCTTCCATATTCTTTGCACGCTTCAGATAAGGGGGTACAAGCTGACTATTGAACTTGATACCCTCGCTGACTGCCATGGAGAGCGCAGCGAGGGTGGTTAGTCCCCGATAGGCAACGCTGTTTATTTTCTTTCGGAATTAGGAGCGCTAGCGAGTGATGTAGAAAGAAATAAAGAGCTTTAGTTGCCGTAGAGTCATTGTGGTAGTGCTGCGTAGCCAGCTGCGAGCTTGCGATGCAGTGGCGGAGTTGTAGATGGCGGCTAAAAAGTGCTTATAGTTGGTGAATACCGCAGAAAACAGCCATCAATGGCGGTGCA
>WFXD01000040.1 GCA_015490795.1 Gammaproteobacteria bacterium
CCGTGATCCAGAAACAGGCAAGCATTACATTTTCCTGACCAACAATTTCAAGCTGGCTGTTAAGACTATTGCTGCGAGGTGATCCTATACATGATAAACAATTCGATATAAATCAGATGGCTTTGCTATGAAAGTTAACGGGACAGCAGTGTCATGAAGCAAAAAAATAACTGGGGTTAAATTGGATGCCACCAACCGAGTTGCTAAGAGAAAAATCAAAGTGATGGCATGAAAGGTAAGACCTGTTTCTCAGACACACTGATCGTAACTACGGTACTCTTCAGAGAGTAGACCGCTGAATAGATAAGAACTGAGAGGCGCGAATTTCCATTAGAACCCGAAGTGAAAAACTCTTCAATAAGAGGCCGGATATAAGACCGCAGCTTTTCCTTCATGAGTATGGTGATTTTTACTTGCAATACGCGAGGTGAACCATATAAGTTCCGTCTGGGTTTTATTTGATCACAGCTTTGGCAAAATCGTTGTTGCCTTTGTTATCAGTCCATTTCAAAACGACATGTTCACCTTTTTTTCCACCTTCAAAACTAAAAGAGAGGTAGGGATTCATGGGCATGCCAATCCCCCATTGTGCTGCCAATAAAACAGTCTCTTTATATCTGCAGGTTACTTTTTGAATGAAGTGGGGTGGTATGGTGTCGCCTGTCTTGCTGTTGATCCGATGACCCGACTCCATGGGGTGAGTAATAAGTGCGTTAACGGTTGTGGTGCCACTGTTATATTTGGCGCGGATCTCTATTGTTTTTGTTGCCATTAAGGTCTACTCCTGCCTGGCGGCTGTTGTCCGTATTTTTTTAGTGCTGCTGTAGAGCCTGTCACCGGCGCTTGCAATGACAACAATCTTGCCACTGTTTTCTATTTGGATGCGTGTGGTGATGCTTTTGGTGACTTTTTTGTGGAGCTTGAAGTGGGCAACAAGGGGGGATCTATTACCCGGAATGAATATACTCATGGATTCAGTGTCAGGCAACCGGGAGTGGATGGTGATATGGGCTATACCATTTTCTGCGATGGTCGGTGCCTCTATCATTAAATCATCAGCGCCAGAAATGACACTGTTATCCCCCATCAGCTTCAGTAGCGCCTCGTCAACCGTGCTGGCATTAAAGGCCTCTTTTGGCCAGGCCGCGCTCTCTGCCGGGCTGCTATAAGCCAATCCTGTGCCAATGGTGCCTATCGCGCCCATGGCCAGCGCACCTTTTAGAATGGCTCTGCGTCTCTGACTGATATTTTTCATAGTGGCCTATGTTATTTATGACGACGTTTCAGTTCGGCCAGCTCAGATTGGATCTGCTTTAATTGAGCAGACATCCGCTCTTCACGAAACAGGGATATATTGCTCTCTTGTAGAGCAATTATCAGTTGCTGCTTTGCCTGCTCAAGTCGGCCTGAAATATAGTAGTAGTCTGCCTGGTACTCATGGGCCTGATTGGTGTCGCCAGCTGCCGCCGTTGCCTGTGCCAGGAGTTTATAGAGCGCGGCATCCTGTGGGCGTTGCGGGGCGATATGCTCAAGAGTTTTGCGCGCTGCTGCAGGTTTTCCAATCGTGATCAATGTTTGCGCATAGGCCATGGTGACAGGGTAGTTATCAGGTGCCTCGTTGAGTGCTGCTTTGAGGATGGATGCAGCGATCTCCGGCTCTCCCGATTGGCTGTAGAGGCGGGCATTTAGCAGCTGGTATGCGATTTGGTTTGGGTAGGCCTTAAGCAGCTTGTCCAGCTCTTTTCTTGCCAGGCTGAGCTCTTTTGCCCGCATCAAAGCCAGCACATAGCCATAGCGTTGTGCCGCTTCATTGCGGTAGCGCCCATCAGCCAGTGTCTCCCTGAAAAAGCGGATGGCATCTGTTGCCTTCTCATACTGCTGTTCACGCAAAGTGGCCCGCAGCAGGTAGTAACGCACATCGGCCGGGTACTGTTTGTAGGGGTATGCCTCTGCCCGGCCTCTTGAGTCTGAGATGCGCGTGGTTGTGACGGGGTGAGTGCGTAAAAATTCGGGCAGGGTGCTGCCATAAAAGCGGGTGGCCCTGCCCATGCGCCCAAAAAAAACAGGCATGGCTCTGGGGTCAAAATTGGCATTGGCCATGGTGTTTATTCCAATGCGGTCTGCCTCATGCTCATTGGCGCGGGTAAAGTTGATCTTGCGCTGAATCATGCCCGCCTGCAGCCCCATTGCGGTGGCGGCCCCAAGGTCTGATCCGCCACCAACCAGTATCGCAGCCAGGGAAATGGCGGCTATAGGCAGGTTCAGGCGGCTGGCATCATCAAAGGTACGCAACAGATGTTTTTGTGTGACGTGCGCTATCTCGTGGGCGACAACAGAGGCCAGTTCGCTCTCTGTCTCTGTTGTGAGCACCAGGCCGGAAAAGATGCCAATATGGCCTGCCGGCCCGGCAAATGCGTTGACCACAGGGTTGTCAATAAGAAAAAAATGGAACGGTTGACCTGCCGCATCACTGTGGGATGCCAGTCTGTCGCCAAGGGACTGGATGTAGTCTGCAATCAGGGGGTCGGAGACTACGGGATAATGGTTGCGCACACTGCGCATAAAGGCCTGACCCAGCCGCTGCTCCTGAGCCGGTGTTAGTATGCTGCCGGATGAGTCTCCAATCTCTGGCAGATGAAAACCGTCGCTGGCCAACGCCAGGAATGGGAGTGCGCTCAAGAGCAGCAGGTTTAGTCCAAGCAGCCAATGGCCTGGTTTTATGATGTTCAGCATTGGTAACGAAGTGTTATGCCTGCACATGGCGATACCGCAATCCTACCTTAAATATGTTTGGTCGCGTAATATAACCTTGTTGGAGTATTTGGATCTTGTGAAATGAAATTTATAATACAGGTCAATGAAGGCCCATATCAGCATCAGACAGCCGATTCGGCCTATCAGTTCACTCGTGCGGCACTGGCCAGAGGGCATGAGGTGCTGCGGGTATTTTTCTATCATGATGGTGTAAACAACGGCACCCGCTTGACATCTCCCCCTCAGGATGATCGAAATATCGTCAGCCGCTGGTCTGCCCTGGCGGCAGAGCATGAGCTGGATCTGGTGATCTGTGTTGCCGCCGCCCACCGTCGCGGCATCCTTGATGAGAGTGAAATGAAGCGGCTGGATAAAGATGCCTATAATCTGGCTCCCGGATTCAGAATATCCGGTCTGGGGCAGTTGATAGAGGGCGTTGTGCTGGCCGACCGCCTGGTTGTCTTTGGAGACTGATGTGAAGATAAAAAAGTGTCTCTATGTCAACCGGCGCGCACCTTATGGCACCTGCTATGCCCTGGAGGCCATTGATATGGTCTTGATCGGCTCCGCCTTTGATCAGGATATATCACTGCTCTTCATTGATGATGGACTGTTTCAACTGAAAAAAGGGCAGGATACGGCAGACCTTGAAATAAAAAACCACTCGCCCGCATATCGTGCCTTTGAAATGTATGATGTAGAAAAAATCTACGTATCGAAAGAGGCCATGGCAGCACGCGGTCTTAAGAGGGGCGATCTGCTGGTAGATGTCGAGCTGCTGAGCGACAGCAGAATCAAAGAGCTTATGGACGAACATGATGTCATCTTCTCTTTTTAAGGCTATCCAATGAGCATTCTGCATACGGTCAACAAATCACCCTTTGAGAAGAACAGCCTTGAAAGCTGCCTGCGCTATGCCAAAAGCGGCAGCGCCGTATTGCTGATTGAGGATGGCATCTATGCGGCATTGGCAGGAACCACCTTCGAACAAAGGGTGACAACAGCCATGAGTGAGCTGGACTTTTACTGCCTGGCCTCCGATGTGAAGGCGCGGGGGTTCTCATCCAGCAATGTGATGGATGGCATCAAGCTGGTGGATTATGCCGGTTTTGTTGATCTTACAGTCGAATATGAGAAGGTTCAGGCGTGGCTATGAGTATTGAGGTAAATGGCAAACTGCTGAAGACCGACAAAGAGGGCTATCTGCTGGATCTTTCCCAATGGGAGCCAGCGGTGGCAGAGGCGATGGCCCTGGCAGATGGGCAGGAGTTGACCCCAGAGCACTGGGTGGTGATCAACTTCCTGCGTGAATTTTACGATGAATTCGCCATGGCGCCAGCGGTGCGCATCCTCACCCGCGCCATTGGAAAAAAGTTTGGTAACGAGAAGGGCAATGCCCGCTATCTCTACAACCTCTTCCCCTATGGCCCCGGCAAACAGGCCTGCCGTTATGCCGGGTTGCCCAAGCCATCAGGCTGCATGTGACCTGTATAAAAAGCCATGTCTCACCTGCTTATCTCGGCGGCGCATAAATCCTCCGGTAAAACCACGCTCAGCATAGGACTCTGCGCCGCACTCAAACAACGGGGATTGACCGTTCAATCCTTTAAGAAAGGGCCGGACTATATCGACCCCATGTGGCTGAGCCGTGCAACTGGCCGCGCCTGCTATAACCTCGATTTTCATATAAGCTCCCAGGCGGCAATAAAAGCCACCTTTGCACAATGCATGCAGGGTGCGGATATCGGCCTCATCGAGGGCAACAAAGGGCTCTATGATGGACTGGATCTGGATGGCAGCAACAGCAATGCGGCGCTGGCCACACTGCTGAATACGCCTGTGGTTCTGGTCATTGATGCGCGAGGCATGACCCGTGGCATTGCCCCGCTGATTCTTGGCTACCAATCCTTTGAACCTGACATTCATATTGGTGCGGTTATCCTCAATCAGGTGGGTGGTTATCGGCATGAGGAGAAGCTCCGGCGGGTGATTGAGCACTACACCGATGTGCCGGTGCTGGGCGCTGTACATCATGCATCGGAGATAGAGATCATTGAGCGCCATTTGGGTCTGATGCCGAGCAGTGAAACAGCTGAGCGCGATGAGATCATTCAGCGCATTGCCGGTGCAGTTGCAGATCAGGTTGATCTGGAGCAGGTGATCGAACTGGCCAGTGCTGCTCCCGATATTGTCCCGGCGGCCCCGGCCGCTGCAGTGACCCCTCCCAGCAGAACCGTTCGGCTTGGCATAGCGCAGGACGCCGCCTTTGGTTTCTACTATGCCGGTGATCTGGAGCGATTTGAACAGGCAGGTGCAGAGCTGGTACCGTTCAATACGCTGACCGATAAAACCCTGCCGGATGTGGATGGGTTATTTATTGGTGGTGGTTTTCCAGAGCGACAGATGGCGGCGCTGGCACATAACAAAAGCCTGCGCCGGGCCATCTATGACTTCATTGAAGCAGGTGGGGCCGCCTATGCCGAGTGCGGTGGATTGATGTATCTGACGCGCAGCCTGAGCTGGAGAGGAGAGAAGCATGAGATGGTCGGCACCATACCCGCTGATTGTCTCATGTGCGAGCGACCGCAAGGGCGGGGCTATGTGCGCCTGCGCCAGACCGCAGATGCCCCGTGGGATCAGCGGTCAATAACGCCAACAAAAGAGATTGCTGCACATGAGTTTCACTACTCAAGGCTGGAAAATCTGGGAGAGGGGATCAAGTTTGCCTATGAGATGCTGCGTGGCACTGGCATAGATGGCCGCCATGATGGCATCATCTATAAAAATCTTCTGGCCAGCTACACCCACCTTCAGGATACAGATCGTTACCATTGGGTAGCGCGTTTTGTTACATTTGTAAGAGAAAGAAGCTGACTAACGCCAGAGCTGCTTTTGCTCTTTCTCACACGCTTTAATCCAGGAGGAGCCGGAGTTTTCAGGCTCGACCCTTAACCTTTAAATAGAGACGGAAACAGGTATGCCAAAACTTACTGATGCGATGACCAGTGACCATAAACGATGCGATGAAATCTTTGTTCAGGCCGAGGAGGCTGTATCAAAAGGAGATTGGGAGAGATCCGCTGCCTTGTTCAAAGAGTTTGAAGATGCTATTGAACAGCATTTTTTAATGGAAGAGACGGTTCTTTTTCCGGCATACAGCGCAAAGACAAACCTGAACAGTGTGACGGATGCCCTGATGAATGAGCACATGCAGATGCGCATCATGATTTTTGAAGCGGGCGAGAGTATCAAAAACAGGGATCAGGAGCAGTTTCTGGGGCAGACTGAGACGCTGCTTACAATAATGCAGCAGCACAATAGAAAAGAGGAGTCCAAAATGTATACCATGGCTGATTCATCACTGCGTGGGGATGTTGATGAGTTGCTCGCCAAGATGGGGATGTGATGCTTAACCCGGATAATTCATGAATTATCCGGGTTAAGGCTTTCCCCACCTCTTGAATCGCTTTTTGCAGTATGCTAACAGCTGCTCATAGTTGCGAAAGTGGAGCATGAAGCCATCCTCAGCCGGGGCATCATATTCGCACCAGTCGTTCTCATATTCACGGCAGATAGCGGGGCGTGAGTCGTAGATTCCACAGCTTCCGTTTTTTTGCAGGTGTGAGCAGCGCGTATGGATTAGCAGATACCAGCCATCCGAGTCCTTGTAGGCTTCGACGCCCTCATGCAAGACCTGCCAGAGCAGGTGCTCAAAATCGGCCTTTGAGCGCATGGGTCCCAGCGCCTCGGTAATGTAGGTGCAGCATTTTGTACCCGGACAAAAGCTGCATTTATTTTCAGCGGTTATTGCAGGGAGTGATCTGCGCTGTGCCAAATGAGCAATCTTCTACGGTTATGAATTTGATGGTTTAGAGCGGTCTCTTCTACGGTGTTTTTTTGCAGGTGATGAGCGCTTGCCTGACCTGTGAGGTTTTCTTTCCGGCGATCGTTTTCGGCTGCCGGGGTCTATCTCGGCCAGGAGCTCTGCGGTAATAGGCTCAATGGGCAGTTTGTGACCAATGTAGCTTTCGATATCAGGGAGTGAGAATGCATAATGTTCGCAGATAAAGCTGATTGCATCGCCACTGGCACCCGCACGGGCGGTTCGCCCAATGCGATGCACATAGTCCTCCGCATCTTCCGGCAGATCGTAGTTGAATATATGGCTCACGTCTGGAATGTGAAGACCGCGGGCAGCTACATCTGTTGCAACCATAACGGGTAGTTCACCGCTTTGGAACTGTTTCAGCAAGCTCATCCGCTTCTTCTGTGGGACATCCCCAGAGAGGATGGCGGCATGCAGGCCGTTGCCCTCCAAAAAGCCCCAGACCCGGTCAGCTTCACGCTTGGTATTGATGAAGATGATGGTGCGCCTTGGATCCATTCGTCTTAACAGGCCAATGAGCAGAGGGATCTTCTCCTCATTAGCGGTCATATAGCAGGTTTGCGTAACCTTGTCGGCGGTGACCTTGTCGGTCTCTATTTTTACCGCCTGCGGGTTGTTCATGTGCTCGTAAGCCAGCTCGGTAACCCGAAATGAGAGGGTGGCAGAGAAGAGCAGCCCAAGTCGCTCTGCAGGTGGTGGCATGCGCCTCAAGAGAAAACGAATATCCTTGATAAAGCCCAGGTCGAACATGCGGTCAGCTTCATCCAGAACAACAACCTCGATAGCTTTTAGATTAAACAGATGCTGCTTGAAATAATCAATCAGCCTGCCCGGGGTGCCGATGAGTATATCCACCCCCTCTTCAAGCTGTTTGCGTTGCTGCTCGTAGCCGGTGCCGCCAAATACCAGACCCAGTTTCAGGCCGGTATGCCGGCCAAGTGTCTCGGCATCTTTGTGAATCTGGATGGCCAGCTCACGGGTGGGGGCCAGCATAAGGGCGCGAGGCTGGCTGGCTTTGCGACTGGGGCCGGGCGGTTGCTCAATCAGGCGTTGAAAGGTTGCAAGCAGAAATGCGGCAGTCTTGCCGGTTCCGGTTTGTGCCTGGCCAGCAATATCCTGCCCGGCCAGTGCCAGCGGAATGGTCTTGGCCTGGATGGGGGTGCAGTGGGAAAATCCGGCATCTTTAATGCCTTGCATGATGTTTTCAGCAAAATTAAAGCTGCTGAAACAGGTGTCCGTAAGGTGTTTATCAGTCATGGCGAGCTAGGATACAGCAATTTTGTATGTTTTGGGGTTGAAAACTTTGGTTTATTCAGCTCAAATAGACCCGTTAGGTGATAACTGTAGCGCTGCAGGCGGCATAATTTCTACCCAGGAAAACAGATATGCAGTCCACTATTGCCCTAAAAGTAAATTCCGTAACCTATCTGGAGAGTTTTTGTGAGTGAACAGATTGTCCATGTGACAGACGACACCTTTGAGGCCGAGGTTTTACAATCTACACTGCCGGTGCTGGTGGATTACTGGGCAGAGTGGTGTGGCCCTTGTAAGATGATTGCCCCGGTGCTGGATGATATTGCCAGTGAATATGCAGGGCGCATTAAAATCGCCAAGCTCAACATTGATGAAAATCCAAATACTCCGCCCAAATATGGTATCCGCGGCATCCCGACACTGATGCTGTTTAAAGGGAAAGAAGTTGAAGCCACCAAGGTTGGTGCCGTTTCCAAATCTCAATTGACCGCATTCATTGATAGCAATCTCTGATTTTTAGCGCGTAAGTACTGGACGTATCCCTCCCAGCTGCTAAACTATAGGACGTTGGCGCTCACAGAGCGCTGCGTCCTTCATAAATATAACTCCGAAAATTCCACACAGTTAAGCCCAATCCCGGGTTGCTCTGTTTGTATAGTTCCTGATCTTCCAACAACACATCTTTCTAAAAACACACAAATGAATCTCACTGAACTCAAGAAAATGCCAGTCTCGGATCTGGTCGAGCTTGCCCGTTCCATGCGCATCGAGGGCATGGCCAGATCCCGCAAACAGGACCTTATCTTTTCCATTCTTAAGGCGCATGCAAAGCGGGGTGAGGATATTCATGGCGATGGCGTGCTGGAGATCCTGCAGGATGGCTTCGGCTTTCTTCGTTCAGCAGACTGCTCTTATCTGGCTGGCCCGGATGACATCTATGTCTCGCCCAGCCAGATCCGGCGTTTTAGCCTGCGTACGGGAGATACAATCGCGGGCAAGATTCGCCCCCCCAAAGATGGCGAGCGCTATTTTGCACTGTTGAAGGTTAGTGAAATTAACTTTGACAAACCTGAAAATGCCAAGAATAAAATCCTGTTTGAAAACTTTACCCCGCTGTTTGCTAACAAGCGCCTAAATCTGGAATTGGGCAATGGCAGCACCGAGGATATCACTGCCCGTACGATTGAGCTTTGTGCTCCAATAGGCAAGGGGCAGCGAGGGCTGATCGTTTCGCCGCCCAAGGCGGGCAAGACGATGATGCTGCAAAATATTGCGCAGTCTATCGGCCATAACCACCCCGAGTGCTACTTGATCGTACTGCTTATTGATGAGCGCCCGGAGGAGGTGACGGAGATGGCGCGCTCGGTACGCGGTGAAGTGATTTCCAGTACATTTGATGAGCCTGCCACCCGTCATGTCCAGGTTGCAGAGATGGTTATCGAGAAGGCCAAGCGTCTGGTTGAACATAAAATGGATGTTGTCATTCTGTTGGACTCCATTACCCGCCTAGCGCGCGCCTACAACACCGTCATCCCCTCTTCCGGCAAGGTGCTGACAGGCGGTGTGGATGCCAATGCCCTGCATCGTCCCAAACGCTTTTTTGGTGCGGCACGCAATGTAGAGGAGGGAGGCAGCCTGACCATCCTTGCCACGGCATTGGTCGATACCGGCTCACGCATGGATGATGTGATCTTTGAGGAGTTTAAGGGCACTGGCAATATGGAGATCCACCTCGATCGCCGTATTGCAGAGAAACGCATCTTCCCCGCCATCAACATCAACCGTTCCGGCACCCGCCGGGAAGAGCTGTTGATGCCGCAGGATGAGTTGCAGAAGATGTGGATACTGCGCAAGATTCTGCACCCGATGGATGAGCTGGCCGCCATGGAGTTTTTGTACGATAAACTTAAAGTTACCAAAAGCAACAATGAATTTTTTGATGCTATGAGGCGGTGAAGGCGATGATTCTTGCAGCCGGCCGGGGCGAGCGCATGCGACCCCTGACCGACTGCACACCCAAGCCTCTGCTGCCGGTGGCTGGGCAACCACTGATTGAGCGCCATATCGAAGCGCTGGTGCAGGCAGGATTTGAAGAGCTTGTAATCAACCACGCCCACCTGGGCGGGCAGATAGAAGCAGCGCTTGGCGATGGTCAACGCTGGAACATCAATATCCTCTACTCTCCGGAACCATCCGGCGCACTGGAGACAGGCGGAGGGATCTTCAAGGCGCTGCCCCTGCTGGGTGATGCTCCCTTCGTAGTGATCAATGGTGATATCTGGACAGACTACGATCCGGCTCATCTCATACCCCCCAAACATGAGCTGGCGCATCTGGTGTTGGTGGATAATCCAGCGCATAACCCGGAAGGTGATTTTCTGCTATCCCGTGACGGCCTTTGCAGCGATGGGGCTGGCAAACGGCTGACTTTTAGCGGTATTGGCATCTACCATCCCGCGCTCTTTGCCGCGTGCAAGCCGGGGGCTTTTCCTTTAGTGCCTGTTTTAAAAGCAGCCATGGCACAAGGCCGGGTAAGTGGTGAGCACTACACCGGGCGGTGGGTGGATGTGGGCACGCCACAGCGGCTGGAGGCGCTGAACAGATCTCTATCCCAGGCGGCGCCCCCCGATTAACGAGATCTCTTAATAGCCTGAAGATGATCTGTCGATTGAGTAGGTATATTGGCTAAGGTGGAAGGTGCTGGTGAGGATGGCCCCATCGGGCAGCAGCGTTAAGTGTCTGTAACCTGGGGTTTTATTGTCGATCTCAAAGCCTGCGGATTTTGGGGTGAATTGAAAGCAGGTGGATGGTGTCCCCATTAACAGAACCCCGTTGCGTCTCCCTTCAAATGATTGGTGAACATGTCCGCAGGCTATCCCTTTGATTTGCGGATGGCAGTCGATAATGGCAAAAAAATCATTGGCATTGCTCAGCATTATGGCGTCTATCCACTGACTTTTAATGGCTACCGTGTGGTGGTGCAGGCAGATCAGGGTGTGGTGGTCAGGGTGGTTTGAGAGTGTATCCTGAAGTTTGGCAAGCTGAATCTCATCAAGGTATCCCGCCGCGCAGCCTGGAAGATTAGAGTCAAGCAGTATGATCGACCAGCCCTTTTTCTGTATGGAAAAAGGTGTATCAACCGGGTTGCCTGCGATGGATCTGTGCAGTATTTCAGGGCTGTCATGATTGCCGGGCAGGCAGTAGGAGGGGATGCCTAAATTGGCCAGCTCTTTTTTGAGCAGGGAGTAACCGGCGGGTGAGGCATCATGCACCAGGTCGCCTGTGACCAGCGCCAGATCTATCGAAGGCAGATTCTTGCTGGCATGGGCTATGACATGCCGGAACGAGGGCAGTGTTCGCATTCCCAGCAGCCGCCCTTCCGGGTCGGCAAACAGATGGGGGTCGGACAGCTGTAAAATCTCCAGCGAATCAGACGGAAGATCCCTGCTGCCGTTGCTTGCATTATTGGTGCTGCCTTCAGGCGTTGTCATGTAATTGTGCGGCTGAGTTTTGATCAGCTGTATAGCATTAAAATCCGATTTTTAATTTGTTACGCCATTCGTGCTACAGATATTATTTACTTTGTAACCTGGTGTTTTCAGGCACTAAAAGGCATCGGTCGATGTAAAGAGGCCAACCCGAAGATCCTTTGCGACGTAAATCTCCCGTCCATCCACCTCAACCACGCCATCAGCCACACCGAGTACCAGTTTGCGGCTGATGACCCGTTTCATGTCGAGACGATAGGTCACCTTTTTTGCCGTGGGCAGCACCTGGCCGGTAAATTTGACCTCACCAACGCCCAGCGCCCGACCGCGACCCGGGTTTCCGACCCAGGCCAGGAAGAACCCGACGATCTGCCACATGGCGTCCAGGCCGAGGCAACCCGGCATGACGGGGTCGCCTGGGAAGTGGCATTGAAAAAACCACAGATCAGGGTGGATATCGAGTTCAGCGATAATTTCGCCTTTGCCATATTTGCCGCCTTCATCTGAGATCTTGATGATTCGGTCCATCATCAGCATGTTTGGCGTGGGCAGCTGGGCATTGCCAGGGCCAAACATATCGCCATAACCGCATTTTAGAAGTTCATCGCGATCGAATGAGGTTGCTTTTGTCATGTTGCCTTGTTGTCTCGTTTTATTGTTAACAGCGCATCAGCCGCCCAGGCTTTTGGCGCAAACGCGCTAGTTTCCGGTGGCTCCCAGCTGCTGTCAACCGGCATTTTCTGATTTGTGGGTTTATTTGCTCTTTTATCTCAATTCTTTCGATAATTGTTCCTCGATAAAGGGGATCAGTTTGTCGATGGAGATCAGCCGGGTCTCTTTGTCCTGGCGCCCACGGTATTCGACCTGACCCTCATCCAGGCCGCGCTCGCCCAGAACGATGCGGTGCGGGATGCCTGTGAGCTCCATATCGGCAAACATAAAGCCAGCCCTTACATTGCGGTCATCCAGCAGCACTTCGATGCCGAGATCCTGTAGCGCGTTATAGATCTTCTCAATGGCCTCTTGCACCCGATAGGATTTGTTGAGCTTCATGGGCAGCAGCGCAACCTGAAAAGGGGCGAGGGCCGTGGGCCAGATGATGCCGCGCTCATCATGATGCTGTTCAATGGCTGCGGCAACCACGCGAGATACACCGATACCGTAGCAGCCCATCGTCATCGTGACTGATTGGCCATTTTCATTAAGCACGTTGGCCTTCATGGCCTCGCTGTAGCTCTTGCCCAGCTGGAAGATGTGGCCGACCTCAATGCCGCGGGCAATGGTGAGTCTGCCCTGGCCATCCGGGCTGGGGTCGCCCTCCTGCACATTTCTCAGATCCGCTACAGCAGGCTCCGGCAGGTCGCGCCCCCAATTTACACCAACAAGATGTTTGCCATCGCTATTGGCGCCGCAGACAAAATTGGCAGCATGCAGGGCACTGCGGTCAGCAATCATCGGGATGTTCAGCCCCACCGGGCCAATGGAGCCGACAGCACAGCCGATTGCGGCGCGGATGGCCTCATCACTGGCCATGGTGAGTGGAGCTGCAACCTGTTCCAGCTTCTCTGCCTTGATCCCGTTCAGCTCATGATCACCACGCAGTAGCAGTGCAACCAGGCTGCCATCTTCAGCGCCGTTGACGACCAGGGTTTTGAGGCAGGATGAGGCGGGCAGATTCAAAAACTGGCTCACCTCTTCAATGCTGTGCTGGTTCGGCGTCTCTACAGTTGTAAGCTCCTGGCTGGGGGCAGGGCGCTCACCAGCGGGTGCCACAGCCTCGGCCAGCTCCTGGTTGGCGGCATAATCGCTTTCGGTTGAGAAGGCAATGGCATCCTCGCCCGAGTCGGCCAGCACATGAAATTCATGGGAGGCCTGGCCGCCGATACTGCCGGTATCGGCCTGCACTGCCCGAAAATTCAATCCGCAACGGCTGAAGATACGGCTGTAGGCCTGATACATCTTGTCGTAGGTCTCTTGCAGGGAGGCCTGATCCAGATGGAAGGAGTAGGCATCTTTCATCAGAAACTCCCGGGCGCGCATGATGCCGAACCGTGGACGAACCTCATCACGGAATTTGGTCTGGATCTGATAATAGGTGGCGGGGAGCTGTTTGTAGCTGCGCAGATCATTGCGCGCCAGGTCGGTGATGATCTCTTCGTGAGTGGGGCCGAAGCAGAACTCGCGCTGGTGCCGGTCGGTGATGCGCAGCAGCTCAGGGCCATACTTCTCCCAGCGACCGGACTCCTGCCACAGCTCGGCAGGCTGTATGGCGGGCATCAGCAGCTCGCGCGCACCAATGCGATCCATCTCCTCCCGCACAATGGCCTCAACCTTGCGCAGCGTGCGCAGGCCGAGGGGCAGCCAGGTGTAGAGGCCGGATGCCAGTTTTCGGATCAGCCCGGCACGCAGCATCAACTGGTGGCTGGCGATCTCAGCGTCGGCTGGTGTCTCTTTGAGGGTCTGAAGGGGGAACTGGGATGTGCGCATGGTGATTCCAGGTGGCCAATAAATAGCGTCTCATTCTAACGGGGTGTGGCGGTTGGAACAATTCGCCAAATCGACTATCTGCGGGTGCTGAATTTTAAGTTTGTCTCGCGGTGGACGAAAAACTCAGTAGGGCACATATATGCCGAGAGGGCAGCTGTGTGAACCCTTTTACCATGAGCAATCGGGGCTGTGAGTGACGGCATTTTCAATACAGATGGACATTTCAGCGCTCTGCTGGTCTGCAAGAAAGAGGCAGTCTGCCCCATTGCTATTGCTTCTCTCCCTGTTTTTTTTATCCATGGTCATTGCCGACAGCGGTGGCATCAGCCCAAAGACCATGGCCTGGGTGGTCGATAGGTATGGAGCCTCAGCAAAAAGCCGCATTTTGGGATGGCAGGAGCTCATTGCGCGCAATCAGGGTCTGGATGAGCAGCGCCAGCTGGAGCTGGTGAATGATTTTTTTAATCGGGTACGCTATGGCACAGATGATGAGATTTGGGGTAAAACAGATTATTGGGCGACGCCAGTCGAGATGCTGTCCATTAATGCTGCGGATTGCGAGGATTACTCCATTGCTAAATATTTTACCCTGCGCGAGATGGGAATGCCGATTGAGAAACTGCGTATAACCTATGTCAAGTCACTGGAGCTGGATCAGGCACACATGGTGCTTGCCTATTATGAGCGCCCCGATGCAGAGCCGCTGGTGCTGGATAACCTTACAGACCGGATTGAAATGGCCTCCCAGCGCCAGGATCTGGTGCCGGTCTACAGTTTTAATGGTGATGGCCTCTGGCTTGCCAAGAGCCGGGGCAGGGGAAAACGGGTGGGGCGTTCTGACCGCATTAGCCTGTGGCAGGATCTGATAGCCAAAATGGCCAACGAGGAGGAGTGATGCTACTGCAACCATACGGGAGAGGGTTATGACACTGTCACGACAGCTGGTCATGCTGCTGACGGCGCTATTGCTGCTGGTATTTGCCGGGACATTCTTCATTACTGTACAAAATGCCAGGACATACCTGGAGGTGCAGCTCAAGTCCCATGCCCAGGATGCGGCAACGTCACTGGGGCTCTCTGTTTCACCGCATATCGTTGATGATGATCTGGCCACGACCACCTCTATGGTCGATGCCATTTTTGACCGGGGCTACTATCAGATCATCCGGATTGAGGATATCCAGGGTGAGGTGCTGATCAATCGCGAGCTGTCGATTCAGGTAAAGGATGTACCCGCCTGGTTTATTGAACATCTGCCACTCCAGGCACCAAAGGGCGAGGCACTGATCATGGCGGGCTGGCGTCAGGCGGGGCGGGTGCTGGTACAGAGCCACCCCGGCTTTGCCTATCGTCAGCTGTGGGAAAATGTCACCGAAATCTTCGGCTGGTTTGCTGTCAGCGCACTGGTTGTGATGGGCCTGGGTCTGGCGCTGCTGCGCATGGTGCTCAGCCCGTTAAAGGAGATCGAGTGGCAGGCAGATGCCATCTGCAATCGCGAATTCCCCATCTTGAAAAAACTGCCGCGCACTCGTGATTTGAGACGCATTGTAGAGGCGATGAATCGCCTCTCCACCAAGCTCAGGATAATGTTGACAGAGCATGAAAAGCTGGCCGCCAAACTGCGAGAGCAGGCGCATCAACACCCCGTATCCGGCTTGGCAAACAAGCCCTATTTTATGGCGACATTAAAAAACCGCATGCTCTCGCCAGAGGTCTGTTCACATGCGGTGCTTGTGCTTGTTCAGCTGCGTGATCTGAAGGGATATAACCATAAATATGGCTATGCAGCGGGTGATGAGCTGCTGCGCCAGACAGCCGCCCTGCTGCGCGATATTGCAGCGGAGATCCCCCGCCACTCCCTGGGGCACCTTTCAGGTGGTGATTTTGCCCTGCTGGCTGAAGATTACAGCATTGCAGAGGGAGAGGCTTTGGGACAACGCATAGCCGAAGCACTGGCCGCCCTGAATGGGGACAAGGCCATGCAGCCATCAGATAACGGACATCTGGGAATAGCCTGTTATGATGGCACCCAGGATGCCTCCCAGCTGTTTATAGAGGCGGACAAAGCACTGCGCTGCGCCCAGTCCAGAGGGGCAAATGGCTGGGCTGTTTTTGCACCCGAAGATGCCGGGAAAAAGGCGGCGCGTGGCGCATCTGAATGGCGATCCTTTATACAGCGGGCGCTGGCGGACAACCGGGTCACCCTGCATCTACAGCCGGTCTACAGCTGCCCGGAAAAAGAGCTGCTCCACTATGAGGTGCTGGTGCGCCTGATAAGTGATGATGATGCACGGCAACTGCTGGCGGCAGGTGCATTCATGCCGATGGCAGAGAACATTGGGCTGAGTTCAGAGATTGATAAAGCCGTTATTGAGCAGGCACTGCTGCTGCTGGAAAAACATACAGGCTCGGGTTTTCGGCTGGCCATCAATATTTCGCCTTCATCACTTCAGTCGGAAGGCTTTCTGGACTGGCTCGAAGAGCGGTTGTGGAAACACCGGCAGGTGGCAAAACAGATGGTCTTTGAACTGCCGGAATATGGTGCAGTCACCATGCTTGAACGGGTGCATGACCTGATTAAACGTACAGGCTGCTGTGGCAGCCAGGTTGCATTGGACCATTTTGGGCGGGGTTTCAGCTCCTTTGCCTATCTGCATTCGCTGAAGATCAGCTACCTGAAAGTGGACGGAAGCTATCTGAGCCAGATTGATAAAAACCCGGACCACCGCTTTTTCATCCAGGCGCTGACCGATATAGCGCATGGCCTGGATATACAGGTGATTGCAGAGGCCGTTGAGTCTGAAGCGACCTGGCATTCATTGCAGACCCTGAATGTCGATGGGGCGCAGGGGTACTATTTAGCGCGCCCAAAAATAGTTGATGCCTTCCAGCAGCAGCCGAACGACCCCACTGACCAGCAGCGCGGTACCGACTGACAGCGCAACCGAAAACCAGGCCTTTTTTCGGCCAAGCGTTTTCAGCATGACGGCAAAGGTAGCTACACAGGGAATATAGAAGGTGAGGAAGATCAGGAAGGTGGTGATCTGCACCCAATCCAGATGGGCGTTGACCTCAAATGTCCCCAGTGCCTGATAGATCATCAACAGCGACAGCTCCTTGCGCAGGATGCCAAACAGGATGGGCACGCCAAGCACTATGGGCAGCCCCAGCCACCATCCGGTAATGGGCGTAAAGAGGGTGTTGATGATGCTGTCTGCCCCCATATAACTGAGCAGCGCCAGCACCACGCTGCCGCCGACCAGCAGCGGGGTGACAATGGTGAGGATGTCGCGGGTCTGTGCCCAGGTCTTATACAGCAATATCTGCCAGGAGGGGAGGGCGTAGGGGGGGATCTCCTGTACCTGCCCAGGCCCGCTGTGCGGGTAGAGGCGGGTCAACAGGTTGCCCATAACGGCAATCACAACAATAGTCAACATGAAGATGGCAAAGACACCAAGCCCTCCCAGATATTTGCCGCCCAGGGCGAGGATGATTGCAGAGCGTGCCGAGCAGGGGACAAAGGTGATCAAGAGAGAGGCAATGAGCTGTTCGCGGCCACTGCTGCTTTTGGCCGTGGCAGAGATGGCAGGGACATTGCAGCCCAGCCCAAGCAGCATCTGCACCGCCACCTCACCGTGCAGACCGATGCGGTGAAAGCCCCGGTCGACTACAAAGGCGATGCGGTGCATGATGCCGGTCTCTTCCAGAAAGACCAGCAGCAGTACCAGCGGCAGCATAAAGGGTATGACGATGCCAACCAGCCCGATCAGACCATCGACTACGGCTCGCCCCACGGTTCCGGCAAGTGAGGTGGGTTGCCATGCGGCAGCCCAGTCGATCAGCCGGACGGTGGTTACACTGTCAAGCCAGCTGCTTACCTCAAACACGACAAACAGCACGGTAGCAAAGACCGCCAGGCAGCCCAGCAATCCCCACTGGGGATGCAGGAACAGCTCATCCAGCCAATAGCGCCAGCCACCCCCTTCATGAGGCGCCCCCAGGCGGGTTGCCGCCTCAAACAGGCTGGCAGCCTGATGGTGGGAATCGGCATGCAGCTCCTGATCAAGGGGGCGGGGCAGGCTCTGCGCCGCTTCCGATCGAAGCCGTTCTATCTCAGGCAGCAGTTCGGGGAAGTGCTGCTGCATCTCCTGCTGAAAATAGCAGCTGTTGGTGGCTAACTGCACTACCAGAAATGCATGCGGAATGCGGAATGCCTCGTGCAGATCGGCACGGTTCAAGGCATCCGTCAGGGGTTTCAGGCTATCGCGGATATGCGGGCTGAGCGGCTGTGGCAGCGGACATGTCTGTGCGCGTACAGCCTTGGCTGCCGTGGCAAAGAGCGCTGAAATGCCATGTCCGCGCAGGGCAACGATCGGCATGACCGGGATGCCAAGCCGCTTGCTCAGGGTGTTGGTATTGATGTGCAGCCCCTTCTGCCCGGCCTCGTCCATCATGTTCAGCGCCAGCACCACAGGCCGGCCAAGCTGGCACAGCTCCAGGGTCAGCTCCAGGTGGCGCTCCAGGCTGGTGGCGTCGGCAACCTGGATGATCACCTCAGGCGGGGCAAAGGGGGCGGGTGGCTCAGTGGATTCATGTATAGAGACCGGCGGCCGCATGTCGCCCCACAGCAGATATTTCAGCGCCACCAGATCATCATCTTGCAGATGCTGCAGGGAGCGGATGCTGGGCAGATCAATCAGGCTGGCCTCATCAAAGCCGATCTGGATAATGGATTCACCATAGGCCTTATCGGTGCCTGTCAGCTCGCCGGTTTGGATTGAGGTGCTTGAGACGGCATCAAACAGCGTGCTTTTACCGCTGTTGGGCATGCCAACCAGCGCGATGCGCAGACGGTTGTCGCCACGGAAAAGGGTGCTGGAATCGGGGGCTGGGATCTCTTGGCTGAAGCGGTTATTCATCTGTTCATTGTCGCATGAAGTGACGTATAAATTTGAAAGAGTTAGCATAGAGTATCGCATCCATTGAAACTTGAGTTGCAGCGATGACAGAGGCCGGCGTGGAAGAGAAAAAGAGCAAATCCCAGATCAAGCGCGAGATGCAGGCGCTACGTGATCTCGGCAAAGAGCTGATTGAGCTGCCTGAGACCAGCCTGGGCAAACTATCCCTCTCAGATCGGGCGCATGATGCCGTGACTGCTGCAAAAGGGTTCAAGCGGGAGGCCTTGCGCCGGCAGATTCAGCATATTGGCGTACTGCTGCGTGATGAAGATGTTGAAGCGATTCGGCGGGAGCTGGATGGGCTTGCCAAACCGCATCGGGAAGCGGTGCAGGCGTTTCACCAGATTGAACAGTGGCGCGATGCGCTGATTGCAGGGGATTCAAACCTGCTGGAGGAGTTGATTATCCGTTTCCAGGGAGTTGACCGCCAATACCTGCGCCAGCTTATCCGCAATGCCAAAAGAGAGAGGGATGCCAGCAAGTCGCCTAAATCAGCCCGCCTGTTGTTCAGGTATCTCTCAAATCTACAGGGCGATGATTAGCCGCCAAGCTGGATCTCCCAGCAGTTGTGGATGCGCGGGTTTCGCTCAAAATCCAGCGGCAGTGTTGAGCGGCTGATATCTTTAATCTGAAGCCCAGGCAGCGCCCCGGTATCCATCTTAAATCGGCGCAGGTTGTTGGAGAAAATCAATACCCCATCAGGCTCCAGCAGCTGCACTGTTTTTTTGATCAGTGAGGCATGATCCCGTTGCACATCAAATGTCCCCTCCATCCGCTTGGAGGATGAAAAGCTGGGCGGGTCGAGAAAAACAGCCCCATACCTGTCACCCTGTTTTACCGCCTGATCCAACCATTCAAGACAGTTTGCCTGGCAGGTGCGGTGGTTATCATTATCAAACCCATTCAGTGCCAGATTGCGCCGCGCCCACTGCAGGTAGGTGTTGGACATATCCACAGTCAGCGTCGATTTTGCCCCACCCCTGGCAGCATGGACGCTTGCAGTACCTGTATAGGCGAACAGGTTTAAAAAGTGTCTGCCCCTGGCCAGTCCAGCCAGCTTGCTGCGGGTGATACGGTGGTCGAGAAAGAGGCCGGTGTCCAGATAATCTTCAAAGTTGACCCAAAAGCGGCAGTCACCTTCATAGACCTCATGGTAGTGTTTGTTGCTGGCCAGCTTCTCATACTGCGCCGCCCCCTTCTGTTGGCGGCGCACCTTGAAAAAGAGTTGATCTTCCGGCAGCTCCAGCAGCTCCATTATGATGCTCAGCGCTTCGCGGATTCTGCGCCGTGCATTTTGCCGGTCGACATTCTTTGGTGCTTCATACTCCTGTACATGCACCCAGCACTTCTCCCCCTGATAGAGATCCACTGCAACAGCATATTCCGGGAGATCAGCGCCGTACAGACGGTAGCAGTGGATATTTTCGCGCTTTGCCCAACGCCGCAGGTGTTTGAGATTCTTTTTTAGCCGGTTGGCAAACATCCGGGCACCCTCACTGTGTTTTTCAACAGGTAGTGGGGCAGGGCGCTGCTGGTTGGAGAGAAACAGCTCCGGCTTGATCTCAAAATGCAGCAGTTTGCACTCGATGCGGCCATTATAGAGTGCATGTCTGCGCAGTGCCCGCAGGCCAAGTTTTTTACCCAGCTCGGGGTTGCCGGTGATCAGCGAGGCGCGCCAGCCTGGAAAGTGCCCCTTTAGCAGCTGGCCGGTTCGAAAGTAGAGATCAGCCAGATTGGACTCTGCCCCAAGGCGCTCACCATAGGGCGGGTTGATCACCACCAGACCAGGGTGGCCGGGATCAGCTGCCCGGCACTGCTCCAGCTCCAGATGGTCAATCTGGATAAATTCCGCCAGCCCGGCCTGCTCTATATTGGCTTGGGCAGCCCGCACGGCAGTCAGGTTGCAGTCAGAGCCCTGGATGGAGGGCAGCTTTTTCAGCCCGTCAACCCTGCGGGCATGAGCCTCATCCAGCAGTGCCTTCCAGACTGTGGCGTCATGCTGTTTCCAGCTCAGAAACCCCCAGTGTTCCCGTTGCAGACCGGGGGCGATATCAGCGGCGATCAGAGCCGCCTCGATTGGCAGCGTGCCAGAGCCACACATGGGGTCGACCAGTGAACCGCCATTTTGCGCGATCTCTGCCCAACCGGCGCGCAGCAGGATGGCAGCGGCCAGGTTCTCTTTCAGCGGCGCAGTTACCCCGGATGCACGATAGCCACGCCGGTGCAGGGAGCTGCCGGAGAGATCCAGACAGAGCGTTGCCTCATCCCGCCGCAGATAGACGTTGATCTGGATGTCAGGCTGCCCGGTATCGACCCAGGGGCGGGTGCCGGTGCGGCTGCGGAACTGATCGACGATGGCATCCTTGACCTTGAGCGCCCCGTAATGGCTGTGGGTGATCCGGGACTGTGAGCTGTTCAGCTCCACGGCAAAGGTCTCAGAGGGTGTAAAGTGGCTCTCCCACGGGATAGCGATAACGCCCTGATAGAGTGCATCCGGGTCGGCTGCGGGAAAGCGATTCAACACCAGCAGCACCCGGTTGGCAATGCGGGACCAGAGGCAGATTTTATAGGCGGCAGCCAGAGTGCCGGTAAAGTTTACGCCGGCTCGCGTCTCGGTAACATCCTCAGCCCCCAGGTGCCGAAGCTCATCGGCCAGGAGAGATTCCATGTTCTTCGGAGTGGTGGCAAAAAACGGGTATATCGTCATGGAGTGTCCGCAGGCAGTGAAGTGGCATATTCTACCTTATTCCCTGTGGGAGGGTTTGGATGGCAATTGCACATAATGGGCGGCTGGAGACTTTGAGCAGATCCAGGCCGGCTTCAATCAGATGGGTAGCGTAGCTGTGGTGAAATAGATTAAAAACAGAGTGGAGGGCAAAGATAGGTACTAGGAATTGAATTCTTCAACTATACTTGCTGGCAAAATGCGCTTGCATCAGCAGCAGTAGAGCACAGTGACCAGGTAAAAACGAGAAGCTTTTACGGATGATGAAAACCAAACCGCGCCCCATCCATCTAGATCTTCGGCGTATTCGAATGCCGATCAATTCGATCACCTCCATTGCTCACCGAATCAGCGGGGTTCTTATTTTTTTGCTCATGCCGGCCGGCATCTTTCTGCTGGATCTCTCCTTGATGAGTCCAGAGGGCTTTGCCACAGCGGTCGGTGTGTTCAACTCTTTTTGTGGCAAAGCAGTTTTGCTGCTGCTGCTGTGGGCATTTGTTCATCACCTGCTGGCAGGGCTGCGTTGCATCAGCATTGATGTTGACCTGGGGGTGGATAAACCTGTTTTTCTTAAAACTGCACGCATTGTGCTGCTGGCGGCATTTCCAATCGCACTTCTGATTTGGGTGGTGCTATGAGCAGCCGCCGTGTATCAGGGATGCAGGCCTGGGCGCTGCAGCGTATTACTGCGCTCTATCTGGCGCTGTATATCAGCTACATGATTGGCCTTTTTATCTTTGCGCCACCTGCATCGTATGATGCCTGGCGGTTCTGGGTAGCGCAGCCACATGTCAGCATGGCCATGCTGCTCTTTTTTGGGTCACTCCTTTTTCATGCATGGGTTGGCATCCGTAATATTCTGATCGATTACATCAAGCCTTTTGCGCTCCGTCTGACACTGTTGGTGTTGACAGGTCTGGGGTTGCTGGCTTGTGGAGTCTGGAGCCTGGAGGTTGTGATATCAGCGCGTATCGTTTGATATCAATAACAATATGAATATACCTGTCAGACGATTTGATACCCTGATCCTTGGTGCCGGTGGTGGTGGGCTGCGTGCAGCGCTACAGCTGGCTCGGGCTGATGCCCATGTGGCCGTGGTATCCAAGGTTTTCCCGACACGCTCGCACACCGTTGCGGCACAGGGTGGCGTCAATGCCGCACTGGCCAATGTCACGCCCGATAACTGGCACTGGCACATGTACGATACGGTCAAGGGGAGCGACTATCTGGGGGATCAGGATGCCATCGAGTATATGTGCCGGGCGGCGGCGCATCTGGTCTATGAGCTGGAGCATGCCGGCGTCCCCTTTTCGCGCCTGGAGAGTGGTCGGATCTACCAGCGCCCCTTTGGTGGTCAGAGCCGTGAGTTTGGCGGGGCGCAGGCCACCCGCACCTGCGCGGCGGCGGATCGTACGGGTCATGCCATTCTGCATACACTCTACCAACAGAATATCCGCGCGCGCACCCACTTTTTCGATGAGTGCTTTGCGATAGATCTGATCCATGACGATGATGGCACCGTGCTGGGCGTGCTGACGATGGATATCGCCACGGGTGAGCCACTGGTCATCGAGGCCAAAACCACACTGATCGCGACCGGCGGCTGTGGCCAGCTCTACCGCACGACAACCAACGCCCATATCAACACAGGCGATGGGATGGCGATGGCGCTGCGTGCAGGCATCCCGTTGCAGGATATGGAGTTCTTCCAGTTTCACCCAACGGGTATTGCGGGAAAAGGGATGCTGATTACCGAAGGCGCGCGGGGTGAGGGCGGCTACCTTGTCAACAAAGATGGCGAACGTTTTATGGAGCGCTATGCCCCCAATGTCAAGGATCTGGCCAGTCGTGATGTTGTCAGCCGGGCCATCTCCATCGAGGTGAGGGAGGGGCGTGGTTGCGGGCCGAATGCCGACCATGTGATGCTTAAGCTGGATCACCTGGGTTCCGATATTGTCGCCAAACGGCTGCCGGGTATTCGGGATACCTGTAAAACCTTTATGCATCTTGACCCGGTGGATACGCCCATCCCCGTCTTTCCAACCGCCCACTATGCGATGGGTGGGATACCCACGGATCGCTTTGGCCGTGTTGTCATGCCAAGCGGCGACTCTCCGGAAGAGGTGGTTCCCGGTCTTTACGCGGCGGGCGAATGCGCCTGTGTCTCGGTGCATGGTGCCAACCGGCTGGGTGGCAACTCGCTGCTGGATATTCTGGTCTTTGGCCGGGCGGCGGCCAATGACATCCTCGGCTTTCTGAAAAACAACCGCTACCACCGCCCACCGAATCAGGACTGTATCGACAAGGCCTATGAGCGCTTTGCGCGTTGGGAGAAGAGGGGGGATGGTGAGAGTGTGCAGGCCGTTCGAGCTGATCTCAAAAAGGCGATGGAGGATCACTGCGGGGTATTTCGTACTGAAAAGATCATGCAGGAGGGGATCGACGTTATTAAAGCCATACGGGCACGCATCCCGGATGTCCGGCTACAGGATCAGTCGAAGGTGTTTAATACCGCCAGGGTAGAGGCGCTGGAGCTGGAGAATCTTGCTGATATTGCCATTGCAACCATGCGCTCGGCTGAAGCCCGCCAGGAGAGCAGGGGCGCCCATTCACGGATAGATTATCCTGATCGTGATGATGTGCACTGGATGAAACACAGCCTCTACACGCTTGAGGATGACACCCTCGATTATAAACCCGTAAGAACCAAACCGCTGTCTGTTGAGACCTTTCCGCCAAAGAAGAGAGTCTATTGAGTGCTGCCCAGCTCAGCCACTGAGGCCCAGAAACGACCATGCGCTTTAAAATATACCGTTACAATCCAGACGTTGATAAAGAGCCCTACATGCAGGAGTTCGTGCTGGAGCATGTAAAACCCGGCATGATGCTGCGTGAGGCGTTGATAGAGCTGAAAAACCAGGATGAGACACTCTCGTTTCGTCACTCCTGTGGGGAAGGGGTCTGCGGCTCTGATGGCGTGAACATCAACGGGCTGAATGGCCTGGCCTGCATCACCCCGATTGCTGAACTGGCAGAGCCTGTCGAGATTCGCCCCTTCCCGGGTGTGCCGGTCATTCGTGATCTGGTCGTGGATATGAGCGGGTTTTATAAACAGTACCGTTCGGTGAAGCCTTTCCTTATCCGCTACGATCCTGAACCCGAGGTTGAAAATCTGCAATCACCTGAGGAGAGGGATAAGCTGGATGGGCTGTACGAATGTATACTCTGCGGCTGCTGCTCAACTGCCTGCCCCTCCTTCTGGTGGAACCCGGATAAATTTCCTGGGCCGTCGGCGCTGCTGCAATCCTGGCGGTTTCTTGCCGACAGCCGTGACCAGGCGATGGAGGAGCGGCTGGATGCGCTGGATGGCCCCTATAAACTGTTCCGCTGCCACACCATCATGAATTGCGCCTATGTCTGCCCAAAGGGGTTGAATCCCACCAAGGCCATTGGACATATCAAGGCGCTGATGTTGAAGCACTCGGTTTAAATGAGTGGCACAACGTGCCAGCCAGGGCTGGAGCGCCTGCGTTGGCAGTGTCGGCGTGGCCTGCTGGAGCTTGACCTGCTGTTTGAGGCCTTTTTGGATAAGCGCTACAGCAGCCTCTCTGATGCAGACAAAGAGACCTTCAATCAATTTTTAGAGCAGCAGGATCAGACCCTGCAAGAGTGGCTGTTGGGGAAAACTGCCCCGGAGGATGAGGCGATGGCGCGAATGGTCAAGCTGATCCGGGATGCGATCTAAAGGGGGTAGTCCAGCTTGGTTGAAAAGAGTCTCCCTGCGTTGCGCCTTGCGCCCAAAAAATCGACTACGCTGCTCATATTCATCCTTGCTTCCCACACAGGTGCGGCGGGAGTTGCGCTCCTTCTCCCTCTTGAGTTTTGGTTGCAGCTCCCTCTTTTACTGCTGGTTGTGGTGAGCCTTGTTCAGGCCGTTCGTACCCATCTGTGGCGCTCAAATGGCTCGGCCATAAAAGCAGCTGAATGGGAGAGTGGTGGGGAGTGGACGCTGTTTGCCGTCAATGGCCATGAGCTGGCTGCACAGCTGAAGGACTCAAGTTATGTGCAGCCCTGGCTTGTTGTATTGAACTTTTCAACCAGCCGCTTTGGGCGGCGCACCCTGATATTGCTGCCCGATGCGGTTGACTCTGAACTGCTGCGCCGGTTAAGGGTTCGGCTGCGGCTGCTGGGCAATGCGGATATTGTGTAACCCTAGAAAAATCAGTTGAGCCTACTGTGAACGCCTAATGCACTCAATCTACAGGTTTTTTTCATATATTTTGAACTCACCGCATGGGTGATACGATTTCGTTCAAAATATATGAAAAAAACCTGTATCTTAAGCACCTTAGCCGCTCTCGCTACGGCTCAACTGATTTTTCTAGGGTAACCCATCCTTCAGCGTAGGATACTGAAGCACCACCCCCAGCTCATGCAGCATTTTCTGGTTCTCTATCCGGCGCGATTCCCGCAGGTATGAGAGCATGCCGGGGCTAAACTGCTGGCGGGCCTCCTCCCAGCTGATCTCTTTTGGCCTTGGCATGTTGAAGGCCTCGGCAACCTTTAAAAAGTATTCGCTCATGGTGCAGCTATCGTTGTCTGCTACATTATATATCTCGCCACCTCTGCCATGCCTGGCGGCGGCAAGACAGATCTTTGCCAGATCATCGGCATGGATACGATTGCTGTAGGGTGCTTCAGTGGAACGCAAGACAGGCCTGTTTTGCCGCAGTGAAGCCATGGGGAGCTTCTCCGGGTGGTAGATGCCGGGCACACGCAGCCTGATGACGGGAACAGCCTGTTGCTCTCCCCATTCAGACAGCTGCAACTCAGCGCTTAGACGCCGTTTTGCCCGCTCGGTTACGGGGTGGGGCGGGCGCCGCTCATCAACCCATTCGCCATTGCAGTGGCCATACACTCCGGTGGTGCTGATATAGACTATGACGGCAGGTTTTGCGCGGCCTACACTGCCCAGCCAGTTGGCGATTCGGCTATCATGCATATCTGTTGGAGAGGGTGGGGCAAAATAGTATACCCTGGCATCCTCAAGTGGCTGTTGCAGCAGTGTGCCGGGTCGATCCAGATCGGCCAGAAGGGGTTTGACGCCAAAACCTCCGGCCGCATCGATCTTGCCTTTGTCTCTGATGAGTGCTGTTACAGCGTGCCCCAGCGCCAACTCAAGTTTTGCAACACGATGGCCAATGTCTCCAAAACCGATAATCAGTGTCTGCATGATTTTTTCTGCTGTCTCATTGCCTGAAAAGCAGATTACCCTGTTCCTGTAAAAAAGAGAATCGAGATAGAGATTGACTCAAAATGTTAAAGGTATCCAGTCAAGTCACCATTCCAGCCAGTGAGATTGAGATCACAGCAATAAGGGCGCAAGGGGCAGGGGGGCAGAATGTGAATAAGGTCTCCACCGCAGTGCATCTGCGGTTTGACATCAATGCCTCATCGCTGCCCGATTTCCATAAAGAGCGGCTTTTGAGGCTGAGTGACCAGCGGATCACCAAAGAGGGGGTTATTGTCATCAAGGCTCAGGAGTACAGAAGCCAGGAGAAGAACCGGGAAGATGCCTTGGCTCGGCTCTTGTCGCTGATTAAAAGCGCGACCATCGTGCAAAAAAAGCGCAAGCCCACCAAGCCCTCTCGTCTATCCCAAAAAAAGCGGATGGATCGCAAAACCAAAAAGGGGCAGTTGAAGAGCTTGCGGGGCAGGGTTGATGAGTACTAGGAGGCTGTCCGAGAATAGGTGAATATGCAATTTGTCAATAATTAACTCCTTACGAATCAATGGGTTAGAAGTTGCATTTCGTAAAAAGCCGAGTTCTCGGACAGCCTCCTAGGATTACCATGTTGGCAAAGGGCAAGGTACTGGCATACCGATTAGTAAGCGGGAGCCAAGAAGCCTAGTACACCGTCCAGGTTATATTGACGGACTCAGTTGGTCTGTCAGCGTCCATGGCAAGGCGCGTCTCGCCGCTAATGGCCTTAGTCCTTAGCAAGAGACGCAACACGGCCATGGATGCTGACAGGCCAA
>WFXD01000041.1 GCA_015490795.1 Gammaproteobacteria bacterium
GATGTATGACTATCTTGCCGTTTATGCCAGAAAAGGGAGGCCGCCAGCAGCCTGGGCAGAGTACCTTGAACGAATGCATCTCATTGAAGTGAAAAAATTTGAGAACAGACGCAATAATGGGATCTCTATTTACCAACGAAACTAATGCACCGTTAATATAACTTGATGGAGTATAGGAGCCTGTCGGGTTTAGGATGAACTGGCTGCGGAAGTGGGAGAGCGGCTCAACTATCCCCGGTTTTTCGTTGCGTAGGCCCACTATGCGCCTCAAAACCGGGAATATTTGCGCTCACTCTCCCACTCCCTCGCTACAATCCACCTAAGTCCGACAGACTCCTAGGATCATGTAACTTGCCCCAATTTAAAATCCATACCGCAGTGCCGTATAGGCGTTGTCGTTGTTTTGAAATTGTCCCAGGAACGTCTGCGTGTTGTTACCCCAGAAAAGATTGCCCCCAATTTCAAGTGAGAGGTGATCATCATATTTATAGTGCAGTTTGGCACGCAGATAGCCATCGTCATCTGATGGTGAGTAGAAGCTGAAGAGTGACCAGAGCAGGTTTTGGTTCATGGTCAGCCAGGTCAGTCGCACGGTGTACTCCTGTCGGCTGCGAGCTGCCGGGTATGCCCCCGTGGGTAGTGTGTGGCGGTAGCGGGCATAATCTTCCATGCGTTTAAGATAGTACTGCACGCCAAGGGTCAGATTGGTTGCAAGCTCCTGCTCGTAACCCAGAATCAGCCGCTGCTCGCTGTTGTTGATCATGGGGTTGCGGCCACTGGGGTCATCCCGTGAGTCATAATAACCCCATTCAGCATTTGCAATGCCGCTGGCCAGTGAACCGCGAATGCTGGCACCATATACTGCCAGCTCGGGAAACAGGGCGCGGCCAGTGGCCGGGTCAAAGCCACCAGGGCTTTTCCAGAAGCCATTATATCCATAGAGGGCCAACTCATAGGCGCCTATGTTTTTATATAGCCTTAATGCAAACTCATCGTCGTGCAGCCAGTCATTGGGGCGATCAACTTTTGTGACGGCATCTGTGCCAGCGATGCGGCCAAGGGTTGAGTTGAAGTAGGAGGCGCGGGAGCCATCAATATAACGGTCAGCATCAAAGCGCGGTGTGTAGACAAGATCAAGATTGGCTATCTGATGAAACAGTGAGAGCTTGATGGCATCTGACGGTGCCTTGAGATATTCGACATCGCGCCCGATCAGAAAGGCGTTCCAATCCTTTGGAAAGAGGTCGTTGATAAAGAGCAGGTCGCCCGTTCCCCAGGTCAGTATCTGCCGGCCCAGACGGACATCCATAAATTGGGTCGGTGAAAAAACAGCATTGGCAGTGCGAAGGTCGAGCCAGCCCTCTCCCTTGTCTAATGCAACATCCTGATCATCTGTAACATCGTCATGGATCAGGTCGGCTACTGCGGTGAAGGTAAAGGTAGAGAACTCCTTCTCCAGTTCAAGCTGCAGGCGTGCTTCATTGAGTGGCCTGCGCTCCTGGTAGTGATGGCTGTCGATCCATGCCCCACTTCTGATCTCAATAAAGCCTTCCAGAGCAAAGCCCTGCTCTGCCAGGTTGCCTTGATTGAATCCTTCATCTATGGCATTACCAGGATCTTTTGGCAGGGCAAGCTCTTCACCCAGGTCAAGGCCGCTGGGCAATGCTGGCTCATCAGCATTAAGCCCCATCGGCAGCGCAGGTTCTGTTGCCACTGCTGCGGAACATAATGAGGCCGCCAGGGTGCTGCAAATGACCCATTTATACATCAAATATTATCTCAGCTGTCTGCGTGGTGCCTTGCGCAGATAGCGTTCGGTAAACAGTGCGTCATCCAGCCCAATATTATATTCAACCTTGCTGTACTCCATTACCGTTTTACCGCCGGTTTTCAGATTTTCTATACTGGCTTTGGTTACCGTTGGATAGCCTTGGATGTTCTTTACGCTCAGCGCTTTGGCTATGCGGTATTTGCGGCCTGCTTTATCATAATATTCTATCTGCACGGGGATAAAACTCTGTTTATGGATAAAGGTTTTATAGTAGGAGAACTCAACAGCTGCGGCATCCTTTGGGCTGTTTTTTATGACATAGTAGCTTTTGGTTGTCTCTACCAGTTCATGTATGTCTTCATCGATCCGGCGGCCGGATACATCTTCATAGAAAAAGTCTGAGCCGACAAAACTGGTGCGTTTATCAGAGGCTGCAATCCGTTTTACCAGATCCAGCGCGGGAAGATAGAGCCAGCGGTCGTCATCCTGGTCAAGATGTTTCCAAACCAGGAAGGCCATCTTGCTTACATCCGCCGGGCGGTGGAAATAGATGTAGAATTTCTGGCCACCCAGGTAGGCATTTTCCTCGATAGCATCGCTCTTGGCGGCATCAATCCGCAGAATGGTCAGTTGCCGTTGTCGCTCTCGTCCCTGACTGTCGGTGATGATCATCCTGACCTGGGCGCGGCCATCCTGGCCCTGATAGTAGGTGACCATATTGCTGTGGTGCACGATCTCGTCGGCTGTGGGTGATGCGATGAGTGGTGCAGAGAGGACAAGGAATAGCAGAGTAATAAAGTTGCGCATGGTTTAGTCTCCTGCTTTGTTGCGAAACAGCCAGGGCTCAAAGAGTGTGATCATCGCTGGTAATATCAACAGTGATGCAATACCTGCCAGTAGCAGGATGGCGGCAATAAAGATGCCGACGGTTTGATAGGGTACCAGTGGTGCGGCCAGCAGGGGCAGGAACCCGACACCCACCACAATGGCATTACGTGTAATGGCTCGGGCAGGCTCTGCAAAGACATGGGGGATGGTAGCCTGCCAGCTGCCATACTGCCTCTGTAGTTGTCGGGAGCGCGACAGGAAATGGATGGCGTAATCTACAGATAACCCCAGACTCAGCGCACTGAGTACTGCTACCGGCATATCATAATCCTTGCCGATAAGCCCGATGATGCCGTAGATAACCCACACCGTGACTGCCAGTGGAATCATGGCAAGAATGCCCCACAGGAGAGATCGAAACAGTATAACCATCATGATCAGCACCACTACAAAACTTCCGGCCAGAGCCATGGCCATGCCGGCGACCATCCTCTCCTGCCAGATGACATTGATATAGGTGAGTCCAAACCAGCGGTGGGATAGTGCAAAAGGGGGTGGATGGTCTTGGAAATACTTTTTAACCTGCGTCTCTACCGCTGCCATATCCTGATTGTCACCGCTGGTCAGTTGCACCAGTATAGTGGCCTTGCGATAGTCGGGGGTAACGAAATGCCAAAGATCATTTGGACGATGGCTGTTCTGATAGGTGATCAGGGTCTGTGCTACCGCATTGCTGCTGTCGGGGATGCGGAAGGCCTCCTCCTTGCCCATCAGCAATTCACGGTAGACGGTCTTTACCACATCAGCAACCGAGCTTGATTTGCCAACCACGTCGAGTGAGGCCAGGTAGGTTTGGAGGTCGCTGATATACTGCAATACCTCTGGCTGTTTGAAGGTTTCATTCCGTTGCCGCTCATGGTCGATAAACAGTTGTGCCTCATCCCAGGCTTCGAACATGTCATCAGTGGCTCTGTCAAGCTGGCTGTTTATATAGCTGTCCAGTGCGTTTAACAGAGCGGCCTTGTTTTGTGCTGTAGAGGTAAACAGCACGGTCTTATTATACAGCTCTTCAAATACAGTGTTGCTGTTGGGCGTACTGCTTGCCGCCAGCCTGCCGGCTGTTGCTTTTATTCGCCGTTGCATGGCCTGGCTGTATTCAGCCACGGTATCTGTGGACTCTCCGGGTTCCAGTTCCAGATAGGCCAGATAGGTGCCACCAAAGTGTTCATTCAACACCTTGTCGGCTATTCGGATGGGGTGGTCGGTGTCAAACCATTTGATGGGGTTGTCGTTGATGTTGATCTGGCTGATGCCATACAGTCCGATAGCCATTGCTGCACCGGTGCCTATCAGTACCCATCGGGCATGCCGGTAGATCGACTGGCCAGAGCTGCTCAAAAGGCGGCTCATCAGGCCGCTATCCTGGGCATCGTCTGTCTGATGCCCAAAGTTGGCCAGCTTCTCTTCCGGGATGAACATGATAAAGGCGGGGATGAAGGTGATAGTCCAGAACCAGGCCAGCAATACACCTATGGATATAAACAGCCCAAATGTCTGTACGGGCGGGATGGGCGTCATCAGCAGCGAGGCAAATCCAGCCATGGTGGTCAGGGTGGTAAAGAGCATCGGGGTGAAGAGATGCTGCATTACATAGAGAATGGTTTCGCGCCGGTCTTTGCGTTTCTGATACTCATCGAAGAAATCCGACAGAATATGGATGGCATCCAGCACGGCTATCGGCATGATGAAGATCGGGATCATGGAGCTCATGATATGGATGGTGTTGCCTGAAATAATCAACAGTGCCATGGTGGCCAGTGAGCAGACCATGGCCAGGATCATCGGTGCGCTAATCAGGGAGAGCTTCTTGAAAAACCACCACAGCAGCAGAAAGATCACCAGCATCGCCAGCGGGGCCGAGATAGCCATCTGGTAAAACATCTCCACCCCAAAGGTATCCTCTGCCACTGGCAGGCCGGTGATATGAAACTCGTCGCCCGAGCCTTCCCACTCTGCAATCTTACCCAACAGTGCTTCACGTACCCGGTAGCTGAGGTGCTTGTCGGTCAGTGGCAGATAGAGTGCAATGGCCAGGCCATCTTCACTTACCACGGTGCCATTGAGCAGCGGGATACGCTGTGCCTTCTTGCGTATGGCCAGTGCCTCTTCCTGCGTGGCGGGGGGCTTTGGCATCAGCCAGCTGAAGTTTACCACCCCCATGCCGCCCTGCTCGATGTTATCCACCACTGAGGGGGCCAGGATATCCACCTCAATGACACCGACCTGTTTTTCCGGATGGTCAGGGTCGGGCCAGGTGAGAGTCTTGGCAAACTCTGTCAACTCATGAATACGTTGCAGTGAGGCAGGATTAAATACACCCTCTGGATCTCCCGGGTTGACCACCCCAACTACAACCATATCCCACAGGCTAAAGGTCTGCTTGCTCGCATTATGAAAAACCCTTACCGGCTCATCAGCAGAGAGCATGTTTTCGGGATCGGTATCCACCTGTAGAGGGTTCAATGTATTAAAGGTGGCAGGCCACAGGCTGGGCAGAAGTGCCAGCAGAACCAATAGCAGGGTGAAGAGCGACATTGCCCAGGTGACGGACTTTGGGTGGTCAACCGAGTAACGAACCAGAGGATTGCTTTTGTGCTTGTTCATCTTTGTATAACCCAGTAAATAGTGCTTGATAAGCATATTAGTATAAACTAATATTCTTATCAAGCAGCCCATAAAACCTGGAGATCACATCATGAGTATAGAACGTATTGTACTGGCTTTTGCAGGTGCCATGATCCTTGTCAGCCTGACTCTTTCGCAGCTACATTCGCCTAATTGGTTGTGGCTGGCTGCTTTTGTTGGCGCCAATATGTTTCAAGCTGCATTTACCCGTTTTTGCCCACTGGCAAAATTGCTTGAAAAACTGGGGAAAAAACCGGGCAGGGCATTTTAACAGGAGGTGTTCTCAATCACCTGAGTGAGCGTGATTCTGAGGCATTTTTTGTGCTGGTACCAACGGTAGGCGCTTTAGGCGAGGTGCGGTGGGGTGTAATAGTTACTCTATAATATACAACGAACCGCAACGCCGCCAGCATGGAAAAGGGTCAGAATCACGCCACGAACGGTTGATTGAGAGCACCCCCCAGGTTTAATTGTTAAAAAGGAGATATGATGAAAAAATTAGTGTTATCGAGTTTGATTGCTTGTCTCTCTGTAGCCCCTGCTGTTGCAGAGGATCTCACCCCGCGTGTTGATGCAAGCCGTGCGGCTGTAAAAGATTTTGCCGGTAATCTGGGTGGAGAACTTAAAGCGGCCCTGAAAAAAGGTGGGCCACTGGAGGCGATCAAGGTGTGCAATACCAAGGCGATGGGTATCACCAGGGTGCATTCTGAAAAAAATGGTTGGCAAGTAGGGCGTACCAGCTTGAAACCTCGCAATAGTGCCAATGCCCCGGATGACTGGGAGAGGTCGGTGCTGGAGCAGTTTGAGATTCGCAAGGCAGCCGGTGAAGACCCCAAGAAGATGGAGCATTACGAGGTGGTCATGCAGAATGGTAAACAGCTCTTTCGCTATATGAAAGCGATACCGACGGCTGAAAGGCCATGCCTGGCCTGTCATGGTTCCAGGATAAAGCCGGCGATTGCCGAGACGCTGGACAAACGCTACCCTCAGGATCGGGCACGCGGCTACAAAGCGGGTGATATCCGTGGTGCCTTTACCATCACGCAAACGATGTGATTTGTAACGGTTCAGCTCACCCCTAAAACCCACCCCACTACCAGTCAAATGGCATGTCGATATATTTGATGTCGTGGCGGTGGGTTCCGCTGGCCTTTCTGTCTTCAAACTTGAATTCAAAACCAGAGCCGATGAAAGGGCTGGACTGGTTGTGGCACTGCTGGGTGCAGACGTTATTATCGGCTGAAGGCATGGTCATGCTGCCGATCTCCACAAACTCTTCCCGCGTATAGGTACCGCGCTTTTTCATCATCATTTCAGCGTAGTGACTACCTGGGCCGTGGCACATTTCACACTGCACATCTGTCATCTCCGGGGTCTTTTCAATACTGATAAAACCGCCTGGCTCGCCGTAGCCCGTGGTGTGGCAGCGGATGCACTCGGGCGCCCTGGTGTAATCGCGGTTTGGATCCAGACCTATCTGGCGCTTTGCTTTGGCACGCACGCCAGGCTTGAGCAGTTCAAAGGCCTTTGACATCCGGGTCGTCTGCCATGAGTCGAAGTGTGGCATGTGACAAATCTTGCAGTTTTCAACGCCAATGTAGACTGGCGCTTCGGCCTTGAACCGTTTGAGTGCGGATGGCTCGCTTTCAGCGGCTGCGGCCGGGTTGGTGTTGACCCAGTGCTTTTTAATATCGTCCCCGTCCGCAGCCTGTGCAGTCGCTGAGCTGAGGAGCAAAAGGCAGGTAATGGAGAGGGTGATGATGTTCATCTTTGCCTGCATCAGTGTTAACCGGCCAGCGGCCCGGCTGCGTTAACCTCGGGTGAGACCATATCGGCAAATTCAACAAAGTTTTCATGGAAGGCCTTGGCCAGCTCTTTTGCCTTTGTCTCATAGGCGGCCTTGTCCTCCCAGGTATTGGCAGGGTGCAGTACATCAGATGGCACGCCGGGGCAGCTCTCTGGTACCGGCAGTCCAAAGAAGGGGTCTGCAACCACGGTGACATCATCCAGCTCACCTGATAGTGCGGCGTTCAGCATGGCGCGGGTCAGGCTGATGTCCATCCGCTTGCCTACGCCATAGGGGCCGCCTGACCAGCCGGTGTTGATCAGCCAGCAGCGAACGTCGTGGCGCTTGATCTTGTCGCCCAGCAGCCGGCCATAAATGCTGGGGTGCAGCGCCATAAAGGGGGCGCCAAAGCAGGTGCTGAAGGTCGCCTGAGGCTCGGTGATGCCGCGCTCGGTTCCCGCTACCTTGGCGGTGTAGCCCGACAGGAAGTGGTACATCGCCTGTTCCGGGGTAAGGCGTGAAATGGGCGGGATGACACCAAAGGCGTCGCAGGTCAGCATGATGATGTTCTTTGGGTGGCTGGCAATACCGGGGTAGATGGCATTGGGGATGTGGGTGATCGGGTAGGCGGCGCGGGTGTTCTCGGTCAGCTTGTCATCATCCAGATCGAGCTGGCGGCTCTTGAAGTCCATCCCCACGTTTTCGAGGATGGTGCCAAAGCGGCGGGTGGTCTCAAAGATCATCGGTTCTTTCTCTTTGGAGAGGTTGATCACCTTGGCGTAGCAGCCGCCCTCCAGATTAAAGATGCCGTTCTCGCCCCAGCCATGCTCATCGTCGCCCACCAGCTTGCGTTGGGGGTCGGCAGAGAGGGTGGTTTTGCCGGTGCCGGAGAGGCCAAAAAAGATCGCAGCATCGCCCGTTTCCCCCACATTGGCCGAGGCATGCATGGATAGCACTTCGCGCTGTGGCAGCAGGTAGTTCATTACAGAGAAGATGGATTTTTTGATCTCCCCCGCATACTGGGTGCCGCCAATCAGAATCTGGCGCTTGCCAAAATGGACAATGATGAAGGCTTCGGAGTTGGTGCCATCCACGCTGGGTACGGCATTCAGGTGCGGTACGTGCAGTACGGTGAAGTTTGGCTCGTCCACTTCCAGCTTGCGTCCGAAGTTTCCGGGGCGGATAAACATATTTCGTGCAAAAAGGGCATGCCAGGCATCCTGGGTGATCACCCGAATGGGCAGCTCATAAGCCTTGTCCGCGCCGACCAGAAGATCCTGCACAAAGACATTACGCCCTTCCAGAAAATTGCAGGCACGTTGAAAAAGTCTATTAAACTGCTCTTCTGAAAAGGGTTTGTTGACCTTGCTCCACCAGACCTGCTTTTTACTCTCTGGCTCTTCTACGACAAACTTGTCATTTGGCGAGCGCCCGGTAAAACAGCCTGTCCGGGTAACCAGTGGCCCCAGATGGGCCAGAAAACCTTCACCACGGCGAATGGCATCTTCGTATAGCTGGCTGGTGGAGGAGTTCCAGTGGATATCGCCTAAATTGTTGAGGCCCATCTCATCGAGTGCATTCTCAAGGGCACCAATTGTCATATCTTTTCCCCATTATGGTCGGGATTATGAGCGCCAAACAGGGCATTCCTGGAGATCCTTGAAGAGAAGGGTTCTCACGCCTTTGAATAGTCCCGCATGAAAGCCTTAAAAAGGCATCTTGTTTTTGCCACATGATAACACTAACGGCAGGCTGAAATTAAGGTGAGTATGGGTGGTTTCAACACTCCCTCAGTATAGGTCAGGAATGGGCGCTTTCTCTTGCAATAATAATTCCTAATGCTTTTCAAATTCTGACCGCTAAACTCTGCATGAGTCAGTTTAACCGTGTGGGCAGCTATCAGCTTGAATAGTAATTCCCGGAACCTGAGGATAATAAAATGGCAAATTTCATTCAGTCAGTAGATGATCGAACCCGTCTGGCTGGCACCAATCGACTTGAGGTTCTGCTGTTCAGCCTGGGCAGGGACAATAACTCGGGTCGGGTTGAAACCTATGGCGTCAATGTATTTAAGGTCAGAGAGGTGATGCTGGTTCCAGAGATCACCCAGGCCCCGGAGATGCCGCCGTCGGTTGAGGGTGTGGTCAGCCTTCGCGGTCAGGTGATCCCGGTCATTAACCTGCCAAGGTTTTGCGGGGTTCAGACAGATGATGCCCCCGGTATCCTGATTATCACAGAGTACAACAAGCATGTGCAGGGTTTTCTCGTGCATGCCGTTGATATGATTGAGCGGCTTGCCTGGGAGGATGTAAAGGTTCCCCCCGCGATGATTGCGCAGCAGCATGGTGGGTTGGTTACGGCGGTCACCGAGCTTTCTGACGGCCGCTTGGTCATGATTATGGATGTTGAGATGGTGCTCGCCAAAACCGCCGGGTTTGGGGAGAGCGAAGATGAATTTAACGGGATTCAGGAATTTTCCAGAAAGGATTTTACCATCCTGTTCGCTGATGACTCCGCTGTTGCACGCAACCAGATAACACGTACGCTGGACCACCTTGGCGCAACGTACATAAGTTGCATCAATGGGTCTGAGGCGTGGAACAAACTGACCGAGATTGCAGGCAGGGCAGAAGTTACCGGGCAGGCGATAACGGACTATATCCAGCTCATACTGACAGATGTCGAGATGCCGGAGATGGATGGTTATGTGCTGACCAAAAAGATCAAAGCGGATGCCCGCTTTAATGGCATCCCCGTAATCATGCACTCTTCACTGTCGGCGGATGCAAATAAAGAGTTGGGCAAGGGTGTGGGTGCCGATGCCTATGTGGCTAAATTTGAACCTGTGGAACTGGCGGCAACATTGCGTGAGCTGCTTGCATAGGGGTGGCAGGGTTATATAAATTTATAGCGGCAGGGTCAGGTTTTCTGCAATAACCCTCGCGCAGGGGGGGTGAGCTATGTGAGGCACCACCCCCAGGCAGGGCGCGGTAATGGCCGCTCGCAGTGTGGCGATGTTTTCATCGCGGCTCAGCATGTCTGGCTCCACCTCATTGGCGACCCAGCCTGCCAGTCGAACGCCGCTGGCCAGTATGCTCTCGACACTCAGCAGGGCGTGATTGATGCAGCCCAGCCTGAGACCCACGACCAATATGGCAGGCATGCTCAGCAGCAGGGCAAGATCAGCAGCAGAGTGCTCGCGGCTAAAGGGGGCCAGCCAGCCGCCCGCGCCCTCTACGATAACGTAATCAGCCTGAGCCAACAGTGACATGTAGTGGGTGCGGATCACGCCAAGCTCTACCTTTTCACCTGCCTGCATGGCTGCCAGGTGGGGTGCGATGGGGGGTTCGAAAACATAGGGGTTGAGCTCGGAATAGGGCACCGGGACGCTGCCCTGGGCCTGTATCCTGAGCGCATCCTGGTTGCGCAGCCCCCCCGCCGTCTCGGTTGCGCCTGACGCCACCGGCTTCATGCCGAGCACGCGCTGCCCCCGATTCTGCAACTGCTGCATCAGACCCAGGGTGATCTCTGTCTTGCCGCAGCCGGTATCTGTGCCGGTAATAAAGTAGCTGTTCATCATCCTAGAAAAATCAGTTGAACCTACTGCGGATGCCTAATGCACTCAATCTACATGGTTTTTTCATATATTTTGAACTCACCGTATGGGTGATACGACTTCGTACAAAATATATGAAAAAACCATGTATCTTAAGCACCTTAGTCATCCTCGCTACGGCTCAACTGATTTTTCTAGGATCATAACCGCCCTCGAATCAGCTCATCCACGGATACCTCTCGTCTTGTCGTACCGTGCAGCTCGGGCGCCCAGGCATGGCCATAGACCACCTCGTAGCTGGCAGGCAGCAGGCCATCACGGCGGAATGGTTCATAGGCCTTGATCATGGCCTGCATGCGCCCTTTTCCGGTCAGGCCCCGCTGCCGGTGGGTGGTGACATTGTGCGCACCGATCATCTTGAGATCCCGCATCAGCCCGGACACTTCGTTGTATGTCAGGGTCAGGCGATCCACATCAATGACGGGGTCGGCAAAGCGGGCGCGAATCAGGGCATCCCCCACATCATGCATGTCGGGAAAGGGGCTGACGTGGCTGTGGCCATCCACTGCCTCCCAGGCCTGGCGCAGCTCCTTTAGCGTATCCAGCCCAAAGGTGGTGAACATCAGCAGACCACCTGGGCGCAGCACCCGCAGGAACTCCCGGAATGTACCCTCAAGATCGGTACACCACTGGATAGCGGCATTGGAGCAGATGAGATCCACACTGTTGTCGATGAGGGGCAGCTGCTCGGCATCGCCACAGAGACAGGCTGGCCGACGCAGCCAGGAGCCGCGCCTGCGGGTGTGGTGCAGCATCGGCAGGGCAAAGTCGAGCGCCACGATCTGCGCCTTTTTATAACGCCGGGCCAATGCCGCTGTCGCCACCCCGGTGCCGCAGCCGATATCCAGCACCACTTTTGGTTGCAGCTTGACGAGATCCAGCCGCTCCAGCATGCATTCGCCGGTCTGGCGTTGCAGCACAGCGGCATCGTCGTAGGTATCTGCTGCCCGCTCAAAGGCCAGCCGTGCCTGTTGCTTGTCGATGGGCGGTGGTTGTTCACTCATGCGGTGGTTCCAGAAAAGCGTGCAGTGCTGCTACGGATTCGGCGTGGTGTGACAAAAAGGGGGCATGACCGCTGCCTGCCAGCCGCTTGATCTCTGCGGTGGGCAGCAGCTGATGGATATCATCCGCCACGCTGGCAGGTGCCAGGGTGTCGCGTTCGCCCAACAGCCAGAGCGTGGGGCATTGCAGCTGTGAGAGCTGCTGCCGCAGATCGCTCTCCCGCAGCAGCTGTAGCCCCTGATCCAGCGCATCGGGGTGGGGAGCAGGCTGGTGGTCGAGATCCTGCCGCAGCCGGCGCAGGGTCGATTTGGCCGCTATCGAGCCTCTTACCTGTAGCGCTAAAAATCGCTCCAGAGTGGTTTTTGGGTCCCTGCGCAGGGTATCGGCAAAGCTGGCAAGTGAGCCGCGAACCACCGCATGCGGCCAGTCATCGGCCTGGATAAAGCGGGGGGTGGAGGCGACCAGTACCAGCCGGGTGATGCGCTGCGGCGCGCAGAGTGCTGCCTGGATGCTGACCAACCCGCCCAGTGACCAGCCGACCCAGACGGCCTGTTCCGGTGCAGCGGCCAGGCAGGCTTCGGCCCAATCCTGCAGGCTGTGCAGCGTTTCAGAAAAGGGGCTATGGCCGTGTCCTGGCAGCTCGATGGTGGTGACGCGGTAACGGCTGCCCAACGTCTCGGCCAGTGCCTTCCAGACGCCGCTGTTCATGCCCCAGCCGTGTAGCAGCACCAGATCTGGCCCGCTGCCGGTGGTTGTGCTGTGCAGCTTCATGTTGGGATCTGCATGCACTTTTTGAGGCCATCCAGCAGTTGGTCGATGTGTTCATCCTGATGAGCGGCAGAGAGGGTGATGCGCAGCCGTGCGCCCTCTTCCGGCACTGTTGGCGGGCGGATGGCAGTGACCAGAATCCCTTGTTTTTCCAGCTGCTGGCTCCAGGCCAGCGCCTGTTTTGCAGAGCCTGCCAATAGCGGCTGGATGGGGGTGGTGGAGTCCATCAGCGGCAGCCCCAGCTGCCGTGCGCCGTTGCGAAAGCGCTGCACCAGCTGCTGCAGCCGCTCGCGCCGCCACCCTTCTTTACGCACGAGCTTCAGGCTGGCGCGTGTGGCCTCTGCCACTGCCGGTGGCAGTGCGGTGGTGTAGATGTAGCTGCGCGCCTGCTGGATCAGTGTCTCAATCAGCGCTTCGGAACCCGCAACAAAGGCGCCGAAGGTGCCGAAGGCCTTGCCCAGGGTGCCCATCAGTATTGGCACCTCATCCTGGCTCAGGCCAAGGTGGGAGAGGCAGCCACCACCCTCTGCCCCCAGCACCCCCAGGCCGTGTGCATCATCGACCATCAGCCAGGCATCCTGCGCCCTGGCGGTGCTGGCCAGCGCCGTGAGGGGGGCGATGTCACCATCCATACTGAAGATGCCGTCGGTAACGATCAGTTTTTCGCCCTGGGCATTGGCCAGCTGAGTGGCCAGCCGTGCGACATCGGCATGGGGATAGCGTTTCAGCCGTGCGCGGGAGAGGATGCCGCCATCAATCAGCGAGGCGTGGTTGAGCCGGTCTTCAAAGAGCGTGTCGCCCCGCCCCAGCAGGGCGGAGAGGATGCCGATATTGGCCATGTACCCGGTGGAGAAGAGCAGCGCGCGGGGGCGGCCGGTGAAGTCGGCCAGCTCCTCCTCCAGGGCGTGATGGGCCGTGCTGTGGCCGATCACCAGATGGGCGGCACCGCTGCCGGCGCCGTACTGGCCGGCGCCTCGTTGCAGGGCAGCGATCACTTCAGGGTGGGCGGCCAGCCCCAGGTAGTCGTTGCTGCAAAAGCCGAGCAGGGTGCGCCCGTCTACCTGTAGCTCCGGGGATTGCGCACAGGAGACCTGTCGGCGCGAGCGGTAGAGATGTGCTTCGCGCCGTCTCTCCAGCGCAACGGCAAGATTCTTCATCTGGATCAGGCGCTGGCTGTAGTCTCTGCAAAGCGGATGCCCAGCCGCTTGAAGAGCTGGCGATCCTCATCGGCCTCGGTGTTGTCTGTGGTGAGCAGACGTTCGCCGTAGAAGATGGAGTTGGCTCCGGCCAGAAAGCAGAGTGCCTGTAGTTCATCGCTCATATTGCTGCGGCCGGCGGAGAGACGCACATGAGAGCGCGGCATAATCAGCCGTGCCACCGCCACGGTGCGCACGAATTCGAAGGGGTCGAGATCATCCGCGCCGAACAGCGGGGTGCCTTCGATCTGCACCAGCATGTTGATCGGCACCGATTGTGGATGCTGTGGCAGGTTGGCCAGCTGTTGCAGCATGGAGGCGCGATCCCGACGGCTTTCGCCCAGCCCCAGGATGCCGCCGCTACAGATGTTGATATTTTGCCTGCGGATGCGCGCCAGGGTATCGAGCCGATCCTGATAGGTGCGGGTGGTGACCACCTCGCCATAGAATTCCGGGGAGGTATCCAGGTTGTGGTTGTAGTAGTCCAGCCCGGCATCCTTGAGTCTGGCAGCCTGCTCATCGGTCAGCATCCCCAGCGTGAGGCAGCTCTCCATGCCGAGGTCATGCACGGCAGCGACCATTTCGATGACCTGATCCAGGTTTTTGTCAGTCGGGTTGCGCCAGGCAGCCCCCATGCAGAAGCGGCTGGCGCCCTTCTCTTTGGCAATATGGGCCGCCTTGACCACATCCTCCACCGGCAGCAGCTTTTCCGGCTCCAGCTCGGTGCTGTATTTGCTGCTTTGCGAGCAGTAGCCGCAATCCTCGGAGCAGGCGCCGGTCTTGATGCTGATCAGACTGGAGGCCTGCACGGCATTGGGGTCAAAGCGCGCCCGGTGTGCGGTTTGTGCCTGAAACAGCAGGTCGTTGAAGGGCTGATCCAGCAGGGTCTGGATCTCTTCCAGAGACCAGTCGTGTCGCAGGGGGGAGTCGGTCATAATAGATTCTTGTGTCGGCAGCAAAAAAAGCGGAGCCATCTTAAAGGATGGGGATTATCTGTCAACTTTGGCAAATGTGAATGGTTTACAAGTGGCGTAAAAAGATACAGTTGGTCACCTTCCCGGCATGCTGCACCCTCTGTGGCGCAGAGGGGGATGATGGGTTGGATCTCTGCCGTGGCTGTCGGGATGAGTTGCCGTTCAACCGGCAGGCCTGCCCGCGCTGTGCCCTGCCACTGCCTGATGCTGTGCCTGAAGATGCCCTTTGTGGGCAGTGCCAGAGAGCGCCGCCAAAATTTGATCGCTGCTACATCCCGTTGTGTTATGGCTATCCGCTGGATCATCTGATCAGCCACTTCAAGTTTCGTGGCAAGCTGGCAGAGGGGCGTCTGCTTTCAGGTTTGGTTGGGGATTTTCTGGTGCAGCAGTCGTGTGAGCTGCCAGAGCTGATCATCCCGGTTCCGCTGCATGCATCGCGTTTGAGGGAGCGTGGTTTTAATCAGGCGCTGGAGCTGGCCCGGCCGCTGGGGCGCTGTTTTGAGCGCCCTGTTGAGCGTCGCATTGTGATACGTAACCGCCCTACACCTCCACAGATGGAGCTGGACAAGGGGGCGCGCCGTAAAAATGTTCGTGGCGCCTTTGAGCTTACCGGCCAGCTACGGGCGCGGCATGTCGCGATAATAGATGATGTTGTCACCACAGGCAGCACAGTGAATGAGCTGGCCACGGTTCTGCGCCGGGGTGGCGCCGAGAGGGTCGATGTGTGGGCGGTGGCTCGAAGAGCAGGCAATTGAGAACAACCCCCGGGTGAGGATCTACCGCTCCAGGGTGACCAGAACCCGCCGGTTAATGGCGCGGCCGGTCGGGGTTCGGTTGCTGCTTTTGGGTTTTCGCTCGCCATAGGATTTGACCACGACCATCTTCTCTGCAATGCCTTTTGCCAGCAGATAGTGCTTGAATGCCTCAGCGCGGCGCTGTCCCAGAGCGCGGTTATAGCGGTTTCTGCCTATATTGTCGGTATGCCCGTCAATCCTGATCCGGCGAATATCGCTGTTCTCCTGAATGAACTCAACCAGTTGGTCGGCCCGCTCCCTGGCTTCTGGCAGCAGGGCGCTGCTGCCAAAATCAAACTGGAGCTGGCTTTGGCGGATCTGCGAATAGCTGTAGGGCAGCAGGTTGGTGATGCAGGCGGTAAATTCAGCCTGTGCAGGTCTCAGCTGTACGGGAGAGAGCGCCGTCAGCCTGCTGCCCCGGCTCCCCCCGGCGCCAATGGTGCTGAATGTTGGGGTCATGCCCTGTGCCAGCTCATTGAGGAGCTGTAGTGAGTGCTCGCTGTTAAGCTCTATTTTGTGCTCCCTTCCGGCTGTGGGGAGAGTCAGCAGGGTTTTACTCTTTACCCCATGCTTCCAGGCAGGGGCTACAGAGAGCAGCGCTATCTTCTGTGCTGCAGGAAGCGGCATGGATGGCCTGAGGCTGAAGGTAAGCGCCTCCCCGGCATTTTGGGTAAACAGCGCCTGGCCATAGCCGGGTATCTCATGGTACAGGCTGCACTGCATGCGAGAGGTGGCCGTCCCCCATTGCGACTCATGCAGCGTGGCGCCATAGCGTGTGATCTGCGCGCTGGCCGGGGTGCAGGCCATTAGCAGAACGATGAGTGTAGGCAGCGGTTGGATTTTGCTCATAATGTACTGACAAGTGAGGGCTGTTGTCTGTTCAGGAACGGGCACGGAACAAGTTCGTGCATGTTCCTTAGTTCGTCTCGTGCAGATAGAACTTTAGTAGCCGCTCTCCCACTTCCGCAGCCAGTTCATCCTAAGCCCGACAGACTCCTGGCAAGTGGAGCAGCCGGTGGAGTATTCCGGGTCAAGTCTGATCAGCTTCATGCTGGTTCATGGTGCCTGGCTTTTGCTGATGACGAAGTCGCTGTAGATTATCCAGCACTCGCTGGGCGCGCTCAGCTTTCTGTAGTGCCTGTTTGTGTTGCGGGTTGAGCAGCAGCAGGGTCTTCCAGATGGCAATGGCCCCTTCAAGCTCGCCTCTCTGATAAAGGGTTTCGCCTGCTGCGAGCAGGCGCTGTGTGTGCTTCTCCAGCTCCTCCTGAATCTCTCTTTTCAGGTTGATTGCGCGGGTTGATTCGGGTGCCAGCTTGAGGAGTTGTTCCAGCAATATCAGTGCGCCATGGTGCTCGCCGCGCTCTTGTTTGTGGCGAGCCTGTTTCAGCAGTTGCCGGACTCTGATGGCCCTCTTTTTCTGCCGTGCCTTTTTTGCAGACCGGGTTCTGTTGCGTTCAATTTGTGTGAGCCGTTTGCGGTCGGCCTTTTGCTCTTCAATAGCGAGTGCCAGTTGCAGACACTTTTCAGCTGTGGCCGGGGCATTTTTCAGTTGGCGCTCTCCACAGCGGGAGAGCAGTGGCCGACTCTCCTGCCAGGTTTTATTCAGCTGTTGCAGGCGGGAGCGAACCATCACATCATCAGCCTCGCTGTTTGCCAGCTGCGCCAATAGTGGGCGCTGCTGCTGAACCAGGGTGAGCCGGGCGGCCAGGAGCCTGTCTTCGATCAGCTGCCGGTGTTGCTGCTGCTCTGCCTGGATCTGCTCCAGCAGCGCCTCTGCCCTGGGGTTGCCGGGGTGGTTTTTTTTGACCTGCAGGAGCAGTTGCCCCGCTTCGCTGTAGCGCGCTTCCCTGCGCAGCTGTTCTGCCTGCTGGAGGGCCTCGGTGATGCTCGGTGGCGCTTTTTGCTGCTCTTGAACGGGGTGGGCGCTGCAACCGGCAAGCAGCACTGCCGCCAGCGATAGATGCCGTAATCTCATCATCCGTGCTCAACGGGCAGCAGCTGCTCTATGGCCTGTTGCACCTGCTGCTGATATACCGGGTTCATTGTGTTGACCAGGTAGGAGGTAACGGGCTGGCTGCGTCCTTTCACCTGTACGGGGGGCTGTTGCAGCAGAACGACCTTTTGCGCAACGCCACGCTGTTCAGCCGTATTGGAGCCAATCAGGATGCTGTCGGGTGGTGCAATGCTGCAGAGGCGTGCGCCAAGGTTTACCGTGTCGCCCACCACGGTGTACTGCATCCGTACCGGGATGCCGATGTTGCCGGCCATCATCTCGCCGCTGTTGATGCCAATGCGAAAGTGCAGTGACTGTAATCTCTTGCGCCGCCGGCGCTGGTTGATCTGCTGCACAATCTGTTGAACCATCACGCCGCAAGCGACGGCATGCAGTGCATGCTGGGGGTCGCTCTCGGGTGCGCCAAAGACGATCATCACGCTGTCGCCGATGAATTTGTCGACCATGCCGTGACAGCTGTGGCCTGCCAGGGCGATGTAGCCGAGGTATTCGTTCAGCATTTCGGAGACGGCCCTGGGCGACATCCCTTCAGTCAATGTGGTGTAGCCCACGATGTCGCAGAAGAGCACGCTGCCAAAGAGCTGCTCTCCCGCTTTGGCCGGCTGCTCCAGATTGGCCAGTACGCGCGGGGCGGCATGTGGAGAGATGTAGCTGGAGAGCGCCCGTTCAATGCGCCCCTTTTGACGCATCTCTTCAACCATCAGGTTGAAGCTGGCGATGATGCTGCCGATCTCGTCGCGTCGAAGGTGGTCGAGATTCTCAATCGGCTCGCCACGGCTGATGGTTTCGCTGACCTGTGCCAGTGCCTGAATCGGCCGTGACAGGTGCCGACTCAGCAGATAGGCCATCATGATGCCAAGCAGGATCAGCCCCAGCGTAGTGTAGGCCAGGGCAAGGATCGCCTCGTGCAGCTCCCGGTCGAGCTGATCATGATCAATGGTGATCAGCGCGTGCCCGGGGGTTACATCCTTGTACCGGATGGGGGTGGCAAAGGTGATCGCCTTTCGCTCCCTCTCTGCCCGGTCACGCCACGACCAGACAAGCTGCTTTATCTCCGGCCGCATGATCCGGTTCTGCTGCACCATGGGTGGGGCAATGCCTGCCCTGGCCAGTGTTCTGTTGCCCTGCCGGATCAGCGCGCCCAGTATCTGCTGGTTCTCAATCTGGCGGTTGACCAGCCCGGTCAGGGTAAAGTGATCTTCGGCCATCACGGGCTCGCTGGCAGAGTGCGCCAGCTGCTCAACCAGGATATGACCGAAGGTCTCGGCCTGCTGCATGAAGGAGTGTCTCTGCTGTGTGATCAATACCCAGCCGAGCAGCGCCATCACGCTGGTGACCAGCAGGCCAATTGCCAGTGACCACTTGGCCACGATGGGCAGGCGTGAATTGCGGTAGAGGGTGCGCAGGCTGGCACCGCCGGAGGTTGCTGGCCCAGGTTTTGCTTCTGTTGGTGTGGTGATGGCGGTGGACATGGTTTGGGAGCCAAACAGGCCATTAGAGTGACGGCCCATCGGCCAAGGATAACATGCTTTTTAGTTGAAGGGTGTTTGCGCTATTGCTGTAGTGTGCGCCCGCCATCCACGGTGATGATCTGTCCGGTGATATAGTCAGCGTCCTTGAACAGAAACAGCAGGCTCTTTGCAATATCGCTTGCAGCGCCTCTCCGTTTCAGGGCCGTGCGCAGCAGGATGGCCTCCTGCTGGCTTTGGGGGATGACCTGTTCAGGCCACAGTATGGCGCCGGGCGCGATGCCGTTTACGCGCACATCCGGTGCAAGCTCTTGCGCCAGGGCTTTGACCATCATGGCGCTGCCCGCCTTGGCAATGGAGTAGATGGGATGCCCTTTAAGCGGGCGTTCGGCGTGGATGTCTACCAGGTTGATGATGCACCCCTTGCTCTCCCGCAGCAGGGGCGCGGCCGCCTGGGAGAGAAAGAAGGGGGCCTTCATGTTGCTGTTGATCAGCTCATCCCACTGCTCGATCCGGGCAGATGCAACAGGCGTGGGATAGAAGCTGGAGGCGTTGTTTACCAGCAGATCCAGCCGGCCAAAGCGCAGGTGGGTATCATGGATCAGATTGGGCAGCCGATCGGTACGGTTCAGATCGGCCTGCAAAAGGGTGGCGGAGGCTGGCCGGATGGCCTCCAGCTCCTCTTTCAGCGCCTGGGCGGCGGCTGCCGAATGGCGATAGTGCAGCGCCAGATCCATGCCGTTGTCATGCAGGGTGCGGGCAATCCGGGCGCCAATGCGGTGAGCCGCCCCCGTGATCAGTGCGACTTTTCCGGCGAGGGGTGGTTGCATTTTGGTCACTGTATGGTCTCCGGTCTTGGTACACTAGTACTCCATCAAGCTAGGTTTGTTGGGTTCAGCGCTTCTGTGGTGTTTCGCTGCAAGGCACAGTGCGCAGGCAATGGCCTTAGTCCTTGTCAAGCACTGTAACACCGCAGCGGGACACCACAGAAGTGCCCGAAGGGTTGGCCTGTCAGTATTCAGGGCTGCGTTGTGCCTCTTGCTAAGGACTATGGCCATTAGCTGCGAGGCACGCCTCGCCTAAAGCGCCTACTGTTGGTGCCCTGAATGCTGACAGACCAACTGAACCCGACAAACCTAGCTTGATGGAGTACTAGCAGAGTATCAGTGAAAATGATCCACCCGAAAGAGTCAACCAGACAGAGCGTCATGCCCAGTAACCCTCTACAGAGCCACCATGCCGGGCTGCGGCCCACCGAACTGCCCGAGCCTGCAGCAGAGGCGCGCGAACACAGTAACCGTCTGACCGGGTCGATCAGGGCCGAGCTGGCGCGCAGCGGTGGCCGAATGCCGTTTGACCGGTTTATGGAGCTGGCGCTCTATGCCCCCGGCCTGGGCTATTACACCGCAGGCGCGAGGAAGTTTGGCGAGGCCGGGGATTTTGTAACCGCGCCCGAGATTTCGCCACTCTTTGCCCGCTGTCTGGCGCGCCAGTGCAGGCAGCTGCTGGAGGAGCTGGCGGGAGGGGATCTGCTGGAGGTTGGCGCAGGTACCGGGGTGCTGGCAACCGATCTGCTGCTGGAGCTGGAGGCATTGCAGATGCTCCCCGAACGCTACTTTATCCTGGAGGTAAGCCCGGATCTGCAACAGCGCCAGCGCGAGACACTGACCCTTCGGGCGGCACATCTGCTGGATCGGGTGCAGTGGCTGGATGCCATGCCCGAGCCGGGTTTCAGCGGCGTGGTGATTGCCAATGAGTTGCTGGATGCGATGCCGGTCAGCCGCTTTACAATAGCCGAGTCCGGCGTGCAGGAGGGGTTTGTCCGTTGGTCGGATGAGGGTTTTGAACACCACTGGGATGAGCCTGTCACCCCCGGCTTGAAGGGTGCGGTTACTGCACTACAGGCAGAGCTGGGGCCATTTGCCGTTGGCTATGTATCTGAGCTTAACCTGCGGGCCGGCCCCTGGTTGCGGTCACTGGCGCAGCGAATCGGGCGCGGGGCGGTGCTGCTTATTGATTATGGCTACCCGGGCGCTGAATACTATCACCCGCAACGCAGCATGGGCACCCTGATGTGTCACTACCGGCACCGCGCCCATGATGCGCCGTTGATCCTGCCGGGCCTGCAGGATATTACTGCGCATGTCGATTTTTCATCCATTGCCAAAACCGGGCTGGATGCCGGTTTTGAGCTGAAAGGCTATACGACACAGGCGCATTTTTTGCTGGGGTGCGGGCTGGATTCGCTGCTGATGGAGTCTGACCCCAATGAGATCGAAAGCCATATCACGCTGATGCAGGCGGTAAAACGGCTCACTATGCCGACGGAGATGGGCGAGCGCTTTAAGGTTATTGCCCTGGGCAAGGGCATTGAGTCATCACTCATGGGGTTTAGTCTGAGGGACCTGAGTGGCCGTCTGTAACCCAAAAAGGTATGGAGTTGCCCTGCTGGTGCTGCTGATGCTGGGGTGCAATGGCAGCCGTGTCAAAGATTCGGTATTTGAGCCTCGCCCATTCCAGCTCAAGGATCTTGCCAAGAGCGATGTCGATCTGGTGGCAGAGACCCATCTGAAGCAGACGCTGGCACTGCTTGAAACCCTGATGGAAAAGCTCTACCGGCGCAATCCGCAGGAGTTGCGCAAGCGTGGCATTGCAGATGTTGAAAGGGCAGTGAAACAGGTGTTTGGCCCGGGTCGGCAGCCCGGCTTCCCGGAGCTGCGGGGCCAGCGTGCGATTGACAGCATGCGCCTGGCTTTCCGGGAGAGCTATGGTGGCGATCGTGTTCTGGCGCTGGTAGAGGGGCTGCGCGGGATGGTGCTCGACTCCTACAACGGGCAGCAGGAGTTCTATCTGCCGGATGAGCTGGACCCGCAAAAGATATACAACGTAGCGCGCAATATCGAGATTGCCGTGTGGAAGCTGAGCAATGACAGGGATGCTGAAGGGCGGCTCTATCTGCTGACCAACGATCTGACGGTGCCCAACCTCAGTTTTGAGCGGCTCTTTGGCAAGCTGATTGCCTTGCAGGATGGCATGGCGGTGGTGGTCTCTGATGCCACCAACCGGCGGATCAAAAATGTGATCCAGTCGGCTGCATCCGCCGTGTTTATGGGGATTTAGCGGCCTGCTCTGCCCAGGCCTGCTGCACGCGGCTGATGGCCTGCAGCCGCTCCCGCTGGAGGTGAACAGGAATCTGCTGCGGCCTAGTTGCAGACTGGCTGATTTTTGCGCCATCCACGCCAACGATGGCCTGATAGATCGCGCGTAAAAAATCGGCTTGGGGGTAGCTGCTCTCCTCCATGCCGGTGCGCCCCCGCACATCGGCTTTGCAGACCAGCAGGAACTGCTCAAAACGTTGCGGGTGGCGTACGGCATCCAGCCCCAGCACCATTTTCAGCAGTGTCTTCGGGCGCAGTTCAAAGGCGCGGTGACAAAGCAGATGGTAGCGGGCGGTCGGAACGGCCAGGTCGCGCCAGGCGTTGGGGATGCGTAGCCGCTTGCAGAGCGGTTTGATCAGCTTTGCACCGCGCGCCTCATGGCCATGATGGCCGGGAAGTATTGCCGCAGGTGTGTTGCCTTTGCCCAGATCGTGCACCAGTGCGGCAAAGCGTACCTGTGGGTCGCGGCTCAGGCGGCAGGCCTGTTGCAGCGTCAGCAGGGTATGCAGGCCGCTGTCAACCTCCGGGTGGTACTCTTTTTTCTGCGGTATGCCAAACAGGCGGTCAACCTCTGGCAAGACAGTGGCCAGCAGCTCCAGCTCGCGCAGGGTCTGAATGAAGATGTGGGCGCTATCCTCCGTCAGCGCCTTGGCGATCTCTGCCCAGACCCGTTCGGGCACCAGGTTGTCCAGCTCGCCCCCGGAGACCATCTGCGCAACCAGCTGTTGCGTCTCTGCTGCAATACGGAACCCCAGCGCATGGTAACGGGCGGCAAAGCGGGCGAGCCGGAGTGTGCGAATGGGGTCTTCCGCGAAGAAGGGGGTGTGACGCAGGATGCGGTTTTTCAGATCGTCCTGGCCGTTACAGGGGTCGATGATCTTGCCGTCCGCCCCCTGAGCCAGGGCGTTGATGGTGAGATCACGCCGTACCAGATCCTCTTCAATGCCGACCGCCCCGCTGTTTATGTTGTTGCGCTGGCTGCGCGGCAGGGCGTACTCCTCCTGGGTTTCGGGATGCAGAAATATGGGGAAATCCTTGCCAACCTGCCGGTAGCCGAGGGCGGTCAGCTGTGCAGGGGTCGCGCCGCTGACCAGCCAGTCGCGCTCGGTGACAGGCTGGCCCAGCAGGGCGTCACGCACAGCACCGCCCACCAGGTAGGTTTCCATTATCCTAGAAAAATCAGTTGAGCCGTAGCGAGGGTGATTAAGGTGCTTAAGATACATGGTTTTTTCATATATTTTGGACGAAGTCGTATCACCCATACGGTGAGTTCAAAATATATGAAAAAACCATGTAGATTGAGTGCATTAGGCATCCGCACTTGTGCCCGCTTTTTGGGTAGTAGGTTCAACTGATTTTTTTAGGATTATACTCTCAGCAGAACAGATTGGAGATGTGCAGGGCTACCCGGCCCGTCGCCAGCGGGAGAGCCGCTGTTGCCGCTGGGTGGCTCCCAGATAGAGCGGCACGATCTCGTCGATATCTGTTGGCTGAATGCCCAGATCCAGCAGGCCATTGCGCTGGCATACGCTGTCGACCTGTAGAGAAAGGTAGTTGTCGATAGAGAAGGGTTGCCCTGGCATGCGCCCAAGGATGTGCGCCTGCAAGCGGGAGGCGCTGTCGCTCAAGCGGATGATCCGGCGCTTCAGCCCCAGCTGCCGGGCGGTGTAGCGTACCAGCTCCTCCAGGGTGAAGATACGTGGCCCGCAGAGCTCGTAACGCTGATCAACGGTGCCGGAATCGGTGAGTGTGCGGATAAAGGCTTCGGCAACATCACCCACATGGACCGGGGCGAAACGGGCATCCGGGCAGGCCAGCGGGAAGGGCGCGGGGGAGAGGCTCAAGAGATCGCCAAAACGGTTGAAGAAGCTGTCACCCGGGCCAAAGATCACCGAGGGGCGGAAGCTGGTGACCTGGATGTCGGGCTGGCTGAGCTTGTGTGCATGGTTCTCTCCCTCACCTTTGGTAAAGAGATAGCGGCTTGGCCCTTGATCCTGGCTGGCATTCAGTGCGCTCATCTGTAGCAGCCGGGGTATGCCGGCGGCACGGCAGGCCTGAACAGCGGCATCGACCAGATCCACATGCGCCCGCTTAAAGCCTTGCTTGTTGCCGCCTTCATTGAGTATGCCAACGAGGTTGATGAAGGCGCTGCACCCGGCAAGATGCGGCTGCATGGCCTCTGTGTCAAAGATATTGGCGCTTAGCAGCTGAACACCGGGTAGCACCCGCAGCTCTTTATGCCGCTCCGGGTTGCGTGTCAGGATGAGGCACGCAACGCCTCTGGCAGCCAATCTGCTGGCGAGGTGGTGGCCAACAAATCCACTACCGCCAAGGATGCAGACCCTGTTAATCTTCATCTCTTTACCTCACTGAACAATAGATACCAGAAAAATATATGGAGTATCTGCCGGACGGGCTTGTGATGCAAGATCTGCCTTTGTATCTGCTGCTGGGGGCGGCGGCAGGTATCATGGCGGGGCTGCTGGGCGTGGGGGGTGGATTGATTGTCGTGCCGGTGCTGATCTGGATCTTTATCAGCAGGGGATTCGATCATGCCATCGTGGCCCACCTGGCGGTGGGAACCTCGCTGGCCACTATCGTGGTCACCTCTGTCGCCTCTATCTATGCCCATCACTGCCGGGATGCGGTGCGCTGGGAGCTGGTCATGCAGCTGTTGCCGGGTATCCTGCTCGGCGCCTGGCTGGGGGCGGTTATTGCAGACAGTCTGCCAACACTGTGGCTGAAACGCATCTTCGCCCTGTTTGTGATTGCGGTGGGGATTCGCATGTTGGTGAGCGTGAATATCGAAGGGTATCGTGAGCTGCCAGCGAGGTGGGGGCTGGCCGCAGTGGGTGCGGTAGTGGGCACACTCTCGGCTATTGTGGGGGTTGGCGGTGGCTCCATGACGGTTCCCTTTCTTAACGGATGCCGGGTAGCCATGCGGCAGGCGGTGGCCACCTCAAGCGCCTGTGGGCTGCCTATTGCGGTTGCCGGTGGCATGGCGTTTGCTGTGGTTGGCTGGGATGCGCCGGCGCTGCCTGCGGGCAGCAGCGGCTATATCTACTGGCCTGCGGTGTTCGGAGTGGTGGTGACCAGTGTTCTGTTTGCCCCTTTTGGCGTCTATTTATCGCATAACCTCCCCTCTTCGAGCTTAAAACGTATTTTTGCGCTGTTGTTATTCCTTATTGGCGGTAGAATGGTTATTTAGCCCTCATGGTGCGGCGGATGCTTGCCAGAGTGGGACAATTAATGGTTTTATTTACAAAACAGATCAAATAAAGGGTGTAGGCATGACAAATGGTCAGACGGAGCAGGTGGTAGAACGTCGCACTGGCACACAGGATATGATTGACAAGCTGCTGGCAGAGCGCAAGGAGATGCTGGCGCTCTATTGGCATGTTGCCGGATTGGAGCCGCTGACAAAAGAGACCCCCGTCGGCGACCATCTGCAAGAGTTCTGCCAAGTGCTGGTCGACTATATCGCCTTTGGCCATTTCGAGGTCTATGACCGCATTGGCAGCGGCAAGGAGCGGCGCGGCGCGGTCGTGTCGGTTGCCGAGAAGATCTACCCCCGTATCCTGGATACAACAGATGTGAGCGTCTCCTTCAATGACAAGTACGATGAGTCAGACCATGAACTGAATCTGGAGGATCTCTCCAGGGATCTCTCCCAGATGGGCGAAGTGCTTGCAACCCGAATCGAACTGGAAGATCAGTTGATTGAGGTCATGCTACAGCGTTGAGGATTTTCAACAGCTGCTGATTGGGTTCCCCGGTGTTTTCCAGGCTTAACAGATTCCGTCAGAGTCAGCCCAAAAAAGATGAGTTTTTGGCGTTGCTCTATCCCTGTGAGCCGATGGGGATCCAGCTTCAAAGTCTGCACCGGGGCATCGATAATGCGCGTATTGATATAACCCTCTGCCCCCTCTTCAGCATCAAGGCCACACAGCTTGTGCGTGGCATCCTGCAACAGGATGCGGCGCTCAATAGCTTAGGCCGGCAGCCACCCAGGCCCAAAAAGACGGATATGGATGCGTTCCTCAAGGCCTATGCCGATATGATGGATGCAACGGTGGCAAAGGCGCACAGGGCATCCTCCCCGGATCAGGTCCAGCTGCTTCAGCTGGCGGTTATCCGGTTTTTGCTGCACCTGATCAATGAAGAGCTGAGCCGCCTGCGCGACGACATGCAGCGTAACCGCGGCGGTGTCATGGGGCGATCGGACCGCCGTGCGCTGGAGTTTCATGAATGCACGGTTACGCTGGCAAAGCTGAAGAACAGTCTGCGAAACACCGCGCTTCAGCAGATTTTCAGGCGGATCATCAAGCTGGAGGCAAGGTCGCTGCGGGTGACGCGGAAATCTGTACTGGGAGTATCCTGGCCGCTGCCGCAACCGGTGCTCTGCAACCCGATGCTGCAACAGCCCCTGCCCTGGGAGGATGGTCAGCGGGTTGATCCCTATCTCCCCCTCTGTGTTGACTATTTTGATCAGACCAATCGGCTGCTGACCGGAACGTTCAGTGCCTATCTGCCCAGTTGGGCCCTGGCCTGCGATAAAGAGGATGGTCTCCCTTGCAGCAGGGGGGAGCTAAAAAACAGGGCGCGCCTGCGCAAACCCCAAAGTGGGGCGGATGGCTCCCTTGAGGTCGAGGCGCTGCTGCGCAGCTCATTGCAGCCGGAGGAGTATCTCCAGGGGCGGTTCTGCTGGCTTGATATGCCGGATAATTTTGAACTGCTGACCTCCCCGGCAGTGCTGCAGAAGGCGCTGTGCGGCCAGAACAGAAAGCAGCTGCCGGCAGGCTGGCAGGATTTTCAGCACGATGTGAAAAAGCGCATCTGCCAGCAGCTACAGCAGTTGGGTCTGGTGCCGCAGATCCTGGCAGCCTATGGCGCTTACAGCGTGATTCGGGGGCTGGGGCAACCGGTGCCGAGCTTGCTTGTGCAGCAGTATCTCTCTGGAGAGCTGTCGCGAAGAGAGCTGCCACGGCATCTTGCCCGTCTTCCGATAGACCCGTCGTCTATTTCTGCCGTTACAAAAAAACTGGATCTGGCGCACAATAAAATCAAGCAGATTTCATATGATGAACAAGAACAGCTGTTGCTTAACTACATAAAGGATTTTCTTGTCTTTCGGCGGGATCTCAAAAACGCCTTCCTGACATATCAGGCGATGGATCAAATCTCCATCTTGAGCAAAGCGGAAGATGTTGAGTTATCCAATGCCAACAGCACGCTCTATCGCTTTGTCTCAAAGCATGAAAATGAGCCCGTAAAACAGCAGATATGCAAGCATGTCATCATCAAGGCGGATATACGCGGCTCGACAGCTATGACCGCCAGCCTGGTAACAAAAGGGCTCAACCCGGCAACCTACTTTAGTCTCAACCTCTTCAAGCCCATTAACGGTTTGCTGGAGAGCTATGGCGCAACCAAGGTCTTTGTGGAGGGGGATGCCATCATCCTGAGTATTCTGGAGAGCGAGAGTGCGAGCAGACCGAGTGTGGCGTGGGCCTGCGGGCTGGCGCAGAAAATACTGGAGGTGGTCGATGTTCAGAACACCAAAAACAGACAGTATGGCCTGCCACCGCTGGAGCTGGGGCTGGGTATCGCTTTTAGTGCAGAGCCACCGGCCTTTCTCTATGATGACGAGAAGCGGATCATGATCTCATCGGCGATCAATCGTGCAGATCAGCTCTCATCCTGCTCGGCGGTGCTGCGGCGAAGCCTGTTGCGGCAGCGGGGCGTCGAGGTGATGACATCAACCGACCCCGGCCTGTTTGAAAAGGAGCATCCGGATCGGCTGTTGCGCTTCAATGTGGATGGCATCGAGCTGGACAGGGCGGCATTTGACAAGTTAAAGACCGAGTTGACGCTAAAGAGCCTGACCCCGGATGCATCACTGGAGTGTGATGCGCTCACCCTGTATGTTGGCCGCTACCCGGATAACAGGGGGGGCAAGCACTGGCTGATTGTCAGAAAGGCCTCTGTTCACTACTGGGCCGACAGCAGCATAGGCCCGGAAGAGCAGAAGGGGCGCTGCTTTTATGAGGTGCTCACCGACCACGAGGTGCTTGCCTGGGTCAAGAATAAAATGGACCGGAGGCGTCGCAAGCGGATTATGGATACTGAAATTGGGCTGTCTGGAGACGCTCTTCCCTTTTCGAATTTTCGCTAACCCCTTTTACCAGCGGCATCCGATATGCCAGCTTCGTGGGTTTCTCTCCAAGCTGCTGTTCGTAGATAACGGTATAACTCAGCACTCGCCGCAGATAGCTGCGCGTCTCTCTGAATGGCACCGTCTCAACCCACAGATCGGCGGGCATATCGCGTTCCGGCAGCCACCTTTTTACGCGGGTTGGCCCGGCATTATAGGCCGCTGTGGCAAGCACCGGGTGCTGATCGAGCCGATCGAATACCTGGCGCAGATAGGCGCTGCCCAGCTGAATGTTGAGTTTGGGGTCGAGCAGCAGTGAACCGAGAGAGCGCAGTGAGCGCCCATGCAGCCGCTTTGCAACCTGGCGCGCGGTGCGCGGCATCAGTTGCATCAACCCCAAGGCACCGGCGCTGGAGCGGGCATCCTGGATGAAGGCGCTCTCCTGGCGCACTACGGCAAAGAGCCAGGCGCTATCAAGCCGGTTGGTGCTGGCCTCTTTTTCGATGTGGATTTTGTATTTTAACGGGAAGCGCAGATTGAGATCATCCCAGTAGCCGGTACGCGCCAGCGAGAAGATGGCCCGGTCGTGCCACCCCCAGCTCTCTGCCAGCTTTGCAGCGGCCTGTAGCTCATCCTGCTGCATATCTTTTGTGACCAGTTCCCACTCCCGGCGAGCCTCGATCAGCCGCCCCAGGATGTGCAGCTCCCTGGCCCTTGCGACAGCCTCCTGCGCCATGACCCTCTGTTGCAGTGCTGCGTCCACCTGAAGCGGGATATTGGCAAGGTGGTAGCCGAGACCCAGCCGGTCGGCCGCCAGAAATCCATAGTAGCTGCGTTCACGGGCAACCGTGCTGAAGAGCCGCCGGGCCTCGTCTGGCCTGCCCAGCTCCTCTAATGCGCGTGCGCGCCAGTAGCTCCACCCCTCAGTGCTGCGTTGCGGCTCGGGCAGGGCATTCAGCCAGACCAGCGCCACAGGCCAGTTGCGCTCCTCCAGCGCGGCTCGTATGCGCCGCTCTCTGAATGCATCGTCATCGGCGGCCGGCTCTATCTGCGCCAGAAAGGAGAGCCTCTCCGGGTCTCTGTCACGGATCAGCGCAAAGGCGAGGCTGCGTTCAATATCCAGCTGCTGTCCGGCCGTAAAGCTGTGCCGGTCCTGTAGCAGTCTCCAGGCGTGGAGTGCTGCTGTGGCATCCTTGCGGGCGAGGCGCTTGATTCCGTGCAGCAAAATGGTGTTGCGGTAGGGGTGCTCTCTGGCGAAGGCCTTGCTGCTGAGGATAACCTGAGGCTTGCGATGGACCTTCAGCCACCGATCTACCCACTTCTGCTCATCCGCAGGCAAAAATTTGCGAAGATATTTTACCAGGCGGGTTTGGTGTGCCTCCATAGCCAGCTGAATGCGCTGCCAGGTCAGCTTTTCAGTCTGCATGCCCGCATCCTGCCAGGCTTTGAATATGGGGTTACAGGCCTTTGGCTGTGATTTTTTATAGCGCCACAGCGCGGCCACCTGATCCAGCGCCTCCTGCTCTCTGCCACTCTTGTAGAGCGCATGCAGATAGTGGCACTGGCGTGTCACATTTTTGGAAGGGATATAGAATGCCAGGTAACTCTGCCAGCGACCGCGCTTGGCCAGATGATCCAGCCAGACATTGCGCAGCCGCGTGGCTAACGGGGTATCGGCATAGCGGGTTAAAAACTGCTGAATACGCTCTTTTTTCTGTTTGTGCAGCTTGCGGCGCAGCTCCCGGTACTCCAGGTACGGGTAGAGCGGGTAGCGTGTAAGTGATGCCTTGAGCCTTTGGTAACGGCCTGACTTGCCCTGGCTCAACGCCTTTTCGGCGGCTACGAAATCAGCACGCTGGGTGGAGAGCGATGCAGCGCCATCTGCATTCGAGAGTATCAACAGCAGCGATGCGATGATCCAGATGAGCTGCCGATAGTAGTGGGTCATTGGCCTGGTGAGATGTTTAACAGATAGGGGAGGTTGCAAGCGGTGTCATGTATGTGCAGGCCAATCAGTTTATAATGAAAGCATGAAGGAGCAGCGTGATTCTAAACCAGCCGGGTTCAATCAACCATCCCCTGTTCGCGGGCTGGAGGATTTTCCCCCGTTCCGGGATATGCAGATAAAGGTGCTGGAGCTGGATGATGAGTGGAGCCGGATTCGAATCCTGCTGCCGCTCAATGAAAAGACCCGCAACCCCGGTGGCAGCATGTTTGGCGGCAGCATGGCCTCGCTGGCTGACCCTGTGGCTGCCTTGGCCTGCGGCTGGCGTTTTCAGCAATACTCTGTATGGACGCGCAACCTGAGCCTGGATTTTCAGCGCGAAGGGCGCACCGATCTGGAGTTAAGGTTTGAGTTTGATTCCCTGCAGCACACGGCGATAGCTGAAGAGTTGGCGCGGCATAACCGCGCTACTCCACTGTTTGAATACGCCTATTATTTGGCGGATGGCAGGCTCTGTGCCCGGGTGCAGAACCGTGTCGCCATTCGCAGAAAAGGCTATGTTGCAGGGAGCAGCGGTGCCCTGTAGTGAGAAATTTTGGCTAGGAGTCCGTCAATATAACCTGGACGGTGTACTAGCATTGCAGTGGGGTTTTTTGATATAAGTCAAATAGTCGCGCGGTTTTTTTCCAAGGCCGCAACAAGAGGGTTAATGAGAGATAAGGGTGCAAAATGAGTCAAAGTGAACTGATATGGGATGATGAGGCATTAAAGCTGCTGGAAAAGGTACCCTTTTTTGTACGCAAGGCGGCAAGGAAAAAGATTGAAAAAACGGCCGTTGAAGCGGGTGAAAAGCGCGTTACCGTCGAGCTGATGGAGCAGATAAGGCGGGAGAGAGCCGCCAGCTGACGCCCCCCACCCCGGCTGGCGGGATGGGGGGGCTGGCGCTATCTGCTGTTCCGGCGCGCCTGTGCCGCCTCGGCCAACTGGCGTAACAGCGGCTCGGTATCTTCCCAGCTGATGCAGGCATCGGTCAGGCTCTGGCCATAGGTCAGCTCCTTGTCCTGTTTCCAGCTTTGCTGGCCTTCCACCAAAAAGCTCTCGATCATTACCCCCAGGATGCGTTCGTCACCGCGCGCCACCTGCCCGGCCACATCGCGCCCCACATCAATCTGCTTGGCGTGTTTTTTGCGGCTGTTGGCATGGCTGAGGTCGATCATGATGTGTGCTGGTAACCCGGCAGCCTCCAGACCTTCGGCAGCGATGTTCACGCTCTCGGTGTCGTAGTTAGGGCGCTTGCCGCCACGCAGGATCAGGTGGCCATCCTCATTGCCGGTGGTGGAGAAGATGGCGGAATGCCCCGCCTTGGTCAGTGACATAAAGTGGTGAGGCTGAGCTGAGGCGCGGATTGCATCGATCGCCACCTGTAGCCCCCCATCGGTGCCATTCTTGAAACCAACGGCGCAGGAGAGGCCGGAGGCCAGCTCACGATGCACCTGGCTTTCGGTAGTGCGTGCGCCAATTGCGCCCCAGCTGATCAGGTCAGAGATGTACTGCGGGCTGATGGGGTCAAGGTACTCTGTGCCGGCTGGCACGCCCAGGTTGTTTACATAGCTCAGCAGCTCTCGTGCCTGTAACAGCCCCTTGTTGATACGAAAACTGCCATCCAGATCAGGGTCATTGATCAAACCCTTCCAGCCCACTGTGGTACGGGGCTTCTCAAAGTAGACGCGCATCACGATCAGCAGGTCATCCTTCAGCTCCTCACACATCTTCTGCAGCCGGTCAGCGTACTCCTTTGCTGCCTTCAGGTCATGTACGGAGCAGGGGCCGGTCACTACCAACAGCCGGTCATCCTTGCTGTTGAGCATGTTGTGAATGCTCTGGCGGGCGTGATAGACCGTCTCGGCAGCTTTCTCCGAGATCGGAAAGGTTGCGTGAACCTCAGCCGGGGAGGAGACCTCAGTGGTGTTATCAATGCGCAGGTCGTCTGTTTGGTATCTCATGCTCGTAATCGCCCTCTATCTATGATGGGCGCATTATACCGAAGCCTGGGTTTCAGCACACTGTATAGTCTGAATTAGTGCCAGGCTGCCTGCCATATCTGCGAGAATGGACTGTGTTACTCCATGGTGCTGATGTAGGCGGCCAATGCGTTGATCTCTCTCTCGGACAAGATGCTGGCAATCTCTCTCATGATGCTGGTTCGCCGTCGGCTGTCGGGTTTGCGAAACTCGTGCAGGGTTATGCGGATATACTCGGGCAGCTGGCCTGCAAGCCGCGGGTAGGTGTATAGCCCCTGCCCCTGTGCCCCATGGCATTGGGCGCAACGGATGTGAAAGAGTCTCTTCCCCTCGGCTGTTTGATCGTTCTCTTCCGTGGAGGCCGGACGTGGTGACATGCTGGAGAAGTAGATGGTAACAGCGATCTTGTCTGCATCGCTTATATGTCTGACCATGCTCTGCATCTGAAAATCCTGGCGTCGACCGTCATGGAAATGCTGAAGCTGTTGCAGTAGATAGCCGGGGTTTTGACCCGCCAGATTGGGGCAGCGACCATTGCGGGAGTGCCCGTCTGCCCCGTGGCAGCGCTGGCAAAGCCGGGTGCGGAATTTCATGGCCTGATTAAGTTGCTGACGCGCGGCGCTGTCTGAGGCGACGATTGCCAACTGCTCGGCAAGCCTTTTCTGTAGCGCCTGATCCGGTGTGAGTCTTGGGAGTTGCTCGGTGGGTGTGGTGACACATGCCATAGCCCCGAATAAGCAGCAGACCCATGCTGCGAGTGCTTTCCCAGATCTAATCATGCCCGGTTTCTTTATTAAGAGGTGCATCTATCCTTACCTATTTCCAGAGTGCGTGCAAATGGGGAGTGCAGGCTTAAAAATTGACATCCTGAATAACACTGCCATTAACCGGCATGCCGTAGTGGAGTTTGTTTTGTGCCATCAGAGTACAAAACAAACACTGCGGAGGTATGTCCGAGTTGAATGGCCTTTGTATGGTTAAATCCCTTGTTAGATGCCCTTGCTTTTGCTACACTGGTAATGCGCACCATGCATGCGCATGCATTATATGGAGTAAGTTTCATGCCACAGCTATATGACAAGAATGCTTCAAAGAAAGCCACAAATTTAAGTATAAACAGCGACTTGCTTTCAAGAGCAAGAAGACTGAAGATCAATCTTTCGGCCACATTAGAACATGCGCTTGAAGATGAATTGAGACGATCAGAACGAAATAACTGGCTTAAAAATAACAAAAAAGCCATTAATGAATTGAATAAATTGGCAAACAATAATGGTTTGTTCTCCGATGCCTACCGAGACTTCTAATGACCCAATTCACGCTCTATAAAAATGAGGATAGTGCATCAAATGATACTTACCCCTACTTCATTGATGTTCAAAACTCGTTGCTCAGTGATTTGAATTCTCGCTTAGTAATCCCTTTATCTGCGCACGACACATTGAATAATACAGATGCCAAAAGATTGTGCCCGGTCATTCACCTTGACGAAGGTAACTTTGTATTGCTTACCCACCAAATGACCTCAGTTCCAAGCTCAATTCTAAAAACTGAAGTAACCTCTTTAGAAAGCTTTCGTTACGAAATTCTTGGTGCTATCGACATGCTCATCTCGGGCATCTAACATCGCCTGTATTGTGAACAGCCGCAGATATATCCAATGAGGTGCTTCTACAAAGGGGGCTGGAGAGAGCAAAGACAAACAAATATGCATGCTGCTCCAGCCTGTTCCATTCTCACAAATCACAGGAGTTTTGAATGATCGACATAGCAAACAGTAAATATCTTGACGACTGTTATACAGCGCTTGAACAGAAACAGGCAGCGCTGATGGAAGAGTACCAAATTGATTCATACGGTGGCTTTGATTTTGATATGACCAAAGGCACCATTGAATTTAAGCAGGGCGCTGTTACCAAGGTGACAGCTAATTTTATCCCGGTGGGCTCATTCAATGAAGAGTTGCAGTCCTGGATGTGGGCATGGGCGAATGGCGGCGTAACAGGTGAAATAAATAAAAAAGCTGAAACCATAAAGGTGCTGGAAGATAAAACCGGCAATGAGGTTTTTAGTACAGAAACATTTCCAGCAGATGAAGGTTCAGCATGGGAGATTGCGGCAATGGCCTGTGACCACTACAGAGGGCAAGGTGTATTTGCAGCGCCAATTGAGGGATTGCTGATTTTTATGGTGCTTAGTGATGTTACCGCCGTATAGAAAAGGGTTTCCAAACGACAGGCAAGCGTTAGATCTTCTCTTTAAGTGCTTTATCTCTTTGTAGAGGTATTCTCTATTTGCGTGTGTTTAGCCATTGTTTTTATAAAAATATCCTGTTCAATATTGCGATATGGCACGAGCAATATAAAACAGCTGACAAACGCACGATTTAATGCTAGTTATGTAGGGCAGTGTTTTTTCAAACAAACCGGGAGAGAGTGTTATGTCCATCGTTAAAGAAGATATCGCCGGCCTTAAGAGCGACATTCAAAACCTTCATGAAGATCTTAAAGAGGCAATGGATCATCTGGAGTACCACTTAGGTGTAAAAAGAATGGATGAAAACGATCTTAAGAAAATGTCCAAACATTTGGCCGATGTTGACCGGCACATGGCAAAGCTGCTGGCAGGTGTGGACTCCCTGGAACAGAAGCGCAGTTGATGCTGATGCATGCCGGGTTACCGTATCTATCTGGCTAGACTCACCGCACAGCATCTGTGCTCTGCTTCCCTCTTGCTTTTATGTAAGAGGGAAGCAGAGCCTCTTGGCTACATCGTATAACCACGCTCCCCATGCTGGTTGAGATCCAGCCCCTCAATCTCCTCCTCTTCAGAGACCCGCAGCCCCAGCAGACGGTCAACAATCTTTAGAATGCCAAAGGTAATAACAGCGGTATAGGCAACTCCGGCTATCACGCCGACCACCTGGACACCAAACTGCCCCGCCATGCTTTCAATGCCATCGGCATAACCATACCCGCTGAAGATACCCAGTGCAGTAGCCGAGAAGATGCCGACCATCAGCGTGCCCAATATGCCGCCTATACCATGCACTGGAAATACATCCAGTGAGTCATCAATTTTGAGCACCTGCTTGATATAACTGGTTGCAAAATAGCAGATGGCTCCGGCCATTATGCCAATAATCAGCGCCCCGCCCGGCCCTACAAAACCTGATGCGGGTGTGATGGTGCCCAGGCCTGCAATAACGCCGGTCAGGGTGCCCAGGGCGCTTGGCTTGCCATAGCGTTTCCACTCAATGGCGCCCCAGGTTATGGCGCCAGCCGCTGCGGAGATATGGGTCACCAGCATAGCCATTGCAGCATCCCCATTGGCGGCCAGTGCGCTGCCACCATTAAAGCCATACCAACCGACCCAGAGCATGCCGGCACCAGTAGCGGTCATCGCCAGGCTGTGGGGTGGCATGGCTGTTGTTGGGAAGCCTTTGCGAGGCCCAATCACGATAGCGGCCACCAAGGCGCCCACGCCTGCGGTAATGTGTACCACGATGCCGCCGGCAAAATCATAAAGCCCCATAGAGCCCAGCCAGCCGCCGCCCCAAACCCAGTGGGTCACGGGGGCATAAACCAGTATCAGCCAGATGGCGCTGAACAGGAGCATGGCGGAGAACTTCATACGCTCAGCAAAGCCGCCCACCATCAGAACCGGGGTAATGATGGCAAAGGTCATCTGAAACAGCATGAAAAGCGATTCCGGGATATCACCAGAGAGGGTCTCCCTGCCAACGCCTGCCAGCATGACCTTGCTGAAATCCCCAATCAAGGCGTTCCCCTCACCAAAGGCCAGGCTGTAACCCAGTATGAACCAAACGATGGAGGCCATACCCGCAATGGCAAAGCACTGCATGATTACGGAGAGCACATTCTTGGAGCGCACCAGGCCGCCGTAGAAAAGGGCCAGTCCCGGCAGGGTCATAAAGAGCACCAGGGCTGTTGAAGTCAGAATCCAGGCGGTATTGGCACCATTTATGGTGGCCTCTTCAGCCAGAGCCATGCCTGGCAAACAGAGCAGCAGTACAGCCAATAATGCCAGTTTGCTTATCGTCAGTGGCATAAAAATATACTCCTTATGATGTATCAGCCCTGCACCTGTGTCCGGGCTATTTGTTAGAGAGAAGAATAAAAGCGAACATTGTGACATACCATATTAATTGTGCCCATTTTAAATTTGGATATATGCAATGGTTTACTGTGAGTTGCCGCAGCCAGAGGTTGGCATTATGATGAGCGCCAGCGATTCGCTGGGGTGTGGTGTGAAAACGCGCTATATAACAAAGTGAAATACTTTTATATCAAGAGGTTATGATGCGAGTTGAGATGAATGGCGGTGCTATTGTTATTGTTGCAATTATGCTGATTGGGTTGCTGGCTATTGGCCTGATTGTGTACTACATTCGTAAGGGTAGAGAGGAGCAAGCCCAGGCCAACGCTGAGGCGAGCGCCTCGGATGAGAAGAGTGCAGCAGCGGATACAGAGGGGTGAATTGGGAAGCATGTTCCCTCATCCTGGCGGTTGGCTGGTCCTCTCTGTAGCCCGGTGGTATAAGGGTCTAGGCGTTTGGCGCGCCGTCTGTTGCTTTAGAGATTTGAGGTACTGATATGGGACTGTTTATTGGGAATCTTCAGCCTGGTACAACAACCAGCGATCTTCTTGATTTCATGGAAGATCATGAAGGCATAACGGATATTGAGATTGTAAAAAGGCGCTCTGAGCAGGGAGAGGTGCGTTTTGGTCACATCCTGTTTCGGTCTGGGGAGTGTGTTGCAAAGGCGATCAAACTGCAACAGAAGAGAGACCTGCATGGCGCTATGGTGTCGGTGCGTGAATTCGTTAGTCGAGCAGACAACGAGAGGCGCTCAGCCGGCCAGCCTGTTGCACAGCCTTTCAAGGCGGATCGCAGACAAGGTGATCGTCGCCATCCTATAGGGGGGTAGCGGCGCTTTTTTGAGCGGACGCCAATATACAATCCTCATTATTCCAAAAAACCCTGCACAGGCCGCTGTGCGGGGTTTTTTATGTGGGGGCTATCCGCCTCCAGCAAGCACTAACTCAACAACGGCCTTGCTGCCAAAATAGGCCAGCATCAAAGCGACAAAGCCCGCCAGCGTCCACCTGATGGCGGTGCGTCCGCGCCAGCCAAATTGAAACCGTCCCCACAGCAGAGTACTGAAAACCAGCCAGGAAGCGATGGAGAGCACGGTCTTGTGTGCAAGGTGCTGGGTGAACATGTTTTCAAGAAAGATAAAGCCGCTCAGAAGCCCTATGCTGAGTAATACAAAGCCGATGATGATCATCTCAAACAGCAGGGCTTCCATGGTTTGCAGAGGGGGGAGCGCGCGAATAAACCCCCCGGGATGCCGGTTGTGAAGGTGTTGATCCTGAACCGCAAGCAATCCGGCCTGTACCGCAGCCATGGTGAACAGGCTGTATGCCATGAGTGAGACGATGGCGTGGATACGCAGCCCCCAGGGTGATGCGGGGTCAAAGATATAGGTGGTGGGGACGGCCAGCTCCAGGATCAGGGCGATGGCCGCCAGTGGCAGCAGCACAATGCCAAGGTTTTCTATCGGTTTGGAGATGGCAGACAGCATCAGCGTCAGCACAATAATCCAGGCGGAGAGTGAGGCTGCGTTGAATATGCCAAGATTCAGGCCGCCATCGGTAAACAGTGCCTGATAGAGCAGCAGGGTGTGCAGCACAACACCTGCCAGCCCCAGGGCAATTCCAGCTTGGCGAGGGGGCTTTTTTAGCGCAACACGGCTGCTGAAGAGCCTTAAACCGATGATGAGGGCGCTGCCCAGGTAACTGAGCGTGGCCAGAATAGCGATGAGTGTGTTATTCATATAGGGCATGATGATGGCATAACTCAGGTAGTTCTGGAAAGGGGCGCTATGCTCTTTGCAGCCGGCATTCCTTTATAGTAGATTCCACGGGCTCCCTCATATTCCAGATATCAGTAGACGAACAGGAAATCCAGGCATGTTTAATAATCTTAGCGACCGGCTGGGTCAGACACTCAATAACCTGCGCGGCCGCGGTCGTCTGACCGAGGAGAACATTAAAGAGACCATGCGTGAAGTGCGGATGGCGCTTTTGGAAGCGGATGTCGCGCTGCCGGTGGTCAAGCTGTTTGTGGATCGTGTCCGTTTCAAGGCATTGGGTGCAGATGTGCTCAGCAGCCTCACCCCGGGGCAGATGCTGGTCAAGATTGTAAATGACGAGCTGGTCGGCATCATGGGCGAGGCCAATGAAACGCTCAACCTGGCGGCGCAACCTCCCGCCGTTATCCTGATGGCGGGCCTGCAAGGCTCGGGCAAAACCACCAGCGCAGCCAAACTTGCCCGTTGGCTCAAAGAGAGCCAGAAAAAGTCAGTCATGGTGGTGAGTTGCGATATCTATCGCCCGGCAGCTATTGAACAGCTAAAGACCCTGGCGACAGAGGTGCAGGCAGCGTTCTTCCCCAGCAGCCCCGACCAAAAACCATTGGCCATTGCAAAGGCCGCCATCAGCCAGGCGCGCAAGCAGCATGTCGATGTGTTGATTGTTGATACCGCCGGCCGTCTCCACATAGATGAAGAGATGATGGCAGAGATCAAGGCGCTGCATGCCGCGCTTGATCCCATTGAGACGCTGTTTACTGTCGATAGCATGACAGGCCAGGATGCGGCCAACACCGCCAGGGCCTTTGATGAGGCGCTGCCATTGACGGGTGTCGTGCTGACCAAGACAGATGGCGATGCGCGGGGCGGTGCGGCGCTCTCCATCCGTGAGATTACCGGCAAACCAATCAAATTTCTCGGTGTGGGCGAGAAGACGACCGCCCTGGAGCCCTTTCACCCCGAACGGGTGGCATCCCGCATTCTGGGCATGGGGGACGTACTCTCCCTGGTGGAAGAGGTAGAGGCCAAGATTGATCGCGGCAAGGCGGACAAATTGGCCAGCAAGATCAAAAAAGGCAAAGGGTTTGACCTTGCCGACTTTAAAGAGCAGCTGGAGCAGATGAGTAAAATGGGCGGCATGGCCTCAATGATGGAGAAGATGCCGGGTATGGGTGGGGTGCCCGATCATGTCAAAAACCAGGTCAATGACAAAGAGATGGGTAAGCTGGTCGCCATTATCAACTCCATGACGCTCAAGGAGCGAACCTTTCCTGCGGTGATCAAAGGGGCGCGCAAGCGCCGTATTGCAGCGGGCTCAGGCACCCAGGTGCAGGATGTGAACAAGCTGCTGAAGCAGTTTGCCCAGATGCAAAAAATGATGAAGAAGATGAAAGGTGGCGGCATGGCCAAGATGATGCGGGGTATGAAAGGCCGCATGCCACCCGGCATGCCATTCTAGTACACCGTTAATAATAAGCTGGACGGTGTACTGGCCTGGTACTCCGTCAAGGTGATTTTTTCTTAAAAGGGTGCTTCACTTTTCCCTGAAATTGCGTACAATGCGCGGTTTACTTGCTGCCGGGCAGTAAAGCCTGTGGCGCGCGACAAGATAACTTTAAGGGTAGGTCATGGTAACAATTCGTCTTTCAAGGGGCGGTGCTAAGAAGCGTCCGTTCTATCATGTTGTGGTAACGGACAGCCGCAATCCGCGCGATGGCCGTTACATCGAACGCTTGGGCTTCTTCAACCCTGTTGCTACAGGTGGAGAAGAGCGCCTGCGCATCAATCTGGAGCGCATCGAGCATTGGGTCTCCAAAGGTGCCCAGACCTCAGATCGCGTTGCTTCCTTGTTGAAGGAGCAGGCCAAAGCATTGAAGGAACAGCCTAAAGCGGCTGCCTAACCTTAGCAGCAGTAACCTGCGATGGCTGAAAAGGCCGCTGTTGATGGTGCGCCAGAGATGGTTGTTCTGGGGCGGGTGACAGGCATATATGGAGTAAAGGGCTGGCTGCGCATCTTTTCTCACACCTCACCCCGATCCAACATATTGACCTATCCAGGCTGGTATCTGCGGCAGGCAGGCCGATGGGTAAAGCATGAGGTTCAATCCGGGCGGGTTCACGGCAAAGGCGTGGTCGCCCGGTTAAAAGGGTGTGATGACCGGGATCAAGCGGCGGCACTGCTGCAGGCGGAGATCGCCATTCCGCGCGAGCAGCTGCCGGATCTGCAACCCGATGAGTTCTACTGGGCAGATCTGGAAGGATTAAAGGTTCAAACCACGGATGGGCTGGATCTGGGCGTGATAGATCATCTGATTGAGACGGGCGCCAATGATGTCGTCGTCGTCAAGGGGGAGCGGGAGCGGTTGATCCCCTACCTCTGGCAGGATGTCATTCAACGCGTGGATCTGAAGGCAGGGGTCATGATCGTCGATTGGGATGCTGATTTTTAATGCGCTTTGATCTGGTCACCCTCTTCCCCGAGATGTTTCGGGCGCTGGATGAGCAGGGGGTAACAGGTCGGGCAGTGGATCGCGGGCTTGTTGAACTGGCGTTCTGGAACCCACGGGACTACACCCAGGATGTCCACCGCACGGTAGATGACCGGCCCTATGGCGGCGGCCCCGGTATGGTGATGAAGGTCGAACCGCTAAAGGCGGCCATTGAGCAGGCCAAGGCGGCGGCAAAACCGGAAACCCCGGTGATCTACCTCAGCCCGCAGGGTCGGAGGCTGGATCAACCGGCGGCTAAAATGCTGGCGAAAAGAGAGGGAATGATCCTGCTCGCAGGGCGCTATGAAGGGATTGATGAGCGAATTATCGAGCGCTATGTGGATGAGGAGTGGTCCATTGGCGATTATGTTTTAAGTGGTGGCGAACTGGCCGCCATGGTGTTAATGGATGCCGTAATTCGCCTTGTACCGGGCGTATTGGGGGATGCAGCATCAGCGGAGCAGGATTCGCATACAGATGGCCTGCTGGATTGCCCCCACTACACAAGGCCTGAGGTGATCGACGAGCAGGTGGTTCCGCCGGTGCTATTGAGTGGCGACCATAAAGCGATACGTCGCTGGCGCCTTCAGCAATCCCTGGGGCGCACATGGCTGCGTCGGCCAGATCTGATACAGGATCGAGAGCTGAGCGCAGATGAACAGATGTTATTAGATGAATTTATACAGGCGCATACCCGCGCCCGTTCAAAACAGGAGTAGACGACCATGAGCAACATTATTGCGGAGCTCGAAGCTGAACAGATCACGCGCGAGATTCCAGAATTTTCCCCTGGTGATACCGTGGTCGTGCAGGTAAAGGTAAAAGAGGGAAACCGTGAGCGTATGCAGGCCTTCGAGGGTGTGGTGATTGCAAAACGCAACCGCGGCCTGAACTCGGCCTTTACCGTGCGCAAGATTTCACACGGCGAAGGTGTGGAGCGCGTATTCCAGACCTACAGCCCGGCGATTGGTGATATTACGGTTAAGCGTCGTGGTGATGTGCGCCGAGCCAAACTCTACTATCTGCGCGGCCTGACCGGCAGAGCTGCTCGAATCAAAGAGAAAACCATCAAAAAATAACCGCTGTCGACGCCATCAAAAAAGCCGCCCTGCAAAACAGGGCGGCTTTTTTTTGCCAGGAATATTGGGATAATCCTAGAAAAATCAGTTGAGCCTACTGTGAACGTCTAATGCACTCAATCTACAGGATTTTTCCCACATTTTGAACTCACCGTATGGGTGATACGCAATCGTTCAAAATATGGGAAAAATCCTGTATCTTGAGCACCTTAGCCGCTCTCGCTACGGCTCAACTGATTTTTCTAGGATAATTCATCCCTCAAACCAATGATCGGGGTTAGATTATGCAGGGCACCTTCTATTGGCATGACTATGAGACCTGGGGTGTGGACCCGCGCCGGGATCGCCCCTGCCAGTTTGCTGGCGTACGAACCGATGAGGCGCTGAATATCATCGGCGACCCCTTGATGATCTACTGCCGCCCGGCAGATGACATCCTGCCGCAACCGGAGGCCTGCCTGGTTACCGGCCTGACGCCGCAAAAAGCCGCAGCAGAAGGGGTGTGTGAGGCCGAGTTTATCCGGCTGATCCATGCCGAGCTGGCACGGCCAGGCACCTGCGGCGTGGGGTACAACAGCATCCGTTTTGATGATGAATTTACCCGCTATGCCCTCTATCGCAACTTCTATGACCCCTATGCCCGCGAGTGGCAAAATGGCAATTCACGCTGGGATATCATTGATATGGTGCGGCTTACCTTTGCCCTGCGTCCAGAGGGCATCGAATGGCCCAGCTATGATGATGGTACCCCCTGTTTCAAGCTGGAGGAGCTGACGGCAGCCAACGGTTTGTCCCATGAGGCTGCGCATGATGCACTGTCGGATGTCCATGCCACCATCGCATTGGCCCGATTGATAAAGGAGCGCCAGCCGCGGCTGTTTGATTACCTCTTTCAACTGCGCAACAAGCGGCTGGTTGACCAGCAGTTTGATCTGCGTGAGAAGAGCCCGCTGCTGCATGTATCCTCCATGTTTCCTGCCTGCTATGGCCGCCTGGCCATGGTGGCGCCCGTCACCCGTCACCCGATTAACAAGAATGGCGTGATTGTGTTTGATCTCCGCTATGACCCGGAGCCATTTTTTGAACTTGGCGTTGAGGCACTGCACCAGCGGCTCTTCACCCCTGCAAAAGAGCTGCCAGAGGGGGTTGAGCGCCTGCCACTCAAAACGGTGCATCTGAACAAGAGTCCGGTAGTTGTCCCCATGAGTACCTTGACCCCTGCCGCCATGGAGCGTTGGCAGATTGATGTGGAAGCGGGCAAGGCGCATGCCAAAAAACTGCGGCAGGCGGCGGCATTTGAGGAGCGGGTGCGCCAAGCCCACACCTTGCAGCAGTTTGAACCGGCAAGTGACCCTGACCATGACCTCTATGGTGGCTTTTTTAGCGCTCATGATCGCAAGCAGATAGAGATTGTCCGCCAGGCAAAACCGCAGGAACTGAGAGAGCTACAGCCCTGTTTTGAGGATCGCCGCCTGCCAGAGATGTTTTTTCGCTACCGGGCGCGTAACTGGCCAGAGACCCTCACTCCGGCTGACCAGGCACGCTGGAGGAGATTCTGCCGGAAACGGATCTGCCAGCCCGACGGTGGGGGAAGCATCACCCTGGCCGAGTATCGCGAGCAGATTGCTGCGCTGAAAGAGGATGCTAGCGTCCCGGCAGAAAAGATGCCGCTGCTCGATGAGCTGGCAGAGTGGGGGAGGTCAGTATCAACCTGGGGTTGAGCATGCCCCTTTCATGGAAACAAGAGATGACCGGAAGCAGGGCCTTGGCCCCGCTTCGTGATTAATCTGCAATCCACTTCTCCAGAGCAGCAACAACATTTTTTGCCTGATCCTTGCTGGAGATATTAAACTTTGATTTCTGCATATATTCGCCATTTCGCTTCTGATAGCGGCGAATACTGTACTTTTCAGGGCCATATTCGCCTTTTGTGCGATTCCACTCCTGATAGCGGAAGATAACCGTGGACCAGGCGCCCTTGGAGAGGATCTGTTTATCCAGCTCCTTGACAATATCGGTGCCATCTTCGGTGTAGGCAATGGTAAGCTCATCTACAGTGGATGCCATATATGCAGTACCTGATATAAAGTTTTAGTGGGTTGACCGGCCGGGTATGGTACAGGCTAACAGAGGCAGTGAAAACAGGTTTGTGGCTACTCGGCCACAGCGCCATTGCGCTTGAGCAGGGCGCTGATGTCACTGTTGTGCCCGGTGGCATACCACAAAGGGGTGTGTCCGGCGGCATCCCTGGCATTGATATCAGCGCCGTTACGGATCAATATCTTGCTGATCACTCGATCACTCTTTTTCACTGCGATATGGAGCGGGGTATCCCCCTCTTCGGTGACGAGGTTGATATCTGCCCCTTGATGTATCAAAAACTTGTAGACATCGCGGTCAGCGATCTGGTTGGATACTGCCTCTTGCAGCAGCCTGTTGCTGTCAAATTTGGCGCCCTGTTTGATCAGCATCTCTGCCACCTGGGTGCGGCCTGCCATCACTGCATTGTAGAGAGGGGTATGGCCCTCCCTGTCCAGAATATCAATATCGGCCCCATGCTTTAGCAGCAGTTTCACCACCACCCAGCGGCCGGCCTTGGCTGCGACATGCAGGGGCATGCTGCCATCCGGGTTGGCCTGGTTGAGATCTGCACCCCATTTGATATGGCGCTCGATCTGAGCAATATCTCCGCGCTCAATGGCAGGATAGAGCGCAAGGCTGGGGCGATCTGGCTCACCGCAGGCGGTCAAGAGCAGCAGCAGGATAAGTGCAGGGATCTTTATGGGGTTCATCTGACGCTCTGAAAATAGCCCATCATACTGCATTTATAGGGGGCTGTGCGGTTAATTGCAACCATGGCCTCTCTGTGGCGCAGCGTGATAAAGTAGCGGCCATGTTACTGAAGATCTTACTGACGGTAGCGGTTGTTTTGGTGGCGGCGCTGGTGCTGCGCAGGCGCATGCACCGCCTGCAACAGACTGTAGCGCCAGCGCCATCCCGGGTAAAAGCACCGCTACGACTGCCTCACTATGCCGCTTATGGTCTGGTCTCCATCATGCTGGCGGGCGCCCTCTATTTTACCTATCTGGAGTGGGAGGATAGCTACCAGATCGTGACCGTTCGGGTGATTGATACCCGTAGTGGCAATGCGGTCAACTATGAGGCCTATAAGGGCGATGTGGCAGCGCGCAGCCTGCTCACCCTGGATGGCAAAATGGTCAGCCTTGCAGAGGTGGAGCGCATGGAATTTGTGGGGGAGTAGCCGCCTGGATGTGGATGTCCCTAAGGGGCTGTGCTTAGCAGGGCGCCGATCTGGCTGGCCTGGCCTCCCGCCTGGGCGCGCATGGCCTCTGCGCCATCAGCCACCAACAGTTTGCTGATCCGGGCTGCAAGCTGGGCGGCCTCCTCTGTGGTATTGATGTTGCCGCTTGACCGGATGGGTTCACTGGTGGCACTGCGATAGAGTTCATCAGCGCGGCCAATGCTTACCATGTTATCAGCCGGTTTGGCGGCTTCAGCGGTGGCAGAGCCGGCCTCCGCACTGCCTTTATTGGTGCTGCCGGTGCTTTTTGAATCCGGGTTGCCTGCTTTTGTGCTGCTGAAAGATGGCAGTTTGTCATTTGAAATGGGTGCGACCACAATGGTGTCCTCATCTTTAAGTCAAATAAATGACGTATTGATATGCAAAAAAATGCGCTGACAATATCTCAGCAAGTTTCAGGCCAGGATGGGGCGGTTTTGCTTCGGCAACAACCAATAAGGAGGGGTGATATTTTTTGCATGGGCCGGCTTTGCCGCAGATGGCATTGCAGGTTTGTGAGCGGGGTTCTGTTTTTGCTCCTTGTATCCCCAGTCGACCTGTTGGCGGCTCCGCAGGTCGATGAGCGCCTGGAGTACAGGATCTCCTATCAGGGGGGCTTGACCGCCATGGCCCGGCTGGATATCTGCGATGCAGTGCTGGAGAGTTCATGGCAAACCGTTGCGGTGAATGGCGAGGCGGCCTATAAGGCACAGATCCAGATCAGCAGCGAGGCGCATAAAAAGATGGAGCAGCTCTACCCCTTCCGGTATCAGCTGACCAGCTACTTCAGTACCGATCTGCAGCGCTCCATTCTGTTTGACAAGCGCAGGGAGGGGCGCAAGGGCAAGGAGCGCCATGAAATCGTTCATTTCGATTGGGATGAGAAGATAACAGAGCGTTATAAACGGCGTAAGCCGCAGCAGGCCGGGGGTGGTTTCCGCAGTGAGGTAACGGAGATGCTCCATTTTCTGGGGTATGCCCCGGCGGATTTCCGCCGCTCAGGAAAGGCGGGCCAGAAGCTGCTCACCAATATGCTGGACCACCTCTCGCTGCTGCAAGCGGTTCGGGGCCAGCCGCTTGCGGTTGGTGATGAGAGGCGCTTTACCATCTCTGATGGGAAAAAGGTGCTGAACTATCTGGTTCGGGTTCAAACGCGTGGGCCTCTGGAGCAGGATAGCCGGCAGCGGGATCTCTTCAAGGTGCGATTTGATGCCTTTAAGGCGGGGCGGTGGAGTGGCCAGCCAGCACACCCCGCGGTGTTTGTCTGGATGACGGCGGATGAGCGCAGGATTCCGGTTCGCTTTGTTATTGACTACGCCTTGGGTCGCTTTGTCATCCAGCTGAAGCAGAGCGTGGAGGGGCAGATGGCTAAAATCCTGCCTTTGGCTCAACCATCTCCAGCGCGCTGATGTCGGGTATCTTGGCCGCCTCTACCGGCTGCTGGCAATCCTCAAGAGTTCCGGTATTGGCGGCATTGAGCGTCAGGCCGCTGGTGTCGATCTCTGCTGGCGGTGGTGGTTCGCTCTCATCCAGCATGGCTTCAGGGCGGGCCGGGCTCAGCGTTAGATCCTCTGTATCAATATTCGCCGGGGGTGGTGGTTCCCTGCTATCCAGCGGGGCTGTGCTGCTGCCGAGAGTGATGCCATCAATATTGGGTATCTCCGCGGGCACCACCTCAGCTGCACAATCAATAAGGCTGCCGGTTTTGGCAGGCAGCAGCTCCATCTGATCCCTTGCAGGCGGAGCAGCGTCCGAGGGGCGATCCGCCTTGGCCTGTGTGGTGCTGGCAGCGCCCGCCTTTGAAGCGGGCTTGATATCAATCAGCGCCCCGGCATTGCGGAAGCTGACCCGGTATTTGGCCGCTTTTTCAATATCAACCCCTGACTTTATCTTTACCGGCTTACCCGAAAAGAGTCGTTCCAGCTGCTTTGGGTTGGCATTGAAGAGGCGCCCCAGCCTGGTGCGCACGGCGGCTTCATCCTGACCGGCTATGATCTGGCCAGAGAAAAAGATATCGAATCTTTCGGACATCGGATGGTGCTCATGGTGTTGTCTTGATAAGTGAGTATGGCACAGCAAGCGCCTGTTTTTGCCAAACCTCTTATTCCCCCTTCGGGATCATGCTTTTGACCACATTGCACCAGGCATGCGCCAGATTATCCCGGTTATAGCCCCCGCCGCCGACAGCCAGCATTCGGCCCTTGCAGTGAGTCTCGGCGATCTGTACCAGTGATTTTGCCGCATGGGCATGCGCCTCGGCGCTGTAGCCAAGGTGCGTAAGCGGGTCGCCTGCAACACTGTCGGCACCGCACTGAAGGATGATGAACTCAGGCGCGGCCTGCTCAATGAAGGCCTCCGCTCTGGACCAGGCGGAGAGGAACGCCTGATCATCGGCATTAGGCGCCATGGGGATATTGAGTTTGCTCCCTTTGGCGGCCCCCTTGCCCGTCTCGCTTTGGCTGCCTGTGCCAGGGTAGAGATAGCGGCCATCTTCATGCAGGTCGGCAAAGATCAGCTCTGGATCCTCCTCAAAGGCATAAAAGACCCCATCACCGTGGTGGGCATCAATATCGACATAGGCCACCCGTTGAATGCCATGTCTGGCACGCAGGGCCTCAATGGCTATACCGCAATCGTTGAAGATACAGAACCCGGCGGCAGCGTCACGGCGGGCATGGTGCAGCCCGGCAATGGGGAGAAAGGCGCGCCTGCTGCTGCCCTGGAGGATATGGTCGATGGCATCCAGCACACTGCCCACCACATAGGCTGTGGTCTGATAGGCGCCTGGGAAGCAGGGGGTATCGCCGCCATCCAGATAGCCGCTGCCCGTCTGCGACATGGTCTTCACCCTGGCCACATAGTTGGCGGTGTGAAACAGCTCGATAGCCGCCTGATCTGCCCGTTTTGGGCGGCAGAGCTGAACACGGCGTTGCAGACCCTGTTTGGTGAATTCACGCCAAAAGGCGTTGAATCGATCGGTGCCAAAAGGGTGGTCGTCGCCAAAGCCGTAGCGGGCAATCTCTTCGCCTGCATAGAGACGAACGGATGGTTGAGTCGTCATAGTGGGGCCGCTCCTGCCGGATCTCGCTGTCTACTCTACTATGTGTAGTGCCACTCAACAAATGCGGGGTGGATGGGTTATCCTAGAAAAATCAGTTGAGCCGTAGCGAGAGCGGCTAAGGCGCTTAAGATACAGGATTTTTTCCCACATTTTGAACGATTGCGTATCATCCATACGGTGAGTTCAAAATGTGGGAAAAATCCTGTAGATTGAGTGCATTAGATGTTCGCACTTGTGCCCGCTTTTTGGGTAGTAGGCTCAACTGATTTTTCTAGGATTATAGTCCAGAGGATGTCAGTGAATAATATACAGGGTATGAAGCACAGCCTCATTCAATGCCGGTCAGCCATGCTGCTGTGGGGGTTCATGCTGTTGATTGCAGCCAGCCCGCTGCTGGCGGATGGCAGGCTGCCACCACCGGGCGAGGCCCGCCAAAAGGGAGAGGGGCAGGTCTGGATACCTGGCTGGCGTGAGGGGCCACTTATGCAGACAGCGCGCTCAGGCGCTGCCGCAGTGGAGGTGGATGGCGTTATCCATCTGATTGGCGGGGTGGATGGCAAAAACTTTCTGCGCAGCAGTGAGTTTATCAGGGTCGGCGCAGGGGGCGATCTGTCTGAATGGTCGCAAGGCCCAGCGCTGAACACACCGCGAGGCTTTTTTTCTGCGGTACGGCACAAGGGGTTTGTCTATGTGGTTGGCGGGGGGCAGGGCGACTACGGAAAAACCCTGCTGGATAGCATTGAGCGTGCCGAGATCCAGCCGGATGGCACACTGGGCGAATGGACAATAGAGCAGTTCAGGCTCAATACCAAACGGCGCTGCACCAAGGTGGCGGTGATAGGCAACCACCTGTATGCCTTTGGCGGATTTGGCGGGACGCTGCTCGACAGTGTCGAGCGCGCCGAGATCCAGCCGGATGGTACGCTGGGCGAGTGGGCAGTGCTGGTGGATAATATGAATATGGCGCGCTACATCCACGGAGTAAGCAGAGCGCACAACCGTATCTACATGATAGGTGGTCATGACAAGGTGCGGGGTGTGGGTATTGCTGATGTGGAGTGGAGCCAGCTGGATGATGAGGGGTGGTTGGCGCCCTGGCAGTTTTCCGGTGCGTTACAGACGGGTCGCTATGGGCTGGCCACACTACAGCATGGCAACTATCTCTATGCACTTGGTGGTCTGGATGGGGCTGCCTATCTGGAGAGTATTGAGAAGGCGCAAATCAACCCGGATGGCTCGCTCAGCGGTTGGCGATACACAACACCTTTGGCATCACGGCGGGAGGGGATGAGTGCAGCAGTAGTGAATGGCACGCTCTATATAATGGGTGGCACAAACCTGACTGGATATAAACGCAGTATTGAATATGCCTCTTTCAATGCGCAAGGCGATATCGGCTACTGGGCAACCGCTACCGAGGCGGCGATAAAAAAGCGTGAGCGGGATAAAAAAGAGACGCAAAAAAAGATCTTGCCCAACGAGGCGGTGGTTGTAACGCATCTAAAAGCGGCACGCTACAGCTATCTGGAGGTGCAGCGTGATGATGGGCTGTCGGCCTGGCTGGCCGGGCCAACGGCTGAACTGCCGGCAGGCACGCGCATCCAGTTTCCAAATGGTGTTGTGATGCGTAACTTCTACAGTAAAGAGCTGAAGCGTAACTTCCCGGTGCTCATGTTTGTGGGTGAGTTACGGATAGTAAAGCAATCAGAATCAAAGCAGATTAACTGATTGGAAAACGCATAATTTACCGGAAATAACCATGAAAAAAAGAGCGCTGATAACAGGGGTCACCGGGCAGGATGGTGCCTACCTGGCTGAGTTTTTATTGAACAAAGGGTATGAGGTTCATGGCATCAAGCGCCGCTCATCGCTGTTTAACACGGATCGAATAGATCATCTCTACCAGGATCCCTCCCAACCGGATCGCGACTTCATTCTCCACTACGGTGACATGACCGACTCATCCAGCCTGGTGCGCATTGTCCAGCAGGTGCAGCCGGATGAACTGTATAACCTTGCCGCCCAAAGCCATGTGGCAGTTTCGTTTGAAGAGCCGGAATATACTGCCAATGCCGATGCGCTTGGTGCGCTGCGGATACTGGAAGCGATACGTATTCTCGGGCTGGAAAAAAAGACCCGCTTCTACCAGGCATCGACCTCAGAGCTGTATGGGTTGGTACAAGAGACACCGCAAAGCGAAACCACCCCCTTTTACCCGCGCTCACCCTACGCCGTAGCAAAACTCTATGCCTACTGGATAACCGTAAACTACAGAGAGGCCTATGGCATCTACGCCTGCAACGGCATCCTGTTTAATCATGAATCTCCGGTGCGCGGTGAAACCTTTGTTACGCGCAAAATCACCCGCGCCCTGGCGCGCATCAAACTGGGGCTGCAAGCGTGTCTCTACCTGGGCAACATGGATGCCAAACGTGATTGGGGGCATGCAAAAGATTATGTTGAGATGCAGTGGCTGATGCTGCAACAGGAGCAGCCCGAAGATTTCGTTATTGCAACCGGGGTGCAGTATACCGTGCGTGATTTTGTAACAGCCGCAGCGGCAGAGCTGGGCATAACCCTGCGGTGGGAAGGGGTTGCAGAGGAGGAGAGAGCGATTGTAGAGGCTGCACCAAAAGTGGAGTGCACCCTCAAGCCGGGGGATGTGATTGTAAAGGTTGATCCGCGCTACTACAGGCCAACAGAGGTTGAAACACTGCTCGGAGACCCTTCAAAGGCAAAAGAGAAGCTGGGTTGGGTGCCAAAGATCGAATTCAAAGAGCTGGTGGCAGAGATGGCGCGGGAAGATCTTGAGCTGGCCAAAAAAGATGAGCTTTGCCGCCGTGAAGGATTCCAAACCTATGAGCGCAATGAGTGATGGCATTTAACCTCGACTCAAAAATCTATCTGGCAGGCCATGCGGGCATGGTGGGGTCAGCCATTATGCGGCGCCTGCATCGGGATGGGTATCAAAATATAATCACCCGCACCCATGCAGAGCTGGATCTGACCCACCAACAATCCGTACGTGATTTTTTTGCACAAGAGCGCCCGGAGTATATCTTTCTGGCAGCGGCACGGGTTGGCGGAATCCATGCCAACAGCACCCAACCCGCCGCGTTTATCTATCAGAATCTTATGATAGAGGCCAACATCATCGACTCGGCCTGGCGAGCGGGTGCCAAGCGGCTGCTGTTTTTAGGCAGCTCCTGCATCTACCCCCGCATGGCGGAGCAGCCCATGTCTGAATCAGCTCTTCTTACAGGCCGGCTGGAACCAACCAATGAACCCTACGCCATTGCAAAGATTGCCGGCATAAAGTTGTGTGAATCCTATAACCGGCAATATGGTACAGACTACCGCTCAGTGATGCCTACCAACCTTTACGGGCCTGAAGATAACTATAATCTTGAGGATAGCCATGTCATCCCGGCGCTGTTAAGAAAATTTCACGAGGCCAAAATAGCGCATCAGCCGGAAGTGAATGTATGGGGCAGTGGGACCCCGAAGCGTGAATTTTTATATGTAGATGATATGGCAGATGCCTGCCTGTTTGTTATGTCGCTGACCAGCCAATGCTACCGGGATAAAACAGGGCCAATGGTATCACACCTGAATGTAGGTACAGGTTGTGATATCACCATTGCTGAACTGGCCAGGGAGATTGGCAAGATTGTTGGCTACAAAGGCAGAATTGCCTTTGATAAAACAAAACCAGATGGTGCGCCGCGTAAACTGTTGGATGTGAGGTCACTCCAGCAGCTTGGGTGGTGTGCAAAAACAGAGTTGCCGGATGGGCTGTCTGAAGCCTACAAATGGTTTCTTCAAAACCAGAATGACCTGCGCTGCTAACTGCGTTACTGTCTAAACATACAGGAAATAAAGATGGCTGAAGTGATAAAAGAGATAGAAAAGGCCATTGCAGGTCAGTACCCCATAATATATCTCAACAGTGCAGAAGAGCGGCGCATGATAAAATTGCTGCATCAGCTGGCTGAAAAGCAGGCAGATAATATCCCCGTTATTACCTGGTCATGTACAGCGGGGCTGGATAGTAATGATGCCGTTGAAGGGACAGATAATCCGGCAACAGCACTACAGTGGATCATTGAAGATGGCCGCCCCGGCTTTTACATCATGAAAGATCTGCTGGACTTTACCGGGCAGCCGAAGATCGACAGGTTGCTGCGAGATCTCTACGAAAAATTCAGCCGGCGCGATGACCTGTATATTTTTATAGTCTCATCAGATAAGCTGGTCCCCCCTTCATTAAACAGCGAAATATTCCAGATAGATGTCAGCCCGCCGGGTATGGAGGAGATGCTGGCTCATCTTGCTGAGCTGCAACAGGGGCATGCAGCTCGAAAATTGCGTGATGAAGCACTAAAAGATATTGCGCTCTCCCTCTGCGGACTGACTCTGAATGATGCAACGCATATCATGCATCAAATTAACCGTTGTGAGAGAATCACCGCTACAGCGGTCTCCGGCTTGATCAGTGAATGCAAAAGACGGCTGGTGGCAAGCGGTGCCGCAACCAGCCTGGAATATGTACCTGTCAATTTTGATATTGATCAGGTTGGCGGGCTGGGCCGATTAAAAGAGTGGATCAATATAAGGAAAAATCTCTTCACTCAAAAGGCACAATCAAGTGGCATGCCGATACCCAGAGGAATCCTCATTATGGGCATCAGCGGCTGTGGTAAAAGCATGTGCGCCAAGGTTGTAGCCAATACATGGAATGTGCCGCTTTTCAGGCTGGATATGAACCTCATTTTTTCACAAATGCATGGCAGCCCGGAAGCTGCTTTTCATAAAGTCACGCAGATGATGGAGAGTGCAGCGCCAGCGGTATTGTGGATTGATGAGATAGAGAATGGACTGGGGCTGCTTGAAGGTGGCAATGCCAATCAGTCACATATATTCTCAGCTTTTTTGACCTGGATGCAGGAGAAATCGCCATTGATTTTTGTAGCGGCAACGGCCAACCGGATTGAATCACTGCCTGCGGAGCTTATTCGTAAAGGGCGTTTTGACCAGGTCTTTTTTTGTGATCTTCCGGGTGATGAAGAGCGGGCAGAGATTATAAAGATACATCTTAAGGCCAACAGGCAAAACCCCGGTGACTTTGACATTGCACATCTTACAAAAATCACAAAAGAGTGGAATGCAGCCGAGATAGAGCAGGCAATCAATGGCGGGCGAATCGATGCCAGCAGTCAGGGCCATCCATTCACAACAAAAGATATTGCCAGGCACATTGATACCATTGTGCCGTTGTCAGAGACCATGAAAGAGCAGATGAAAAGGATCAGAGACTGGGCCTGGGACAGAGCGACCCCGGCATCCAAAGGCAAGGGCAGAGAGCTTTCCTTTAACGAAGAGAGCTGATTTATTGGCATATCAGGAGGAGGGCTTGTGAATAAGATGCTGGCAAAACTGCTGGAATGGATCAGGCAACAACTGGGTATTTCAGATAAAATGGATGCCGCCTGGGAGCCATACTTGAAGGAGGATGCAAATTCACTCTCGCTGTTTCAAAATCGCTGCAATGAGGCGCTGCAAAAGGCACTGTTCTATTTTGACGGTATAAAAGAGGGCCAAAGAGTAGAAGACGATGGTGAAAAATATATCACTGGAATCATACCAAAAACAAAAATAGAGTATCGAATCTACCGTGATGCCGCACAGATCGGCACCTACTACTATTTGGACAGGCAAGCATTTAAAACCCCTGAACTGCTGATCTCCTCATTTGTAAAGATGGTTAAAGAGTCAACGCAAACAGGGGAGGAGTATTAAACCTGGGTTGAAAGGTGTTTTCAGCCCTTTCTATCAATTCCAGCTCTACAGATTCCCACTTTATAGCTAAAGCATCCCAGCCCCCTATTGATCATTGGCCTCTGCCCGATGCTTGGCTGCGATAAAGGCGCTGTGGGGTACATATATGAGTTCTGAAATCTTGCGCACCAGATGGTCTTCGTATTTGTTGATCTGCCCATCGGCATAGGCTATTTGCCACAGGTGCTCGACAATATCGACCTTCTCTTCTGCTGAGAAGTGGGTGTTGATCAGTGAGGTAAAGCAGTGATAATCAATCGCCTGCTCGGCCTCTTGTTCGGCGAGCTGGATGAGCTGCTCGGTTTCATTATCCGTGAGCGTAAATCGTTGGCTGATAAGTTTTCTGACTAGTACTCCGTCAAGGTGATAACTTGGGATGCAGAGCTTCCCAGGCCGGCCAAGGCAAGGCGCAGTCCGCAGGGAATGGCATGCCCTTTCCAAGGACTGCAACGCGGCATTGGCCGGCCTGGGAAGCTCTGCATCCCAAGTTATCACCTTGACGGAGTACTGGAGCCTGCCGGGCTTAGGATAAACTGGCTACGGAAGTGGGAGAGCGGCTCAAATATCCCCGGTTTTTCGTTGCGTAGGCCCACTATGCGCCTCAAAACCGGGAATATTTGCGCGCTCACTCTCCCACTCCCTCGCTACAATACGCCTAAGCCCGACAGGCTTCTGGCCTCTTTGGGGTCTGTGCCTCTCCGGCCCCGAGCGTCTGAATTCTAACCCCCCCCCGTCCGCCTTGTATGCACACATTAGCCAAAAGAGACCCACCTACGGGGCGGTGCTCTGCTGCGCATTCCGTAGTGCAAGAATCTCCTGACTCAATTGATAGACCGCCATGGCGTAGAGGTTGCTGTGGTTATAACGGGTGATGACATAAAAATTGTGCAGCCCTGCCCAATACTCGTTGCCGCTGCGGGTGGAGAGCTGGATCAGGCTGGCCGGAAGGTCATCTGCGTAGTCATCCGCAATCCGGATGCCCGCGGCTTTCAGCTCTGCTATCTTGATTTTGGGTGGCTTGGGTTTGCTGTTTTCCAGGGTGATCCATGCATCGTGATCGGCTGTTACCCCGCTAACAGGTGAGGCAACGGGTGCGCCTGCTTTCCAGCCGTGGCGGGCAAAATAGTTGGCTACGCTGCCAATCACATCGGCATCGCTGTCCCAGAGGTCACGGCGGTTATCACCGTCCATATCCACCGCATAGGCGCGGTAACTGGAGGGGATGAACTGCGGCTGCCCCATGGCACCGGCGTAGGAGCCTTTCACCTCCAGCGGGTCGAGTTTTTCATTCACTGCCAGCACCAGAAAATCCTCCAGCTGGGTGCGGCCAAACCGTTTGCGTTCAGGGTAGTGAAAGGCCTGGGTGTAGAGCGAGTCAAGCACCCGGATCTTGCCGGGTCGTTTTCCATAGTTGGTCTCTACCCCCACGACGGCAGCGAGCACCTCTTGAGCAATGCCAAACCGCTGCTCGGCCTGCTCAATCAGCGTGGCATGGCTGTTCCAGAATTTAAGACCGTTTTCTACCCGTCTTTGGGAGAGGAAGTTTTTACGGTAGCGGTGCCAGGGCCAGGTAGCTTCGGCAGAATGTTGAAACTTGCTGCGGATCAGCTCTTCCAGATTCTCTGCCCTGGAGAGGATTTTGGCAACCTCATCAGGGTTGAGGTTGTGGCGTGCTGCCACCTCATCTGCAAACCTCTGCACATCCGGGTTCAGCGCCGGGGTGGCCGCAAAGGCCGGGGGTAAAAGCAGTAGTCCGATACTCAGCAGGGTGCTGATTCGATTGATGGGCTTCATTGGGGTGCATGCTCCGTATGGTGGGTCAGGTAGGCAACAGCTTACGATGGGTGTGAATGGACATGAGGATACCGAATCCCGCCATAATGGTCACCAGTGATGTGCCGCCATAGCTTACCAGGGGCAGGGGCACCCCGACCACCGGCAGCAGGCCGGTCACCATGCCGGTGTTGACGAACAGATAGACGAAGACCACCAGGGTCAGCGCGCCGCCCAGCAGCCGGTCGTAGCTGTCGTGGGCCTGGGTGGCGATATAGAGGCCGCGCAGGATGATGAAAAGATAGATGGACAGCAGTGCCAGAATGCCTATCAGGCCAAACTCCTCGGCCAGCACGGCAAAGATGAAATCGGTGGAGCTTTCGGGCAGAAAATCGAGATGCGACTGGGTGCCGTTGAGCCACCCTTTGCCGTAGATGCCGCCAGAGCCAATTGCAATCTTTGACTGGATAATGTGGTATCCCGCTCCCAATGGGTCGCTCTCCGGGTTGAGAAAGGTGAGCACCCGCTGGCGTTGATAGTCGCGCATCAGATACCAGAGCGCCGGAGCCAGGGCGGCCAGCAGCGCCATGAAGCCGATGATCAGCCGCCACCGCACACCGGCCAGGAAAAGCACGAAGATGCCGGCGCTGGCGATCAGCAGCGAGGTGCCCAGATCGGGCTGTTTGGCAATCATCAAGACCGGAACAGTGATCAACAGGGCGGCGATCAGCAGCCGCCGCCAGTCGGGGGGGAGACGGGCTGAAGAGAGAAACCAGGCCACCATCATCGGCACTGCCAGCTTCATCAGCTCTGACGGTTGAAAGCGAAAAAGGCCCAGATCCAGCCAGCGTTGGGCCCCCTTGCCTGTATGCCCGAAGATCAGCACGGCAATCAGCATCAGGATGCCGGCCCCGAATAGCCAGGGGCTCCAGCGCCTGAGCTGCTGAGGCGGGACTTGAGCCATAACGACCATCACTATAAAGGCCAGTCCGAGCCGGATCAGCTGACGCTCAACCTGAGCCATGCTCTGGTCGCTGGCGCTGTAGAGTACGATCAGGCCAAAGCCACACAGCAGCACCAGTCCACTGATGAGTGGCAGATCAAGATGCAGCCAGGCCAGTGCCCCCTGCTGTTTTGCCGGGGTTGATTGGGTGAACTCTCGTGGGGGGGGAGAGCGGGGTATCATGGCTGATCTTCCGGTGTGATCTTTTTGTGATCCAGCAGATAGTGATCCATAATGGCGCGGGCAATGGGTGCGGCAACCGCGCCGCCATGGCCGCCGTGTTCGACGATAACGGCGATTGCAATCTGCGGCGCTTCGACCGGGGCAAAGGCGATAAAGAGCGCGTGGTCGCGCATCTTCTCTGCTACCGTCTCCGCATCATACTCCTCATCCTGTTTTACTGTGAAGACCTGTGCGGTGCCGGTCTTTGCTGCAATCCGGTAATCCTTCGTGCGAATGTGGCGGGCGGTGCCGCGGATCCCCTCCACCACCTGGGTCATGGCAAAGATGATGTTATCCCAGTTTTTTTGGTCAATGACCGGGAGCTGAGTCGGCTCGGGTTGCAGTGGCATCGCCATGTCGGATGGCGTTGCGCCGGTGATCTGTTTGACCACCCTGGGGGTTCTGAGAACCCCATGAGTCGCCAGCGTTGCGGTGGCGTGGGCAAGCTGTAGTGGGGTGGTCAGAAAGTAGCCCTGCCCGATGCCGGTGATGAGGGTTTCACCGGGGTACCAGGCAATGTTGCGTGTGCTCTCCTTCCACTCCCGCGAAGGGAGCAGGCCGCGCAGTTCGCCGGTGATGTCGATCATGCTCTTTTGCCCAAAGCCAAAGGGGCGAAGAAAAGCGCTCATCTTGTCGATCCCCATCTCATGGGCGAGGGCATAATAGTAGACATCACAAGATTCGACGATTGACTTCTCCATATCTGTGCGGCCATGGCCGTGCTTCTTCCAGTCGCGGTACTTGTGCTCATGATTGGGCAGCTGATAGAAGCCGGGGCAAAACAGCTCTTTCTCAAAGGAGATGCTCCCCGTCTCCAGCCCGGCCAGGGCGACAAAAGGCTTTGTTGTAGAGCCGGGTGGATACTGGCCGCGCAATGCCCGGTCAAAGAGAGGGTTGTCGTCGGATTGCTGCAATGCACTGTAGGCGGCCGAGCTGATCCCCTCTACAAACAGATTGGGGTTGAACCCCGGCTTGCTGACCAGTGCCAGCACCCCGCCGGTGTTTGGGTCGATGGCGACGGCTGCCCCGTTTTTTTCACCGAAGGCTTCGGTAGCCATCGCCTGCAGGCGGGCGTCTATGTGGAGATGAATATCCTGACCGGGTGTGGGGGGGTGGTTCTCCAGCACCCGGATGATGCGCCCCGCGGCATTGACCTCAACCTGCTGCATCCCGACCGTGCCGTGCAAGAGATCCTCATAGCTCTTCTCCAGCCCGGTTTTTCCGATGTGGCTGGTGCCGGCGTAGTTGGAGGTGTCGATGCGCTCCAGCTCCTGCTGATTGATACGGGCGACATAACCCACCAGATGTGCCGTGGACTCCCCCTGGGGGTAGTTTCGTAACAGCCGGGCCTGGATATCCACCCCGGGAAAACGGTGGCGGTTGACTGCAAACCGGGCCACCTCCCTCTCGTTGAGGCGCACCCGGATGGGGATGCGGTCAAAGCGGCGTTTCTGTTTGCGCAGGCGATGGAAGCGTTTGAGGTTATCCTCGCTGATGGTGATGATTTTGGCCAGATCGGCCAGCGTCTGGTCAATATCCTTGACCTGCTCCGGGGTGATCTCCAGGCTGTGGGTTGGCAGATTTTGCGCCAGAATCACGCCGTTACGGTCGTAGATCAGGCCGCGAGTGGGCGGCAGTGGCAGCAGCTTGACGCGATTCTCATGTGAAAGTGTCGTAAAGTGGCTGTGATTGGTGATCTGCAGATGAGCCAGGCGCAGAACCAGGGTGCCCAGCAGAATCACCACAACAGCGGCCGATATGATGGCGCGGGAGGCCAGGGTTCTGCTCTCTCTGACGTGGTCCTTAAAGCTGGATTCAGGCACTGGAAATATCAGCTCACTTTAAATCGCCGCCGCAGATCCCGCAGGATGATATAGATCCAGGGCCACAGCAACATGCCGATAAAGGGGGATGCCCAGTAGCTGAGTGCGGAGGCAGGCCGATGTATCGCACCCATTACGATGGTTGAGAGCACCTCCTCCAGCAGCAGCAGCAGCAAGACCCCAAAGGCCTGCTGCCAGAGCGGGAAGAGGCGTATGCGTTGATGCAGTTTGACGGCGATAAAGGCGGTAATGGCCAGCTCCATGGCATGTTGCCCCAGCAGTGTGTTGGTCATCACATCCACCAGCAGCCCCACAAACCAGCCAACCCCAACCCCGACGCGCTGTGGCGCGGCTATGCACCAGTAGATGAGCACCAGTGAGCACCATGCCGGGCGGAAGGGGCGAATCCATTCGGGCAGCGGCAGGCTGGTCAGAACCAGGGCCAGCACAAAACTGGCAATGATGATAAGGCCGCCACGATGAGGTATTACCGTCATGGCGTGCGCTCTTCTGTAGAGGGGGCGGGGGGATCTGCGGTTAATGTGCGCACCAGCAACACCTCATGGGCGCGCTCCAGATTGGCGCTGGGTTTGGCCAGAACGTGGGCAAAAGGCTGGCCGGGCTTGTTGACCACCTGGGTGATCTCTGCTACCGGATAGCCGGGAGGGAAGTGGCCACCCAGGCCGGATGTGACCAGCAGGTCGCCGACCTGAATGTCGCTGTTATTGGGCAGATGCGGCAGCTCCAGCTCATTGATGCGTCCGGTGCCCATGGCGATGGTGCGCAGCCCGTTTCGGTTCACCTCTACCGGCAGGGCGTGGCTGGGGTCGGTAATCATCAGCACGGTGGATGAAAAGGGATCGACACGAATAACCTGCCCCAGTACGGCATTGGCATCCAGTACCGCCTGCCCCTCAAATACACCGGAGTTGTCGCCCCGGTTGATGACCACCTGCTGCTTGTAGGGGTCGAGGTCAATGGCGATCAACTCGGCAATCAGGATCTGATCTCCAATCTTCAGCGACGAGTCCAGCAGCTCGCGCAGGCGCATGTTCTCGGCCTCCAGCGCCGCAAGTTTCTGCTGCCGGCCTTTAAGTTTGAGATTGAGCTTGCGCAACGCCCGGTTCTCCTCCTGCAACGTCTGGCGGGAGGAGAGCGTTTCAGAGAGCCACTCGCCGCTGCTGGCAGGCAGGCTGGCGATCTGCTGCAGGGGGGCAACAATAACCGAAAGGGCCGAGCGGAGAGATTGCAGGTGGTTTTCACGGTGGTCAACCACCATCATCAGCAGCGAGACGAGCACTGCTGCTGCCATGCGGACAGTGATGGATGGCCCCTCTGTAAATAGCGTCTTAATCGGGGATGGCTCTCATGCAATGGCCGCCTGATCACTCAGACAGCCGCATATTTGTCAGAAACCGGGCTACTCAACCAGCAGCATTTCGCCGCCTCTTTCGTCGATCAGCTCCAGCGCCCGGCCACCGCCGCGTGCTACACAGGTGAGTGGATCATCCGCAACCAGTACCGGAAGGCCGGTCTCCTCTTCCAGCAGCCGGTCGAGATCCTTAAGCAGGGCGCCACCGCCGGTAAGGACGATGCCGCGTTCTGCAACGTCAGCACCCAGCTCAGGGGGGGTCTGCTCCAGCGCAGTCTTAACGGCGCCCACAATGCCAGAGAGCGGCTCTTGCAGCGCCTCCAGAATCTCGTTGCTGTTGAGTACAAAACTGCGGGGGATACCCTCTGCCAGATTGCGTCCTTTGACCTCGATCTCCATCACCTCGGTGCCGGGGAATGCGGTACCGATCTCTTTTTTGATGCGTTCAGCGGTAGCCTCGCCGATCAGGGTGCCGTAGTTGCGGCGCACATAGCTGATAATCGCCTCATCAAAACGGTCGCCGCCCACGCGGACAGAGTTGGAGTAGACGATACCGTTCAGGGAGATGATGGCGACCTCGGAGGTGCCGCCGCCGATATCCAGCACCATAGAGCCACGCGCCTCATCAATGGGCAGGCCAGCGCCAATGGCGGCGGCCATCGGCTCGTCGATCAGATAGACTTCGCGTGCGCCAGCGCCACCGGCGGACTCTTTGATGGCGCGCCGCTCAACCTGCGTCGAGCCGCAGGGGACGCAGACCAGCACGCGCGGGCTGGGTCGGATGATCCGGTTCTCGTGCACCTTGTGGATAAAGTGCTGAAGCATCTTTTCGGTAACGGTAAAGTCAGCGATCACCCCCTCTTTCAGCGGGCGGATGGCGGTGATGTTCTGCGGCGTGCGCCCCAGCATCTGCTTGGCTTCGACACCGACGGCAACAACAAACTTGTTGCCGCCGCGGCTGCGGTCATGGCGGATGGCCACAACAGATGGCTCATCGAGGACGATCCCTTTGTCCCGAGCGTAGATCAGAGTGTTTGCTGTGCCAAGATCAATCGAGAGATCATTGGAAAAAATGCCGCGAATGCTTCTAAAGAACATGGTTTAGGGTTTGAATCCAGAATGTAGTTGAAGGCAGGAGAGAGGGCGCAGATGCCCTGAACAAGCCTTTTCTGCCGGGAAGCGCATAATCTATCAATGGTATAAGTTTGGAGCAAGGAATAGAAGCAAAAATGTGGATATGTTATTTTAGCCCGACTCTGATTTTGCCCCCCGTTATTACTGAGGAAACCATGTCGCTCGATCATGCCGATGTGAAACAGATTGCCCACCTTGCCCGCCTGGATCTGAGCGGTGAAAAGATGGAGAGCATTGCTGCGGATCTCACCAATATCCTGGATCTGGTAGCGCAGCTCAGTGCGGTTGATGCCGCAGATGTTGTGCCGATGGCGCACCCGCTACAGATGGCCCAACGCCTGCGCAGTGATGAGGTGACGGAGAGAGACCGCCGTGAAGCATTTCAGTCCATTGCGCCTCAGACCGAGAATGGACTCTATCTGGTGCCTAAAGTTATCGAGTAAATCTCTGTTGACTGCCAACTTCGCCCCTTTTTTATCTCTACCTGACTCGATATTTTAAAGCGTTATGCACAATAAAAGCATTACAGCGCTGGCCGCCGGGCTGCGTGCCGGTGACTACTCCAGCGTCGAGCTGACCCAATATTTTCTTGACCGCATCCAGCGGCTGGATACGGGACTGAACAGCTTTATCACCGTCTGCGCCGAAGAGGCGCTGGCTGCCGCCAGGGCTGCGGATAAAAAGCTGCAAGCGGGCGAGGCCGGGCCGCTGACCGGCATACCCATCGCCCATAAGGATATCTTCTGCACCAAAGGGGTCAGAACCACCTGCGGCTCCAGGATGCTGGAGAGCTTCATCTCGCCCTACGATGCCACAGTGGTGGCGCGCCTCAAGGCGGCGGGCGCTGTCAGCCTGGGCAAGACCAACATGGACGAGTTCGCCATGGGCTCCTCCAACGAGACCAGCTACTATGGCCCGGTGCGCAATCCCTGGGATACCGGGACGGTGCCCGGTGGATCATCCGGCGGCTCGGCCGCCTGCGTGGCGGCGCGTCTGGCCCCGGCGGCAACGGGTACCGATACCGGCGGCTCCATCCGCCAGCCTGCTGCGCTGTGTGGCATCACCGGGTTGAAACCCACCTACGGGCGGGTCTCCCGCTATGGCATGATCGCCTTCGCCTCCAGCCTGGATCAGGCCGGCCCGATGACCACCAGCGCGGCCGATGCGGCCATCATGCTACAGGCGATGGCCGGGTTTGACGGGCGCGACTCCACCAGCGCCGAGCAGCCGGTGCCGGACTACAGCAGCGGGCTGCAGGATGATCTGACCGGGCTGAAGATCGGCCTGCCCAGGGAGTATTTTGGCGAAGGGCTGGATGCAGCTGTGGCCAGATCCATCGAGGAGGCCATCGGCGAGTACAAAAAACTGGGTGCCGAGGTGGTCGAGATCAGTCTGCCCAACACCCATCTGGCGGTGCCCACCTACTATGTGGTGGCCCCGGCGGAGTGCTCCTCCAACCTCTCCCGCTTCGATGGCGTGCGTTATGGCCACCGTTGTGAAGATCCGAAGGATCTGGAGGATCTCTACAAACGCTCCCGCGCCGAAGGCTTTGGCGATGAGGTGCAGCGGCGCATCCTGATCGGCACCTATGCGCTCTCCGCCGGCTATTATGATGCCTACTATCTGAAGGCCCAGCAGGTTCGCCAGCTCATTTCGGATGACTTCAAACGCGCCTTCGGGCAGGTGGATCTGATTATGGGGCCGACCGCGCCGGAGAGCGGCTTCCGCATCGGCGAGAAGGCCGATGACCCGGTCAGCATGTACCTGTCAGACATCTACACCATCGCCGTCAACCTGGCGGGCCTGCCGGGGATCTCCATCCCGGTTGCCCCGGCAGCGGGCAGCCCCGTCGGGCTACAGATCATCGGCAACTACTTTGCCGAGGCCAGACTGCTGAATGTGGCGCACCGGCTGCAGATGGCTACTGACTATCACCAAGCAGCCCCCGCCGGAATTTAGAGGTTTTGACGAACATGCAATGGGAAACAGTCATCGGCCTTGAGATCCATGCTCAGCTGGCCACCAAATCGAAGATCTTCTCCGGTGCTTCAACCGCTTATGGCGCAGCACCCAACACACAGGCCTGCAATGTAGATCTGGGCATGCCGGGCGTGCTGCCCGTGCTGAACCGGGAGGCGGTTCGCATGGCGGTGAGGTTTGGCGTGGCGATTGGCGCCGAGGTTGCGCCCCGCTCAGTCTTTGCACGCAAAAACTACTTCTATCCCGACCTGCCCAAGGGGTATCAAATCAGCCAGTTCGAGCTGCCGATTGTCGGCAAAGGGCGCTTGACCATCAATCTGGGAGAGGGCGATATCAAAGAGATCGGCGTCACCCGCGCCCACCTCGAAGAGGATGCCGGCAAATCGCTGCATGAGGATTTTCACGGCATGACCGGCATCGACCTCAACCGTGCCGGCACACCGCTGCTGGAGATCGTCTCCGAGCCGGATATGCGCTCTGCCGCCGAGGCCGTTGCCTACGCCAAAAAGATCCACGCCCTGGTGCGCTATATCGAGATCTGTGATGGCAACATGGCCGAAGGCTCCTTCCGTTGTGATGCCAACGTCTCGGTGCGCCCTATGGGGC
>WFXD01000042.1 GCA_015490795.1 Gammaproteobacteria bacterium
CTAGGAGCCTGTCGGACTTAGGATGAACTGGCTGCGGAAGTGGGAGAGCGGCTCAAATATTCCCGGTTTTTCGTTGCGTAGGCCCACTATGCGCCTCAAAACCGGGAATATTTGCGCTCACTCTCCCACTCCCTCGCTACAATCCACCTAAGTCCGACAGGCTCCTAGGAGGTTATCCGGCAACCGCAGGAAGTTTTCACGGTAGTATATAAGCTCATCAATGGAGTCTTTAATATCATCCAGCGCCAGATGCTTGGACTCCTTTTCAAACCCCTTCGCCATCTCCGGTGACCAGCGGTTGGCCAACTCCTTGAGGGTGCTGACATCCAGGTTACGGTAGTGAAACCACGCCTCCAGCCTGGGCATGCAGCGTGCCATAAAGCGCCGATCCTGACAGATACTGTTGCCACACATGGGGGATTTACCCGCAGGCAGGTAGGTCTTTAGAAAATCCAGCGTCTCTGCCTCTGCCGCCGCCTCATCATACTGGCTGGCGCGCACCCGCTCGATCAGCCCCGAGTTGCCGTGCTGTCGCTGGTTCCACTCATCCATGCCTGCCAGCACGCTGTCTGGTTGATGAATGGCAATCATTGGCCCCTCGGCCAGGATATTCAGATTGGCATCGGTAACGATGGTTGCAATCTCAATGATCAGATCATTCTGGGCATCCAGACCTGTCATCTCCAGATCAATCCAGATAAGGTTGTTTGGATTCTGTGCCATTCATTACTCCACATTCAATCGGTAACGTGATTCTAACAGAGAGCAAGCCATAAAAGCGGTTGAATCCCAACTGCCAGCTTGTAGGCAACGCAGACTCTAACCTGTATCCTTCGCCCATGCACATTTTTACCCAGCTTTTTCTATTGGCGCTTGGCCTGGGGCTGCTGATTCAGGCCTGGCTGCTCTGGCGGCACAGGCAACATGTCTCTGCACATCAGGATCAGGTGCCAGCAGCCTTTGCTGATGCCATCTCACTGGATGAGCATCAAAAGGCCGCCCGCTACACACTGGCACGGGTTAAAGCTGCGGGCTTTGAGCTGGTATCGGGCGCTCTGCTGCTACTGTTCTGGACACTGGGGGGCGGATTAGAGTGGCTGCATCAAGCCTGGAGCAGCAGCGGCCTCAGTACACTATTAACAGGTACCGCTTTCATCCTCTCCTCCTTTTTCATTATGGGGCTGCTGGACATCCCCGTTAGCGCCTGGCGGACATTTAGCCTTGAAGCACGCTTTGGCTTCAACCGCACCACCCCCCGGCGCTTTACCATCGACCTGCTCACCCAAACCGGCCTGATGTTTCTTATTGGTCTCCCGCTGATCTGGGTGCTGCTGTGGATTATGGGTAGCGTGGGTTCACTCTGGTGGCTTGCTGCATGGGCCGTTTGGATGGCATTTACACTGCTCATGACCTGGGCCTATCCCACCTTTATTGCACCCTTGTTCAACAAGTTTGAGCCTCTTGCCGATGCCGAGCTGCAAGATCGCATCCAGCAGTTGCTCACCCGTTGCGGCTTCTCCAGCAGCGGCATCTTTGTGATGGACGGCTCCCAGCGCTCAAGCCATGGCAATGCCTATTTTACCGGGCTGGGCAAAAACAAGCGCATTGTCTTTTTTGACACCCTGCTGGAGAGCCTCTCCGCTGATGAGATGGAGGCCGTGCTGGCACACGAACTGGGGCACTTTAAGCGGAAGCATGTTTTGAAGCGGATGCTGACCATGGCGCTCACCTCACTGATCGGGCTGGCACTGCTCGGATGGTTATCTCAACAAGATTGGTTTTATAGCGCCCTGGGCATGCAGCAGACCTCTGATGCCGCTGCCCTGCTCCTCTTTCTGATGGTCACTCCTGTCTTCACCCAGTTTCTCCAGCCGCTCTCCAGCTGGCTGATGCGCCGGCAGGAGTTTGAGGCCGACGATTATGCGGTTGAGCAGACCAGCCCAGAGGCCATGATTCAGGCGCTGGTCAAACTCTACCGGGAGAATGCCAGCACCCTCACGCCTGACCCGCTCTATTCGGCATATCACGACAGCCACCCCCCGGCGCCCATTCGGGTTCGCCATATTGCAGCTTCAACCTGATGGCAAAAAGGCGGCTCACCCTTCGTCAGCAGGAACGCATCCAGAGCATTCAAGAGAAGCGCCGCAAACATCTGGCTGAAAAAGCCGAACAAAAGCTGGAACAGGCAGAAGGAGCGCCGCAAAAAGGGGTTGTGATCACCCGCCACGGCCAAAACCTGGTTGTTGCCGATGAGGCAGGCAGGCTCCACCACTGCCTGTGGCGACAAAATATTGGCCATATCATCTGCGGTGACAACGTGGTTTGGCAGCCTACCGACGATAAAAACGGGGTGGTCACGGCACTGCTTGAGCGCCAGTCCGTACTGGCTCGACCTGACTACAGCGGCCGGGAGAAGCCGCTCGCCGCCAACATCACCCAACTGGTGGTGGTGCTGGCACCTCTGCCGGAGCCCAGCGAGTACCTGCTGGATCAGTATCTGGTCACGGCCGAGACGATTGGGGTTGCAGCGGTTATTGCCTTTAATAAAATTGACCTGCTGGATCAGGCAGCAGTAAAAAAATTAAACCGGCGCTTTGGGCTTTATGAAAAGATTGGCTACCCGCTGATCCGGATCAGCGCCAAATTCGAGCATGGGCTTGACCCGCTGATTCGGCATCTTGATGGTGCAACCAGCATCCTGGTTGGACAGTCCGGTGTGGGGAAATCATCGCTGATCAATGCACTGCTCCCCGATCAGGATATTCAGGTCGGGCGGCTCTCCCAGGCAACCGGTCTTGGGCGGCATACCACATCAGCCACAACCCGCTACTCTCTGCCTGGGGGAGGATGCCTGATTGACTCACCAGGCGTGCGCAGCTTCCGGCTGGTTGAGTTGAGCCGATCACAGCTGGAAAGGGGCTTTAGAGAGTTTACCCCCTTTCTCGGCCACTGCCGGTTTAGCGACTGCCGCCATCAGCAAGAGCCGGGGTGCGCCTTGCGCCACGCTGTTGAAGAGGGGAAGATAGATCGGCGTCGGCTGGAGAATTTTCTGCACCTGGCCCGGCAGCAGGAGAGGCGTTCTGATCGATAACACTCATTAAACACAAGCCCGGTTTTTTCCTTCACGCTTGGCTTGGTAGAGCCTGTCATCCGCATATTTGATGAGCTCCATCACTGTGGTGCCATTTTCTGGGTAGCTGGCCACTCCAGCACTGACAGTAATGCGGCGGTGGGGGAACTCATACTCAGCCACAGTGGCAATCAATCTGTCCACAAAGGGCCGCACTTCATTTACACCAAGCTCAGGCACCAGTATTGAAAACTCCTCCCCCCCAAAGCGGCTTACCGTATCAGAGACCCTCGCCACCTTCATCAGAAGCCTCGATACCGCCTTTAAAACCCGGTTCCCTTCAAGGTGGCCAAACTCATCGTTATAGGATTTAAAATTATCAATATCTATCATAATCAATGAGTAGCAGCTATTGTGCCGTTTTGCCCGTTGATCCTCTCTCTCAATCTGCTCCATCAGGCTGCGGTGGTTTAGCAGCCCGGTCAGGCCATCATGCTGGCTTTGGTGCCACAGCTTTTCAATAGACTTGACCCGCGCCACGGTCAGTGCAGCGTAGATGGTCAATAGCGAGAAGAGTGAAATATCCTCTGTTCTGATCTCTTTTCTTTTGAAATCATTGAGATACAGAATACCCACCACGCTGCGCTGAATAATCAACGGGGCAGCCAATACCGACTTGACCCCTTCCTCAATCAACAGCGGGTTTGGATCGGGTGATTCGGCAATATCGGCAATAAAGAGCGGGGTTGTCTGGTTCAACAGCATATCTGTCAAACCACCCTGCCTGATTCTCCACTTACCATCCATGTTGAACTTTTCACTAAACCCCTTGGCCGCAACAAGCAACATCTCTTCACCCGAATCTTCACAAATGGCAAGAGAGCCGGCCGGCATATTCAGGAGTTTTGATGCATATTCAACAATGGCATACGAGGCATCGGCCATGCTGTCTATATTCTCGATGATCTCACCCAGATGACAGAGGCTCTCGTGCTCTTTCAATGTTCTGTCACGCTCTGCCAGCCTTCTTCTGCGCTCCTCTGTAATCTGCCACATCAACATTGCAGAGAGGCCGCCCATCAGCTCGGTATTGGCTGGTAACATGCTGCGAAGCTCCGCAGCCACCTCGTCTGAACCTGTCACATTGATTACGACATCAACGTCATCAGATTCAAGGAGGGGAAGCCGGGTATAGAAAGGGATATTGAATTTGACAGCACTTTTCACCCCAAATGCATCCGGGTCACTGTCTACTGCAAATATAATGTCAATATATGGATTCTCTTTCAGGATATGCAGTACCGCAGCACCCCCTCTGCCACACCCTACAATGCCAATCTTCAGGTTTGGCTTTACGACATCCATCCCGTTTGGCACATAGGCATTCATTAATCCAAGAGCCACTGCGCGGTCAATGGCATGCCCCCGGGTACGGACATTTAGTTTGTCCCGGATCTCCTTGAGATGGGTCGTCAGTTTTTGTTTGGTCAGGTTGAGGGAGCTACAGATCTCTGTCTCCGGCCTCCCTTTTTGCAATCTTTTCAAGATCGACAGCTCAAGAGGTGATAGAAGAACGCCGTCGACCGGGGCAATTATGAGATGGTTATCACTATCAGGCATTTACAGATACCTCCGTTAGCGTACGCTGCTCTTCCTTAAAGTAGTTTTTTATGCCAAATGGTATCAAGGTGATCATTTTTTTCTTTTATAATTAGTTAATGACAGGGGGCTAACAACTCATTTCCCATATACTATAGGTCAATTTCCTGATTTAATTCATGCTTAATTCCATATTGACTACCTCTCCTTCCCTAACTATTTTAATATCTGCCCATAACCCTGAATGGGTATCTGGCACCAGCTCAGGCAACCAAGAATGAGCCGGAAACCGCAGAGAGGTCTCAGCTGCTCGATGCCAGATCCTGATTATAAAAGGCCAGCACCTTGCGAACATAGCGCTGGGTTTCAGGATAGGGGGGGATTTTATTACCGTATCTCTTTACTGCATTCTCACCTGCATTATAGGCTGCAAGCGCCAGGCGCAGGTCAAATTTGAACTCTCTGAGCAGGTCCCGCAGGTAGTGAGCTCCTGCTTTCAGGTTTTGCTCCGGGTCATAGCGGCCTCGCCTGCTCACACCATAGCGCTGAGCCGTTCCCGGCATTAGCTGCATCAGCCCCACTGCGCCTACCCGTGATATAGCGCGCGGATCATAGGCGGATTCAGCTCGCACAACCGCATGCAGCAGCTCAGGTTGCAGATTCAATCTCCGGGCAGCAGCGGTGATCATCGGGCTATAGCGCCTGCGATTTTGCTCCGCATTTTTCGCATCATACGAGGCAACAGGCCTGGGACTGCCTCTGGTACCCTTCAGTTTATAGCCGCCTCTTAGTGGATGATCGGTGAAGTAGGTATCTCCTTTCGCATCGACATAGTGGTAGATAATCTCTGCGCTCACAAGCTGCGCCAACAACATCAGCCCCCCCCCGATCCAGAGGCTCCACACTTTGGTTGTTGATCTTTTTTGTTCCACCATTACTCTCTTTCAGTTCTGGTTATTGACTAGGAGGCTGTCCGAGAACTCGGCTTTTTACGAAATGCAATTTCTAACTCATTGATTTGTAAGGAGTTAATTATTGACAAATTGCATATTTACCTATTCTCGGACAGCCTCCTAGTCCCCCAAGAGTATAGGTCGACTTGTGACCTGTAAACTTAAGCCGGTTCTCAGTAATGACACTCAATCAACGTCCGCAACACTTTTTATACTTTTTGCCACTCCCGCAGGGGCATGGCTCATTGCGGCCTGTTTTAGGGGCTTGATGCTGTTGCGTGGAGGGTGGCACCAGCTTGCCATCCACATAATACCAGCGTCCCTCCAGACATTTGAACTCACCCACTTCGTGATGGGATTGAATCATCCCGCTCTCCCGATAGGTGGCTATGAATTCAACCTTGCCATCATCCCCCTGCTCATCAACCGAGACAATCTCCAGCTTGATCCAGTCTGAATTGTCAGCCCAGCGCCTGGTCGCAGCAGGGTCATGATCATCACGATGCTCTGGGTGCAGACTGTCGGTGAGGTAGGCAATTTCGCCATTGGCGTAGGCGCTGTAGCGGGAGCGCATCAGGGCAACTGCCGAATCCGCTGTTTGGGTTCCGGCATGCAGTGGGCCACAGCAGGCATCGTACGCTTTGCCAGAGCCGCAGGGGCATGGGTTCATACTCTCTTCCTTTCCTTAAATATTATTCAGGTGGGGATTATAGGGTTTGATTACCCCTGCTAACCAGTCTAATTACAACCCCAGCGCTTTCCAGCGTTTCTCTATACGCTTCAGTGATATGGGTGCAGCTGTTTTCAACTCCTGGACAAACAGGGAGACCCGCAGCTCTTCAAAGCTCCAGCGCAGCTCTTCAACTCTTGCATCCGGCTGACCGGCTCTGCACGTTGCCTGATCCTTCTCCTGCCAGCGGCTGTAGAGCCGCTGCATCTCCCGCATCTGCTGGAGGTCACGCCCAGCCGCATGCCCGAGCTTCTCCCGCCGCATCACGATGGCCTTCAGATAACGCGGGAAGTGCTGTAGATTTTGCCACGGTGTATGTTGCAATACCCCTCTGAACATCAGCCGGTCAAGCTGCTGTTGCATATCTGAAATCATCGGGATCAGGTTGACTGGCATGCTGCCCGACAGTGCCTTGCGGGCTTGCTGATACTCGCTGAGTATGCGGCTGACGACTCTACAGCTCTCATTGGCCACGGCCATCAGGCCGCTCTTCTCTGCGGTGATGCGCTGGGCGAACTGGGTCTCAGTGCGGATGGGCGGACGCCCCTCAATGAAGGTTCGATCCACAATCAATGAGAGCAGCTCACTCTCCAGATCCTTTGCCGGATCAAGCAGCAGCCCCTCCGGGGCAGCGGCTGCTTTGGCATATTGCAGCTGCATTGTGTGCAGTTCTGGCAGGTTTCGCCGCAGGTAGCGCATCTCCTGCGCAAGTTTCAACATGATCAAGGCCCGCAGCCCCGCCTTCATGGCCTGAGCCGCCTTGGGTCTGGAGTCCAGCACCCGGATGGAGACCCGGCCTTGCCGGGCAACCAGCGCCGGGTAGCCCTGCATCTTGATCCCGGCACGCTCCAGTGGCACGCTCTCTGGCAGGTCGCCAAAATCCCAATCCTTCAGGTTATCCCGCTCCAGGGTTGGGAGGGAGAGGCCTTTAAAGCTCTGCTCTGCCACATCGCCATACGCTTTTTTCAGCTGCTGCAGATCCTGCCCTGTGGCAATCGAGCGTCCTTGATCATTGAGCAGCCGGTAACTCATCCGCAGGTGTGGCGGTATCGCCTGCTGTTGCCAGGCATCCTCGGGGATATGCACTCCGGTCATGCGTTTTAGCTCCTCCCCCAGCAGCTGCGTCAATGGCCTCTCCGATGGTTGCATGGCCTTGAGGCAGGCATCGGCATAATCCGGAACCGGCACAAATGATTTGCGCAGATGTTTGGGCAGCCCCCGCAGCAGGGCGATGATCTTCTCCCGTAGCAGGCCAGGCACCAGCCATTCACAGCGCGCTTCAGAGACCTGGTTGATCACTGCCAGCGGGATCTTCAGCAGGATGCCATCGCCCTCTTCCCCCGGTTTAAAGTGGTACTCCAACGGCAGTGGGATGCCTTCGATATTCAGCACATCAGGATAGCGTTCATCCGTCACCTCTTCGGCAGCGCGCTGCATCAGCGCCTCTTGCGTCATCTGCAGCAGCCTGGGTTGTGAGCCGGAGACCCTCTTCAGCCATTTTTCAAAATCCGCTCCACTGTAGATGCCTGCCGGGATGCGTGCATCATAAAAGGCATAGATCACCTCGTGATCCACCAGGATATCCTGCCGGCGCGCCTTGCTCTCCAGATGCCAGATGTGCTCTATCAGCTCCTGATTATGGCGAAAGAAGGGGGCGCGGGTGCGGTAGTCACCCTCGACCAGGGCGCTGCGAATAAATATCTCGCGTGACTCATCCGGGCTAATGGGGCCAAAGTTGATCTTGCGTCGCGGGTTCAGGGTGATGCCATAGAGGGTGGTTCTTTCATAAGCGGCAACCTGGGCGGCGCGCCTCTCCCAGTGCGGTTCTGAATAGCTGCGCTTGATCAGATGCCCCGCCACTGCCTCAACCCATGCCGGCTGGATCTGCGCCACAGTGCGGGCATACTGTTTGGTGGTCTCCACACGCTCTGCTGCCATCAGCCACTTGGGTGATGACTTGAACAGCCCCGATCCGGGGAAGATCCAGAAGCGGCTGCCACGCGCGCCCAGATACTCCTTATCCCTGTCCCGGAAGCCGATATTGCTCAGTAAACCCGTTAGCAGGGTCCGGTGGATCTCCTCATAAGAGGCCTCTGCCTTGTTATTCCGAAACCCCATTTCATGCAGCTGCCCGCTCAATTGATGGTGGACATCATACCACTCCTGCACCCGGCTCCAGGAGAGGAAGCGCTGTTTGCAGAGTTTGTGGAATTTACTCTTTGAGAGGTGGCGGCGCTGCTGCTCCAGGTAGCGCCAGAGCGCGAGAAAACCCATAAAATCCGATGTTTCATGCTGGAATTCGCGATGCATCTCATCCGCTGCCTGCCTCTGCTCCATCGGACGTTCGCGGGGATCTTGCACACTGAGGGCAGCGGCAATCACCACCACCTCTCGCAATGCACTGCCCCGGGCTGCGGCCAGCAGCATCCGGCCAATCCGGGGGTCAACCGGCAATGCCGCCAGCTCTCTGCCCAGGCGGGTCACCCGCTTGTCGCCGCCAACGGCGCCCAGCTCCTCCAGCAGCCGATAGCCATCCCTGACCAGACGGGAATCGGGGGGTTCAATAAAGGGGAATCGCTCGACATCGCCAAAACCGAGCATCTTCATCTGCAAAATAACAGCAGCCAGGTTGGTGCGCTGGATCTCCGGCTCGATAAATTCACGCCGTGCCTGAAAATCCTCTTCGCTATAGAGGCGAATGCAGACTCCGTTACTGACACGGCCACAGCGCCCTTTGCGCTGATTGGCGCTCGCCTGTGAGATGCGCTCGATGGGGAGCCGTTGTATCTTGCTGCGGTGGCTGTAGCGGCTGGTGCGGGCAAAGCCGGGGTCGATCACATAACGGATGCCAGGCACTGTCAGGGATGTCTCTGCCACATTGGTTGAGAGGATGATCCGCCGCCCGGGATGGGGCTTGAAGATGCGCGCCTGCTCCGCTGCACTCAGCCGGGCATAGAGCGGCAGCACCTCCGTCTGCAACATGCGGTGTTTGCGCAGGCTCTCAGCGGTTTCGCGGATCTCACGCTCGCCACTGAGAAAGATCAGGATATCCCCCCGGTCAGCGGTTGACAGCTCGTCTACCGCATCAATAATGGCCTGCTGCATGGGTTCATCCCGCTCACTGCCTTCCTCTGCCGGCGGGCGGTAGCGAAGCTCAACCGGGTAGGTGCGCCCCGATACCTCGATCACCGGGGCATTGTTGAAGTGCCTTGAAAAGCGTTCCGGGTCAATGGTTGCCGAGGTGATGATCACCTTTAGATCAGGCCGTTTGGGCAGCAGCTGTTTAAGGTAGCCCAGCAGAAAATCAATATTAAGCGTGCGCTCATGCGCCTCATCAATAATCAGCGTGTCATACTCATTGAGATAGCGATCCTGCTGGATCTCGGCCAGCAGGATGCCATCGGTCATCAGTTTGATGTGGCTCTCTGGTCTGACATGATCCTTGAAACGCACCTTATAGCCCACCGCGCTGCCCGGCTCCCGCCCCAGCTCGCTGGAGATGCGATCCATCAGGCTGCGGGCGGCAATGCGGCGTGGCTGGGTATGTCCGATACGGCCTGCAATGCCGCGCCCCAGCGAGAGACATATCTTCGGGAGCTGGGTGGATTTGCCTGAGCCTGTCTCACCACAGAGCACAATCACCTGATGTTGCGCTATCGCCGCTGCAATCTCATCCCGGCGGGCGCTGATCGGCAGCTCATTCTGAAATGTTGGTATTGGACACTGCTCACGGCGGCGGCTCAATAACTGTTGAGAGCGTTGCAACTCTTGCACCAGCCGTTCCAGGCCTGATGCAAAGGGCTTGCCATCACGCTTGCGCTGCTGAAGATTACGCAGCCGCCTGCGCAGGGCATGCCGGTCAACCTGCATGCAGCGTTCAATATCTCTGTTTGAAGGGAACAACAAAAGGCTCACGGGGGTTCATCGGCTCGTGCAGCCGTGCCCAGACTAAAAGGGTAATGAAGTATAAACGATTAGTAGCTAACGGCGCTTCCCAGCGAAAGCGGTGAAACAGCCTTGGGTTTTTGAATCGGTATCGCTTTGGGGGAGCCAGCATTGAGCCACTTAATGAGTGGTGACCACTGCTCATGGTCTTTGGCTATTGATTCTGAGTGATACTCATGGATGCCCTGCCCCTGCTCCATGGCGTTAACGTAGTTTTGGCTGTCGTGGATTCGAGCCACAACGGGCAGGTTGTGCCCCTCAAGAAACTGCTCCAGCATCTCGTAGGAGCGCGCCTCAGGGCGGATTCTGTTGGCAATGAGGCCCATCCGCTTTTTCTGGGAGCTGACCTTGCCAACCCGCATCAACTGTTCAATAAAGTCTGCTGTTGCCTGCATGTCGATAACAGACTGCATAACCGGAACCAGCACGACATCTGTCTGCCGCAACAGCTCTATCATTCGGCTGCCGCTGATTCCTGCGGGGGTATCCACTACCAGCACTTCGGTATCAAAGCCGGCATATATCTGCCAGCTGCGGGTCAGCCCGGATTTTTGCCGGACGGCATCAATGGATTTTATGGCAGGGAGGTCATCGTCTCGAAGCGCAAGCCAGCGCCGGCTCGATCCTTGCGGGTCATAATCCATCAGGGTTGTCCGAAACCCTGTTGAGGCAAAGTAGCTGGCCAGACTGGTCGCTATCGTTGTCTTCCCGCATCCACCTTTTGTATTGACCAATGTTATTCTTAGCATCGCCCCTTCCCGCTGCCGAGTAGCGCCCGCTAGTCGAACCATCTGACTGAGTGCGTGTTGAACCGGACATTGCATTCAAGCAATGGTTATTCTTCGTATTATTATGTTTAAGTCTTTGCACAGCTGGAAGCCAGCTGTGCGCAATACTACACTCCACAGTAGGGTAATTCAACAGGCACAAGACTACTCGCCTAACTCCAGCTTGAGCACAATTTCATTTTCGCCAAAAAAGAACCCTTTTCTGCGAACGACGACATCCAGCTGGTCACCTGGTTTTTTATCCATCAAAAAGATTCTGAAATCGGCCAGCATCTCTGTAGAGACCCCGTTAAGCGACAGAATAAGATCCTCTTTTTTTAGACCCGCCTGATCCGCAGCGCTGCCTGGCAGCACCCCTCTGACCACTGATTTTCCACCCTCTGCCAGCAGGATGCCCATACGGCCCGCAGGCGGCAGCTTGGCATCTTCGGGGTAGAGCAAAAAGTCGCTCACTCCCGGCCTGACCTCTACACTGTCTGCGGGCAGCACAATGCTGCTCTTGACTGGCACCCGACGATTCAGACGCTGGGGAATGCCTGTTCCATCCGTCAAATGACCAATGCCTGCAAGCACAACCAGCCGTCTCTTTGGATGTTGCAGCAGGTACTCTGCTGCCCGCTCAGCCATCCCCTCATCCCACAACAGCTGCACCTGCATAAAGTGTTCAAATGATCGCCCTTCACCGTGCGGGTGCTGGTAAAAAACACGCTTTATCCGCTTTTTGTAGAGTGCATTTGACTCATCAATATCATCGGGGATCTGCGCCCGCTCCTCTTCTGTCAGCGCATCCATCCCTTCCGCCCCCACTTTGCGGGTGATCTCCCTGGGCAGATTCAGCGCAATCAGTGGAATGCCATGCTCTCTGGCATAGTCCAGAATGGGTTTATAGTGCCGATAGTCGTATGCCCAACGGATATAGTACTCGGTCTTGCGGAGCATCTCTTTTTCATCCAGATTACCCGCAATATAGTCATCCAGATAGTGCTGAAACGGCTGCTGGAAAAACTCCATGCCAATGGCAATGTTTGGATCAATCTCATGCAGTCGGCGGATAACTTCGAGCTGGCTCAGATGGTGTCCGTACGTCGTATGGGCCTCACCGACATAGACGACCCTGTCCGTTGCCAGCTCGGAGATAATGTTGTCCAGTGTAGGCAGGTTGCGAAGATCAATCATAAAACCCGCTGTTTTTATCTCCGCCTCTTCTTCCTTGGCCTCCTCTGCTTCATGAGGTTGGGATTTTTCACCTGCAATGGCAGGCGGCACATGCCCATGTTGCGGTTTAGCATAGCAGGCGCTCAGGCCTTGCAACATCAGAATAGTTAGAAACATCCAGCGCAACGTTTGTTTTATCATGAGCAACCTGTTTGTAATTAAATGCCATTCGAATTCAGATGGTGGCAATGATTTGCAGATCATTGGAGAATAGCCTGATCAATGACCCAATAGAGCCTGCCCATGCACCATCTTCGCCACTGCTGCTTCCTGCTGCTGATTCTGTTCAACCAGATATCGCTTGCTGACCGCATTGCGCACCATGATTTCAGTATCACACTACAGCCTTCCGAAGGGCTGCTCAAGGTGGAAGATACCATCACTGTGCAAAACAAAATCACTGAGGTCGAAGTTGCTCTTCATGCAAATCTAAAAATTGAAGCATCACCAGGGGTCACCATCACACCGATTGAAACCTATGACAACAGCCGCTCTGTGCCCGTTCAACACTATCGACTCCAGCTGGCGCAACCCGGCAAACAGTTTAGTTTACGCTACAGTGGAACCATTCAGCACTCGCTACAGCAGATCTCAAAAGATTATGCAGGTGATCTGAGCCAAACCCCAGGCATAATATCGGAAGAGGGGGTATATCTCAGTGCTGCCAGTTACTGGTTTCCACATATCGGTACAGACTATCTGACCTTCTCCATTCAAGCCCAACTGCCTGAAGGGTGGCAGCTCATCAGCCAGGGGGACTCACTGGGAGATGGCTGGCAGGAGCATTCACCACAGGATGACATCTACATCGTTGCAGCACCCTATCAGATATATCAGCGAAAGACCCCCATCGCCAGGGCAATGGTCTATCTGCGAAACCCTGACCCAGCTATTGCCAACCAATATCTTGATGCTACTGAGCACTATTTGGCGCTCTATAGCGAACTGCTGGGGGCATACCCCTACTCCAAGTTTGCGCTGGTCGAAAATTTTTGGGAGACAGGTTATGGCATGCCATCATTCACTCTGCTTGGCCCGACAGTTATTCGCCTGCCATTCATTATCCATACCTCCTACCCGCATGAAATCCTGCACAACTGGTGGGGCAACGGCGTCTATCCAGACTATGCATCCGGCAACTGGAGTGAAGGGCTAACCTCCTATCTGGCTGACCATTTGCTGAGGGAACAGCGTGGCATGGGTGCCGACTACCGCAGCACTACGCTTCAACGCTACGCTGACTCAGTAAAATCACAACAGGATTTTCCACTCACCGCATTCAGGAGCCGCCACGGGCAGGCAAGCCAGGCGATTGGCTATGGGAAAACCATGATGTTTTTTCACATGCTGCGCCAACAGCTGGGGGATGCCACATTTATCGAGGGGCTGCAACATTTTTATAAAAGCAATCTTTTCAAGGTCGCCAACTTCGATGCCATTCGCCGCTCCTTTGAGTTTGTCAGTAAACGCTCATTAAGCGCAGAGTTCAAGCAATGGACAACACGGACTGGAGCGCCCGCACTTCAGCTGGATGATGTAGCAGTAAGCAAAGCAACTACTGGATATAAACTCACGGCCACATTAACACAGACCCAGGCCGAGCCAGCTTTCAACCTGCAGATACCCATCCTGATCCAGGTAGAGGGGGAGAGTGAATACAGGCGCCATCTGTTCTCCATGCGCCAGCGGCAGGCCATGTTGGAGTTGCATTTTAAAAAGCCCCCCCTGCGTATTAAAGTAGACCCCCAATTTGATCTCTTCCGGCAGCTCGACCCCAGTGAAATACCCAGCTCATTTGCACAGCTGTTTGGTGCCGACAAGGTACTGATCATACTTCCATCAAACGCCTCTGCTGAAATTAAATCTGAATATACAACGCTGGCTGACAACTGGGCCAGAGACTCTTCTGCACTGGAGATCAAATGGGACAGAGAGGTTGAGCAGCTACCAACAAACCAGGCAATATGGCTTTTTGGGCAGAGCAATACATTACTAAAAACATTTTCAGAATCAATTGGGAAAGAGCTGTTTTCCAATCAAAAGGCGCAGTTTTTTATAAATAAAAAACCGTTTTTAACCGCTACACACAGCATTGCTGTAACTGCACCCAACCCCTCCAACCCAAAATATACCATTGGCTTGTTTGCGGCACAGGCCGCAGATGCAGTCCATCGCCTTGGCCGTAAACTGCCCCACTATAAAAAGTACAGCTATCTGGTATTTGAAGGAATTGAAGCAAACAATATATATAAGGGGAAGTGGCCTCTGAACAATTCAGCATTACACTTCACCCTGGACAAAGATCAAGCCACAGCAGAACCACCATTAACACCCCACCCGGCTCTAACAGACGCCATTAAAAACAGCTTCTCAGGGAAATCTATGGGTCAAAAGCCATGACTTCGACAGGCGGACCCCGTATGGAGAGCCCGTGGATTTCGCCCCGCCATAGCTGGTGGGTTGACCACCTCCCCTGTCAAGACAGTTATCCCACCAATAGCCCTGTGCTTGATGGCAGCAGTTTTATTCTCGGGCAATGCTGCTGAGGCAAAAACACTTGGAGCAATGCTCACAAGATTGGGGGCTGAAGCGGAAACCATCGTAGTAATGGATGCCGGTACCGCCAGCGAGGGGCCGTTACGGTTAAGGAGAAGTTCAGTTGGCGCAGATCCAGACTCCCGGTCTGTTATTCAAACCCACCGGCTTTAGTCGCTAGGAGCCTGTCGAACCTAGGATGAATTGGCTGCGGAAGTGGGAGAGCGGCTCAAATATTCCCGGTTTTTCGTTGCGTAGGCCCACTATGCGCCTCAAAACCGGGAATATTTGCGCTCACTCTCCCACTCCCTCGCTACAATCCACCTAAGTCCGACA
>WFXD01000043.1 GCA_015490795.1 Gammaproteobacteria bacterium
AGAAGCTAAGCAGGATATATTCGAGTATATCGAGGTGTTCTATAATCGCCAGAGACGCCACTCAACTATCGGCTATCAAACGCCATTGGGCTATGAGAAAACAAACCGAGAAATTGTGTGATTTTTTGTCCGGAAAAGTCTTGCCACATCACTTCTTGGTGGCCGGACCGCTGAGCGTGCCGTGTAGCTGATCAAGCTGTGCCAGCAGGCGGACATCCTCCCGTGTGTATTTGGAGGTAAAACCTTTCACGGTACGCTGCTGGTGCTGAATCCGTCCCGTCTTCTGGTACTGCTTTATTAATCTTGTGATCTGTGCTCTGGAGTAGCCGCTGATCTGTTGTAGATAACGGCGTATCAGTCCTCGACCCGCCTTGCCAAGCGTCAGATACCGGAACCGAACCAGCGTCCCTTGAATCCAGCGGTAGCACTCACTCTTTGAGGCGATGGCTATCTCCATGACTGCCGCACCATCCAGAAATTGACGGACCTGTTCGAGTGTTTCAATGTGAGAGTCGTTCATGATGGTTTTCATACCTCCATCATGGACAGAATCAGATCACTTCAGGCTCATTTCATGTTGGAAATACGCCCTGCCTTCAGGCTCATTTCATATTGGAAGAGGCTAGGCCGTGAAATTCTAGTTGATTTGCATTACACTCTGTTTTCATAAGGCCGCCGTTTTTGTTGCTTATAACTTATTGATCGTACAATAGTTATGCCATAAAACGCGGCCTTATTCCATTGCTACGGTGAGAAATGCGGGCTAGTACACCGTCCAGGTTATATTGACGGACTCAGCGTTCCTGTGGTGTTTCGCTGCAAGACGCAGTGCGCAGGCAATGGCCTTAGCCCTTGTCAAGTACTGCAACGCAGCAGCAGGACACCACAGGAGCGTCCGAAGGGAGCGGTCATCTGCGGTGTTGCGCTCCCTTGAATTAGCTATGGCTAGTCCTGCGGTCGCGCGCCTGGCAGCTAACTGCTTCCTGACCGGCTGCATCCCAAGTTATTACCTTGATGGAGTATTAGGTTGAAACGAGCTAAGGTGCGTAATCGCTTGAGTGGCTGCGGGATTTTGAGGATGATGTATTGCAGTTCATGGTAGTGAAAGAGGCGTCCTAATAATCAGGGTGAGAGACATTTGCGGATGAGCAAGGTTCATCAAAAGGTATCTGGCTGTTTCCGCTCCGGGATGGGTGCGAGATTTTCTGTCGAATTCGCAGCTATAATCCCGCCTGTCGCAAAAAACAGGCATCATCCACTGAAGCGCTCAGGCTTATATTTCAGGGGAAGATGCCTGTATTCATGAACCTTGGTGCCTGATTTTGTGAAGAAAAAGAAAATCAGTGATGAGATACGAACCCATTGCTGACTCAAGTGATCGAGCCACTTGGCTTTAACTACAGGAAGCTGTACCTAACGCCAATGTTGATGGAACGAGGCTCACCAGGTGAGTAGCTTCTTTCGTTGCTGCGGCTGCTATATGAGACTCTTTTCCCATATTTTTCATCTGTTAGATTACGCATTTGCCCCCAGACAGACCAGACGCCAGTGTCATAATTTACCTTGAGGCGGAATAGATCAGGGCGACGGTATCTTCCCTGTGGGTCATCATTGGCAGTGCTTGTCTCATAAGCAGAGATAGAGTCCATCTCCAGTTCGATATCAAGTAAGGCAATAGGGGTATAGGTTACCCTGGCATTGATGTGATGCAGTGGTGATGAACTCAGTATATTGCCGGTATAGTCGGTACCGCCATCAACAAAATCACTGTATTCGTGATCTGCATAGGTGTAAGCGGCATCAAATCGCAGATTATCCATTGGTTGATAATGGAATGAGGCCTCCAGCCCCTTGCCTTCTACTTCACCGGCATTGACGTAGACTCGTCCTTCTGCAGTGCCGTCCCTGTCAACTCCAACCACCATGTCTTCTATCTTGGTGTAATAGAGGGTCATATCGTAGCCAAACATTCTTTTTGGAGTGGTGCCACGCAGGCCGATGGAGTAGTTGTCAGCTGTCTCTGGGTCAAGGTTTGGGTCAGCATTATAACTACGGCAACTACGTCCGGGGCATGGCCCGGTCTCTGTGCTGGTAAACAGCCTTGAGCGACTTGGCACCATGAAGCCTTCGCCATAACCAAACCATAAACTATTGCTTTCATTGAGCGCAAAGCTGATGCCTGCCTTTGTGCTTACGTTAGAATAATTAGCCTCTATTGTTCCTAGGGAGCCAAACTGGTCTTTACCTGTATACTCAATATCGTCATAGCGTGCGCCAAGGGTGACTTCAGCCCAGTCAACGGGGGAGAACTGAATCTGTGTAAAAGGGGATATGACTTTAGCTAATAGATCCCAGTCTTTTTTAATTACACCAGGGGCTGTACTGCCAACGGTTGTCTTAGTTGCGCTCGTCCACTCCTTTTCAACTTCATTTACATCACTATGTTGCAGGTCGATGCCCACTACTGCCTTTGATGACCAAGGGTTAAACTGCCAATGTGATTCGAGCACCAGGTTATGGTCCATGTATTCGTCATCAATATAACCACTTTTATAGGAGAGTGCCGTTGGGCCGTCAGTATCAGTTTTGCGCGCAGAATAAGAGGCTTTAGCGCTTACCTTGTCGTTGAACTGATGTTCATAAATCCCTGATAGTGTGGTGAACTGGGTATCTTCATAGGCATCAAAGATAGCGGCCTGTCTCCAGTCATCATGGTATTCTTCTTCTGAGATTAATCCTGGCTGCTGAATACGTTTATCTTGATATTCAGCACGTAGCGTTAGCTTGGTTTCTGGAGCAAATGTCCAGACACCCTTGGCGCTAAAGGCCTTCTCTTCTCTTTTAGTGCGATCACGCCAGCCATCTACTGTTAGGCCATTAATATCAACCTTGTAGCCAAAATTACCAACTGTATCTCCAATAGAAGTTCCAGATCTGTAACGCTCCCATGAGCCGGTTTCAGCCCAAATGTTGATCTCTCTCTCTGGAGGTGGCTCTTTGGTAATAACATTGATTACACCGCCAATAGCATGACTGCCGTAGAGGGCGGAGGCTGGCCCTTTGGTAACCTCTACCCGCTCAATGTCCCATGAATTAACCTCATTAATTGATGAGGTGAAACCTTTGCCAAAGGGGCGCATCATTACGCCGTCTCGCAGGTTTACGGTGTAGTTTTTACTACCGAATGCCCATCGCAGATTTCGACCCATGCTATCACCAGGGATGCGTGATAAAAGCTCATTTTTTGCATCAATAAATTTTACTCTATCAATCTCATCCTGATCGATAACAGAGATGGCATTGGGGGTGTTCAATAACAGCTCTTCCGAGCGAGATCCTGATACAACTATTGTATCAAGAGAGCTGGCAGTCTCCTCGGCTATGGCAGGAGATATCGCACTAGTAATAGCTATTACCAGGAGAGATTTTCTGGTGGTACAGTTTTTTATTGGATTCACTTTTCAATACCTTACAGGTTTGCTTTTAAGGAGAGATGTTTATTTCTTTTGTCTATTCAGATTTGCCACTATTTCATCCGCTCTTTCTCTTTGCAAATATATAGCAGGCCATAAAAGAGTGACAAATGACTGTAACATGGACGGTTTTAGATGGATTAAATGTGATAGAGAGTCTGCATCATGGCAATACAAGCAGTGGGCAACTTTCATCAATACGGGAATTCTACTTACTTCATTTAACGCAGAGAATGTGGTTTATTGCCGCATGGCATTGTGCCGCACATGGGTGGTAATAATATCTATATATAGATACAGGTTCTTGCTTGTTTGTGATGTAGTTGTATCGATGTTTTCAATACATGTATAAATTGGTACGGCTTTATTTTTACCATACCAATCAGTTAAAAAATAAATACTCCTGAGCCCATAAAAATCAGTAGGACTGCACTGGTTCTTTCCAAGGTTGTGCGCCATTCGGCCATTTGTGCTCTGAGCTGGCCACCTACATAGGCCATCCCTATGCCAAAGACAATGGCGGGAACAAGAATGGCGCCAAGGCCAAAACCTAATCCCAAAGAGAATCCGGCTACTGCGCTGGTGGTTGCGGATGCGGCCAGCATTACTTTGCCTAGAGGGGCGCAGGGATTCAGGGCCATGCCGAAGCCCATAAAAAAGAGTCCGTCAGGCAGAAATCTTTTAATGTTTAATCCGAAATGGCGTTTGCCAAACCATCTGTTTGTTGCAGGTGTGGAAGAGCATCCAGTCATCGGTTTGCTTGAGAAAAGGAGTGACAGACCAACAAGTACTGTGGCTCCACCCAGGATCATGGGTACCCATGGGCTATCAAGTCTTTTATCTATTATTTGCCCAGTAAGGCCGGCAAATAGACCCAGCAGTGTATAGCCGCTCAATCGCCCTAATGAAAATGGGACTATAGTGCGCCAGGAATGGCGGAGCCCTCCGTCACGCGCAAGAAATACCGGTCCAAGATAGGGCAGGCAGGAAATATTGCAAGGCCCCATACCAAAGAGTAATCCCATGCCCATTGCCAGGGAGAAGGTCATTGTTGTTGGGTCAATTTCAACCACGCTGTGAACCTGTGTTAAAGCAGGAGTATGGTAGAGATATCAAGCTGTTTCCATCTCATCCAGATAGGCTTCGTAGGCAAGTACTGAAGCCCCCAATGCTGTCGTAAGCTGTGGAAATTCTGGTATTACCAATTTCTTTCCAAGCTCATCTTCCATACTGGCTACTAGCCCTTTATTCAATGCAGGTCCTCCATCAAAGTAGACTAGCCCTTCCAATCCAATGCGCTTGGCCAGACGAATTGTACGCTTGGCTATAGAGTAGTGAATACCAGCTACAATCTCCTCTTTGCCGTGGCCATCAGCCAGTAGGCCGATGATCTCTGATTCTGCAAATACGACGCAGGTGCTATTGATTGGCAGTGGAGCCGTTTCAAGGTTGAAGTGGTAATCACCCAACTCCTCAAGTTCAATCTCCAGATTCCTTGCGGTTACATCCAGAAACTTTCCCGTTCCGGCAGCACACTTATCGTTCATTGCAAAGTTTGTGACCGTGCCAGAGCTGTCAATCTGTATCGCTTTGGTATCCTGCCCACCAATATTAATGATGGTTCTGATCTCACCGTATTTACGCCCAGCCTCCAGTGCACCAATAGCATTGGCGGTAATTTCGCTAACCGATTCATCCGCCTCTTTTAAAAGCTTTCTACCATAACCAGTCGAAACCATATAAGCCAGGTCATCAACCGTCAGCCCGTTATCAGCAAGAAGCCCATGCAAGGCCGCTATAGAATTTTTTCGAAAATGGCTTCCAGTTGAGGTGACCCTGGTCGCGATAATATTTTTATCTTCATCGATCAATGCAACCTTGATCGCTGTTGATCCAATATCAATACCTGCAAAACAGTTCATCGCTTTCTTCTCCGCTTGGCCTTGAGCGACTCAATGAATGCCTCTATTCGGGTAGAGAGCTGACCCATATCATCCGGGCTGTAATCTGATTCTACAAACAGCATGGGGGCACCTTCAGCCTTGAGCGCCTTGGCAATGCTGCTGTGTTCCATCTGATAGACCTGGCAACCCGAGAAAGCCTGGTAGACCACACCATCAACCGCAAAATCCTTAGCCATATTAATCAGCTTACGTTTACGATCATCATTTTTGGTAAAGATGGGGCAGGTGCAGGGTTTTAGATAGTTATCAGCAATGCTGGCAACCATGTTCTCGGTGTTATATTCATCCACGGCCACCATGTCATAGAGCATGCGGCTGGATGAGCAGGTCTCGTCTGCCACGATGACACCGCCTGACTCTTCAATCAGTACAGGCAGTTTCAGATTAGGAAAGATAGCCGGTGAGCCGGTGAAAAGCAGGCGCGGCGCACGGCGTTGTGCCGCTGTAATTTTCTCTGTTATCCGTTGCTCGAGTTCAGCATTTAATTTGTTTACTGCTTCTGTCCAGTTCTCAATTTTATCGAAGAAGTAGGCATTGGTCACCATGAATGCATCCTTGCCAAGGAATATGGATGGAGCCTTTTTTCTGAGGTTATGCAGTGTTCTATAGGCTTTCTGTGCCGCAGCCACCTTTGCCAATGCCTCTTTAAGACTGGCTTTGGTGATCTTTTGACCTGTAATTTTTTTCAGTGATACCGCAAAGTTATGAACAGAGCGTTGCCAGTAGAGACGGGCTTCTTCGCTCTCTTTAACAGGAGGCACTTCCATATTATAGACTTCATAACCCATCTCACTGATCATGCTTCCTGCCTTTCGCTTTTGATCGCAGGTTGCAGGCAGAATAATATTCTCTACCTTATCAACAAAGGGCAACGTGGATTGCTTATCCAGCATGCCAAGTGTCGCTTTTACCAGAGAGCAGGATTTGGCAGGCATAAATTCAGCACCCACCTGGTCATCGGTATAGAAACCATTGCACAGCCGTACAGGTATGCCACCCGCAGCATAAATCAGCTCATCTGGTACCTGAACACACATGGTGCCTATAACTTTTTCATCTTTATGTAGGGATTCGCCTTTGCAATAAACTTGCTCATAGAGGTCATAGAAGTAATCCATCGCAACCGGGTTGTCTTGAAAGCCATCCTTGATGCGACGCAATATTCTTTCAGCCTCAATGGCCTGGTGGGTGCGATTGAAAGGCACGCTTTTCTTTTCTGCCTGCAATTGATTATCCATTTTTATTGGCCTTTTCCATGCGTTTTATATATCCCTGCACCGTTGCCTCAAAAATGGGTTGACCCATAAAGTCCACCTCCAGAGCACCATCTTCTGGGCAGGCAGCCACACACTTAAAACACATAATGCAATCATCCTGAAGGATATTCCGGTCAGTAATGTTGTCGGCAATCTCTTTTATTTGCATGTCACAAACACTATAGCAATCGCCGCATTTGGTGCATTTTGAACCGTCTTTTTTCAATTTTAGAAAAGCCGGTTTTGAGAGCAAATAATGGAGCGCACTCATGGGACAAAAGAAGCAGAAAAATCGCTTTTTAACAAAGGCACCTACCAGGAAAATACCGGTTATCAATATCCCCAGAGATGTCATAATCATTTTTGTCTTGGAGGAGAAGTCAATGGTCAGTTGAGAGAAATCACCAGAAAATATAGGGAGAATTGTCCGCGCAGGACAGATCATACAAAACGGAACCCCCATATCGTGGGAAAATATCCCGGAACCAATGCCCATTGGAATAAAGATCAGCAACAAAAGAAGGATGTACTTGATCTTTTTGAGCAACTTGAATTGCCCCCAACTATAAGTGGCATACGGCATGCCAATTTTTTTTCTCAGCGCTGTGATCCAGTCTTGAACAGCACCCAAGGGACAGGCATAACCACACCAGGCTTTATTAAAAACCAAAAACCAGAGTGTAAAATAGAAAAGCCCGGTGAGTATTGCTGTACCTGCATAACTAAAAAGCTTTTCAGGTGTTGTGACCATCCGGTGTTGTAACGGCACCAGAAAACAGGTGCCTGGTTTACCATCAACGTATGTGCAAGAGAAGGTAGGCAGACTGTCACCTATATTTATGGCTATATATCCACCGTAGACAAAGAAGATAAAAAGCGATAGTTGGAGCCAAAACCTAAAGCGTTTTAGATCACCATTGTTTAAGTAATTACTGATTTTGTTACGCAAGACGTTTCTCCTGATACTGATTGGCACGCCTTCTTCTATGGAAATAGATAAAGAAAACAGATGACGTTAGTCCAATCAATCCAATCAACAGGCCATAAGCATATGACTTATAGTCTCTGGCTGAAGGATAATAGTTACCCGCAGCGGTTGCCGTGTAATGAATGTTGTTGTAGTGCTTTCCCTGATAGATTCCACTCTCATTGCTCTCATACTTGGCAATAATCAGGAAGTTCTCCATATGGCGCTTTTTAAACTCGTGCCATGGAGGGTAGTAATCACGAATCATCTCAAAGGCAGCCCGACCTTCTGAGTCTGTTTTCAGTGTCTTAGTCCAGCCCTTTTGTGTGGACATGGTAACGGTAGCACCGCTTACCGGCTTGCCATCGAGTAGCACTTTGTAACTGACAATATCCCCAGAGCCTATGCGTAGATGGAAAGACTCTCTGGGGAGTCGCTCTCTAATAATGTCAAAAGAGGTTCCCTTAAAATAAAGTGGTGGCACCATATCTTTGACATGGCCATGGCCATTTCTACAGCTATGGCTGAGTGCCTCATTTTTAAGTACATTCTCCTGCAGCACCCCATCGACAACCTGTCTATCAATCATGAACAGGTTGTAATACCCTTCGTTTTTCATTTCATAGGTGATATTAGCGTACCCTTTGTTACTAAAGGCTACTTGAGTTTGTGATGCATTAGGGGCAACCAAAATAAGGGGTACATCACTCTGCTCAACATAGGTTGAATCAACGATACTATCTCCCTTTCGCAACCAGAGTTTTTTGGAATACCCCTGCTTGCCTTGTATAACCATGCCTCCATGTGACGACCTCATTTCTTTTGCCTGTTCTTTGCTGGGTGCTATGTCTGATAGCCAGTATATCTGGGAGGCAGGCAGGTTGTTTACAAACAACATCCCCAATAGAAAGGTGACTATTAGTCTGTGCATGGACATATCTATCTCATGTGCCGGTTGTGATGGTTTTTTTTGCGTGTAAAACAAAAAACCACACCCTTAAAGTGCAGTTTTATACGTTTATCAAGCAGGCTAAACAGTGATAAAAAACAGTGTTTCGATGTGGTTGCAGTCATTTTATGAACTCCGAAACTTGAGTTATGAATTTGAACATATCTTCGCCATGCCAAGCACGCTGGTGCATAGCAAAGCTATTAGTGAATGCTCCACCGGCTAAAGCCGGTGGCTTCTGGTTACGGCTGAAAGCCGGTCATTTCGCCTAAAGGCAATTTACAACACACTAAAATCATCGTCAGGTTCATTCGGCTTCTGATTTTCTATATACGCTTTCCAGACTTCATCTGTCACGTTTCCGCTTGAAGCCACCCAATAGCCTCTCGCCCACAAATGCTGTCCCCAGTACCTTTTCTTTAGCTGCGGAAACTCCGTGAGCATCTTGTGAGAACTCTTTCCTTTCAGAAACTGTACCGCTTTGGATACCGACAAGCTCGGCGGTATTCCTATCAGCATATGCACATGATCCCTATTGATTGCACCCGCATAGATTATCATTTCTTTGCTTCGCGCAATCTCTCGCAGCAACTCACGGCACCTCAGCCCCACATCACCACCCAATACCGGATAACGATACTTCGTTACCCAGACCAAATGATATTTACAATCCCAAATAGTGTGACCACCATGTTTATAAGTCTGCATACTCCAAGCATACCACTCGACCCTGGCCGCCTAAAGGCGTGGGATTTACGGATCCCCTATCGGGGACTTTAAAAACGAAATGGAGTATCCTGCTTGTCTGGTAATGCAAGGATAGGATTAACATGTAACAAGCAATGATTCTACGTCTATAGCCACCACCTTTAAATGTGGCATTTTGTCGCGTTTCAGCTTGGTGAATTTGCACCGGGTTAACCAAATATCGTAACTCACTAGTGTAGCGTCCTAGACAAAACATTCATTATAATATCCACTGTCCATATACATGGTGGAGGAAGCAGAAATGAATTCAGCAATCGCTATTGAGCTAACTTCTCAAGAACAGGCAGTATTACAAAAAAACATTCGGAGTCGCAAAACATCTATACGATTAATCGAGCGTTCAAAAATCATACTGCATGCAGCAAAAGGATTGTCCAATATTGAGATTGCGGTGAGTTTGGATATCAGTGCTCACAAGGTAGGACGCTGGCGGAACCGTTATGCAGAGCTTGGATATACAGGGATAGAAAAAGAGTTACCCCGTGGAGGTAATCAAGGTGGTAAAAAGACCGCTAGCCAAGCCCGGCTACGCTCAAGAATTATTCGGATGACAACGCAGACTAAACCACAGGGAGCTACGCATTGGTCAACGCGGACATTGGCTAAGGCGCTGGGTACAACGCATAGTTTTGTAAACCGTGTGTGGCAAGAGAGTGGGTTGAAGCCTCACCTGACTAAAGGGTTCAAAGTTAGCAATGATCCAAAGTTTGAAGAAAAGCTGGTGGATGTCGTTGGTCTTTACCTGTCACCTCCGGAGAATGCGGCTGTTTTCTGTATTGATGAGAAATCATCTATCCAGGCACTGGATCGTACGCAGCCAGGTTTGCCAATGAAGAAGGGGCGGGCCGGTACAATGACGCATGATTATAAACGGCATGGCACCAGCACATTATTTGCTGCACTGGATATTGCCAGTGGCGAAGTAATTGGAGAATGTAAATCAAAGCACCGTCATCAAGAGTTTTTGTCTTTCTTGAAAACCGTCGAGAAACAAACACCGAAAGAACTTGAGCTGCATTTGATCGTTGATAACTACAGCACCCATAAGCACGAAAATGTTAAAAAGTGGTTGGCGCGCAATAAACGGGTCACGCTGCACTTCATCCCAACAAGCTCATCATGGCTTAACTTGGTGGAGCGCTTTTTTGGCTTGCTGACACAGAAGCAATTGAAACGTGGGGTGTTTACTTCGGTTAACGAGTTGGAAATAGCAATCGAGCAGTTTATTGATCAACATAATAAAGATCCAAAGCCATTTGTCTGGACTAAACGCGTTGATCAGATACTTAAAAAAATTGGACGGGCTAAGGTCGCACTTCAAAATGTGTAATATATTTAGGACAGTACACTAGTAGAG
>WFXD01000044.1 GCA_015490795.1 Gammaproteobacteria bacterium
AGAAGCTAAGCAGGATATATTCGAGTATATCGAGGTGTTCTATAATCGCCAGAGACGCCACTCAACTATCGGCTATCAAACGCCATTGGGCTATGAGAAAAAGAACCGAGAAATTGTGTGATTTTTTGTCCGGAAAAGTCTTGCCACATCATTAGTACTTCGTAGCGCGGACGGCAAACATCCGGAACGAGTTTTTACGTACCGGGGACGACCAGTGAACAAAGCGAACACGCGTGCATGGAGACAAGCGTTGGATCGCGCCGGCATTGAAGACTTTCGCTGGCATGACCTGCGCCACACCTGGGCATCGTGGCATGTGCAAAACGGCACACCGCTGCATGTCCTACAGGAACTCGGTGGGTGGTCGTGTTACTCGATGGTTCAACGCTATGCACACATGTCGGCGGAACACTTGGCGGAGTATGCGGATAACATTTCCCGGATCTGTGCCATTACTAGCACATTTTCGGGCACACATGAAAAGGAGGCAGAAGAAAAAGCGGCCGGCTGATTCCGTAACCGCTTGTATCTAGTAGTAAAAATGGCGCGCCCGGAAGGATTCGAACCTCCGACCACCTGGTTCGTAGCCAGGTACTCTATCCAGCTGAGCTACGGGCGCGTAACTGAGGGGCGCATTGTGCTGATATGGCACCCTGTTGTCAACGAAAATGTTGTGGAGAGATAGCGTTCTATGTGCTGGTTCTTGCTTAGTAGCTGAACCGTAAACACCCAGTCAGCCGCACCTCACAGCCGATAGCCTACCAAATCAAAATCAATATTTCATGGCAGTAAATCCAGTCATCAACCGGCTGTCGCGCAGATAGGCCGGCTCTCCAAATGCCTTCCTGAGGCACCAGCCAAGATTCCACCTTACTTCACTATTGCCGCCCCCTGCGGTCAGTTTGAACATCAGTGACAGCATCGGGAACAGGCTTCTCCCCTCCTCTATATGGGCAACATTTCCTGGCATCCATTGAAATACTCTGGTTTATTGTCGAAGCGGCAGTAGAGAAAGCAATTTTGTGGCTTACCTTTTATTCCCCTCCTGTTGACCTATACTGGCTGCATGCAAGGCTGTTTTGTCCCCTCTTAAAAATAAACCAGAACTTATTTGGCCATGGAAAAATCTATTGAATCCGTCCTTTACGGGACAAACCTCACCTTTGTTGCCGAGCTTTATGCCCGGTATCTGAAAAAACCACAGAGTGTTGATTCAAGCTGGCGCTCTTTTTTCACTCAACTGGGAGATGATGAGACCACCATATTGCAGGAGCTAAGCGGTGCCAGCTGGGCCCCATCCTCCTCAAGCGTGGTGAAAACAGATATTACAGATATTGAAGAGCCCACCGCTGCAACAACACCGGACTGCATTGAAAACACCAGTCGCGAGGCAACACTGCACTCCATCCGGGCGTTGATGCTGGTACGCGCCTATCGTGTGCGCGGGCATCTGAATGCCAATTGCGACCCGCTTGGCCTGAACACCAAAGAGATCCATCCGGAACTGGACTACAGGAGCTACGGCTTCAGTGAGGCGGATCTGGATAAATCCATTTTTATTGATCATGTACTGGGGTTGGAGTGCGCCACCCTGCGGGAGATCATCCAGACACTACAAGAGACCTATTGCGGCAATATTGGCGTTGAGTTTCTGCATATTCAGGATCCTGATCAAAAATCCTGGATCCAGCGCCGCATAGAGGGCATCCATAACCAGACCTCATTTACCGAGAAGGGAAAGAGGGCAATATTGGAGCGCCTGGTCGAGGCCGAGGGGTTTGAGCAGTTTCTGCACACCAAACATACCGGCACCAAACGCTTTGGCCTGGACGGGGGCGAGAGCCTGATCCCGGCAATGGAGCAGATCCTGAAACGCGGTGGCCAACTTGGAGTCAAAGATGTGGTCATTGGCATGCCGCACCGTGGCCGGCTCAATGTACTGGCCAATGTGATGCGCAAACCCTACCAGGCAATCTTTGCTGAATTCCTGGGCCGCCCCTCTCACCCGGAAGAGGCGCAAGGCTCTGGCGATGTAAAATATCACCTGGGCACTTCGGCCGACCGAGAGTTTGATGGCAACCTTGTCCACCTGTCGCTAACCGCCAACCCCTCGCATCTTGAAGCCGTCAACCCGGTTGTGCTGGGCAAGGTGCGGGCAAAACAGACACACGACAGCGATACTGAGCAGCATCAGACCATGGGGTTATTGTTGCATGGCGATGCCGCTTTTGCCGGGCAGGGGCTGGTCTCTGAGTCGCTCGACCTTGCCCAGTTGAAAGGGTACCAAACAGGCGGAACCATCCACTTTATTGTCAACAATCAGATCGGCTTCACCACCAACCCAAGCTACTCCCGCTCTTCACCCTACCCGTCCGATGTGGCGAAGATGACGCAGACGCCGATTTTCCATGTCAACGGTGACGACCCTGAGGCGGTGGTGCATGTCGCCCGGATTGCCACCGAGTTTCGCCAGAAGTTCAAGCACGATGCCGTGATTGATATGTTCTGTTATCGGCGCTACGGCCACAATGAAAGCGATGAACCCTCTTTTACCCAGCCGATTATGTACCGCGCCATTGCCAAACATAAAACGATCAGCCAGATCTATGCCAAGCAGCTGATCAGCGAAGGGTTGCTGACCCACGCCCAGTTTGACCAGATAACCAGTGATTTCAAGGCCAGACTGGAGCAGGACTTTGCATCAGCGGACGACTTCAAAACAGACAAGGCCGATTGGCTGGAGGGCAAATGGGAAGGCCTCAGCATACTTCAGGAAGAGGAGGAGTTTCATAACGATGCAACGACAGTGCCCACAGATCAGCTGCAACGGATTGGTGCTGCACTGATACGTCAGCCTGAAGATCTCCTGCTGCATCGTAAAATTCTCCGGCTGTTTAAAAACAAGCAAAAGATGCTGGATTCCGGTGAAGGTTTTGACTGGGCAACGGCCGAGGCACTGGCCTTTGGCTCACTGCTGTGTGAACAGATCCCGATACGTCTGTCGGGCCAGGATTCGGGGCGTGGAACCTTCTCTCACCGCCACTCGGTACTGGTGGATCAGGAGAGCGAGCAGCGCTACATCCCACTGAACCATCTTGCGGACCAGCAGGCCAGATATGAGGTGATTGACAGCCCCCTGTCAGAGGCCGCCGTGCTGGGCTTTGAGTATGGTTATACCCTCTCTGAACCCAATGCCCTGGTGATCTGGGAAGCACAGTTTGGTGATTTTGCCAATGGCGCCCAGGTGATCATCGACCAGTTCATCAGCTCCGGTGAATCAAAATGGCTGCGGCTCTCCGGCCTGGTCATGTTACTGCCGCATGGTTATGAGGGGCAGGGTCCCGAACACTCATCGGCCCGGCTGGAGCGCTATCTTCAGCTCTGCGCCGAAGATAACATCCAGGTTGTCAACCTCACTACGCCCGCCAACTACTTTCATGCCCTGCGGCGACAGGTGCACCGCAATTTCCGCAAACCGCTGATTGTCATGGCACCAAAGTCACTGCTGCGGCACAAGCAGTGCGTCAGCGCACTGGCAGATATGGGGCCAGAGTCACTCTTCCACCGGGTGATTGGAGAGAGCGAATCCCTGGTGGCCGATGACAGCATCAGGCGCGTTGTGCTCTGTAGCGGCAAGGTCTATTACGACCTGCTGCAAGCGCGGCAAAATCAGGGCATTGATGATGTAGCCATCGTACGGGTCGAGCAGCTCTACCCCTGGCCAAGAGACAGCCTGGTCGAAGAGGCCAAACGCTATCGAAATGCAGAGCTGATCTGGTGTCAGGAAGAGCCGGCCAACATGGGCGCCTGGCTGTTTGTCATGCCGCGCCTGCAATTTATACTGGATGCCATCCAGTGCGCCAATGATCGCCCGGTCTTTGTAGGGCGAGCGGCCTCAGCCTCTACCGCCACCGGCTCTATGGCCAGACACCAGGAAGAGCAGAACCTGCTGGTGGAGCAAGCATTAAACGGCTCGCTGGCCGAGCTGCAACAACCCTTTCGGCGAGCCACTCCGCTGGCTGGCCTGACTCAACCCTCTGAATAAAAGAACTGATTGAGGATATTATGGATATAGAGATTACAGTTCCAACCATTGGCGAATCAATCACGGAAGCGACCGTATTGAAATGGCTGAAATCTGTTGGTGAAGCAGTTGCGCTGGATGAACCGCTGCTGGAGCTGGAGACAGATAAAGTGACCATTGAGGTCAACGCCCCGGCTGCGGGTCTGCTCAAGGAGATCCTGGTCGATGAAGGGGAGGATGTTGAGATCGGCGCACTGCTTGGCCTGATTGCTGAAGCCGATGCAGTAGCAGCAGAGACCCCCTCCCCTTCACCGGCGACAGCAGCCGCAGAGGAGGAGGTATTGATGCCCGCCGTGCGCCGACTGGTGGAGGAGCACAAGCTGGACCCGGCAGCTATTCCGGCAGCAGGCAAAGATGGGCGGCTGACCAAGGGTGATGTGCTGGCCTACCTTGAATCCACCAAGGCAGAACCAACGCCAGTACGTGCAGCAGCGGCTGCCCCTGTATCAGCACCAGCAAAACCCGCTGTCACCGCACATCCCCGTGAAGAGCGCGTGCGCATGACACGCCTGCGCAAACGCATGGCCGAGCGCCTGAAAGAGGCTCAAAATACAGCCGCCATGCTAACCACCTTTAACGAAGTGGATATGACCGCCTGCATGGAGATGCGCAGCTGCTATAAAGAGCCATTCGAGAAAAAGTACGGTGTACGCATTGGTTTCATGTCGCTCTTTGCCAAGGCCTGCGTGATTGCCCTGCGGGAATTTCCGGCAATCAATGCCCAGATTGACGGAGATGAGATCGTCTATAAAAATCACTATGACATCGGCGTGGCGGTGGGTTCCGGCCAGGGGCTGGTAGTGCCTGTCATACGCGGGGTGGAAGAGCTCAATTTTGCAGAGATAGAGGGCAAGATCCGTGAGCTGGCAGGCAGAGCCAAAACGGGGCAGCTCACTCTGGATGAGCTGCAGGGCGGCACCTTTACCATCACCAATGGCGGCATCTATGGCTCCATGATGTCGACCCCCATCCTCAACAGCCCGCAATCTGGTATCCTCGGCATGCACAACATCACCCAGCGCGCAATGGTGATGCCAGATAGCAGCATTCAGGCGCGCCCTATGATGTATCTGGCGCTCTCCTATGACCACCGCATTGTCGATGGGCGTGAAGCGGTGGGGTTTCTGGTGCGCATAAAAGAGTGCATTGAAGATCCACAACGCATGCTGCTGGAAATCTAAAGAGCGCCATACCACCCTGCGGGCCATCCAAATTTAGGGAATAACACAATGAGTGAAAACAGATTTGACCTGATCGTAATCGGCGGCGGGCCGGGGGGGTATGTAGCAGCCATTCGGGCCGCCCAACTGGGGCTGCGGGTTGCCTGCATAGATAAGCGCGGCGTACCGGGTGGCACCTGCCTGAACGTAGGCTGCATCCCCTCCAAGGCGCTGTTGCAGTCCTCCCACCACTATGAGCATGCAGCCGAAGAGTTTGCCAAACACGGCATCCAGACAGGCTCACTGGATATGGATACAGCCGCCATGATGGCGCGCAAAGATAAGGTGGTAATGGACCTGACCAAAGGGATCGAATTCCTCTTCAACAAAAACGGCGTGGCCTATTTCAAGGGAGCGGGGGAACTGATTGCCCCTGACCAGGTGATGGTCACACTGCTGGAGGGAGATGAGCAGCTACTCACCGGCTCCAATGTGCTGATTGCTACAGGCTCTGATGTCGCCACACTGCCGGGGCTTGAGATTGACGAGCAACGCATCGTCTCCAGCACAGGCGCACTGAGCCTGGACAGAGTCCCCACCAGCCTGGCAGTCATTGGTGGCGGCGTTATTGGCCTGGAGCTGGGCTCTGTATGGCGACGCCTGGGTGCGGATGTCACGGTTGTCGAATTTCTGGATACCCTGCTGCCGGGCATGGATCAGGATATTCGCAAACAGATGCAGCGCAGCATGAAAAAGCAAGGGATGAAACTGAAACTCTCCACCAAGGTTACCGCCGCAGTTGCCAATGCAGATGGCGTCCAGCTTACCCTGGAGTCCGTTGAAACGGGGGCCGTTGAAACCTTGCTGGCAGATATTGTACTGGTGGCAGTTGGCCGCCGGCCCTACACCTCCGGGCTGGGGTTGCAGCAGGTTGGTGTGGCGCTGGACAAACATGGCTTTATTGATGTTGATGAACACTTTAAAACCAACATCAACGGCATCTATGCAGTGGGCGATGTGATTGGTGGCGCCATGCTTGCACACAAAGCGGAAGAGGAGGGTGTTGCGCTGGCTGAGCACTTGGCCGGCAAACCTGGCCATGTGAACTACGCCGCCATTCCCGGTATCGTCTACACCTCACCCGAAGTGGCCAGTGTTGGCCGTACCGAAGATGGCCTTAAGCAGGATGGTGTCGCTTATAATGCAGGCAAGTTTCCTTTTAGCGCCAATGCGCGGGCGCGCTGCAATGGAGAGACAGAGGGATTTGTAAAGATACTGGCTGACGCAACAAGCGACCGGGTGCTGGGGGTGCATATCGTTGGGCCTAATGCCGGTGACCTGATCGCTGAAGCGGTTATGGCGATAGAGGTTGGCGCCTCGGCTGAAGATATTGCCCGCACCTGCCATGCCCACCCCAGCATGGGAGAGGCACTAAAAGAGGCCGCAATGGCGGTGGATGGCCGGGCCATCCATATTTGAATTAAAGCGTAAGCAGACTCGACCCAACAGCCCCGCTCAGGGGCTTTTTTTGTCAATTGTGATAAGTTAGTAAAAACCTCTTGCCGTGGTGCCACTCTGGGCGACTGTTAGCTGCATCTAAAAAATGAAGGAACTGAATCTTCTATCCACCGAATTGCATGGCCTTAACCTGATTGAAGCCAGTGCCGGCACAGGCAAGACCTTTACCATCACCGGGCTCTATCTCCGGCTGGTACTTGAGATGGGCTGCAAGGTAGACAAGCTCCTGGTCGTAACCTTTACCAATGCAGCGACTGCCGAGTTGCGCGAGCGCATTCGCAGCCAGCTGGTTGAAGCATTGCAGGCCTTTGAACAGGGAGAGAGCAGCAACCCGTTTTACCAGGGCCTGCTGGATCAAAGTGAAGACCATGCACAGTCACAGCGCCGCCTGCGGCTGGCTGTTCTGGGCTTTGATCAGGCGGCAATATTCACCATTCACGGCTTTTATCAGCGGGTTTTGTCAGAATATGCCTTTGAGAGCGGCATGCCGTTTGAGACTGAGCTGGTCTCCGAACAGAGCGAGCTGTTACAGGAGATTACAGCTGATTTCTGGCGCTGCCAGGTGCAGGATCTGCCATCAGGCCTGGTAGACTTTTTGCTGGCAAAAAAAATTGTGCCTGAGCGTTTGCGCTCGAATGTGCAAAAAGGCATTGGCCGACCCTGTTTAGAGGTGCGCGGCAGAGATTTCCCAACTGATCTGGCCCAGCAGGAGACCACCTTTTTCCAGGCCTTTGAACAGGTGCGCAGCATTTGGACAGATGCCAGAGATGATATTCAGAACCTATTGCGATCTGACACCTGCTTGAATGGCAACAAGTATCGCAAGAGATCACTGGAAAGCTGGTTCCAGCAGATGGATGATTATCTTGGCCTGCCACCCTCTGCCCCCTTCGACAAATTCATCAAATTTACAACCCGTGAGCTGACCGCCTCGGTCAAAAAAGACAAGACCCCGCCTGAGCACCGCTTCTTTGACGCCTGCGAGGTGCTGGCTAAAACATGGAGCGGCATGGACTCCCGTTATACCCAGGCGCTGGTTGCGCTGCAAAAGCGTCTATTGGATTACTGTAACCGGGAGCTGCCGGCACGCAAGGCCAGGGCAGGCATCCAATCCTTTGACGACCTGCTGCTGGATCTGCACAAGGCGCTATCGGGCGAGCACGGTGCCGCACTGATTGAGGCCATACAGCAGCAATACTCTGCCATATTGATTGACGAGTTCCAGGACACCGACCCCATTCAATACCAGATATTCTCAATGATTACCCGCAACAGTGAACTGCCACTCTTTCTGGTGGGCGACCCAAAGCAGGCCATCTACAGCTTTCGTGGTGCCGACATCTTCGCCTATCACAGTGCGCGGGAGGATGCCAAACGCCACTACACCCTGAAAACCAACTGGCGCTCCGATCCCAAACTGGTTGAGGCGGTTAATGCGCTGTTCATGCAATCGGATGCCAGCTTTTTATATGACTGGATTCCGTTTTATAAGGTTGATGCAGCAACAAAACAACGGGATGAGCTTCGGGATGATGAGGATATCGAAGCACCATTCAGGATCTGGCTGATGCCCGATAAAGAGAAGCCGATGCCAAGGCAGCAGGCCGAATATTTGGCAACAGCTGCCACAGCGGCAGAGATTGCCCGGCTGCTGCAACAGGGGCAAAAGGGCCAGGTTCAGATCGGCAATCGAGCACTAAATGGCGGCGATATTGCCGTATTGGTGCGTTCACACCGGCAGGGAAAGGTGATTGCCCGGCAGCTGCGTGAACAGGGCATCTACAGTGTCCAGCAGTCACGCGAAAACATCTTTCACACCGATGAGGCAACAGAGCTGCTGCGCATATTGAGCGCCATTGCAGAGCCAGCAAGGCAGACACGCATCATGGCCGCCCTGGCAACCCGCATGCTGGGGCTGGAGGGCAATGATATTGAACATCTGAAAAGAGATGAGCAGGCGCTTGAGCTACGGTTGGAGCTGTTTCGCAGCTACCACCAACACTGGCAGGAAAAGGGCTTTATCCGAATGTTTCGCCAACTCCTGTCGCAGGAAGAGGTGGCAAAGCGACTGCTGGGCAGAGCGGATGGAGAGCGCTGCTATACCAACCTGCAACATCTGGGCGAACTGCTGCATCAATATGACAGCGCAAGCCGTCCGGGAATGGAGGGGTTGATCAAGTGGTTCTCACGGCAATCCCAGAGCAGTGATCCGACCAGCGAAGAGCAGGAGCTACGCCTGGAAAGCGATGAAGAGCTGGTACAGATCATCACCATCCACAAAAGCAAAGGCCTGGAATATCCCATCGTCTTTTGTCCCTTTTTATGGGCAGAGCAGATCCATGCAGAGAAGCAGGGAACCCCCTACTGTTTTCACGATGAGCACGCAGACAACAAGCCTGTGCTGGAGCTGGGGTCAGCGCGTATGGATGCCGACAGAGCCTTTGCCATTCAAGAAGAGCGGGCAGAAAACCTGCGCCTGCTCTATGTGGCGCTGACCCGTGCGAAGCACCGCTGCTATATCACCTGGGGAGCCATTGCGGGTGCAGAAAAATCGGCACTGGCATGGCTGCTAGCCCCTGATAAGCATGGCCAACCTCCACTTGACGAGCTTGTAAAAAAGGCAGCAGGTGGCATTTGGGTTGGCCCAATCCCTGACGATGAAGGGGTGGTTATAGCAGCCCGCAATCATCAGAACGAGAGCGGTTCAGTCAAACCGTTTACCCGGCGATTTGATACACGCTTGCGTGTAACCAGCTTCACTGCATTGACCTCCGGCCATGCGGCCGATCAGCCTGATTATGATATGCAGCAACCAATACCAACAGATCAGCCCACTAAAAAGAGCATCTTTGGTTTCCCCCGAGGGGCGCGTGCCGGCCGCTGTATCCACACCATCTTTGAGCAGCTCGATTTTGCCAGTCATGAACGAAAAAAACTTGAACAGCTGGTTGAAGAGACACTGCTGCTGAATGGATTTGAGGCTGATTGGAAGGCCGTTGTTGCTGACATGGTTGAATCGGTTTTGGCCACACCACTGGATAAAACAACACTGTCTCTTAATACAGTCACTGCAAACCGGCGGCTGGTTGAGCTGGAGTTTCACTTTCCTCTATCACCCATCCATGCAGAAGGCCTGCGCAATCTTCTGCTGGAGCATGAATTTGCAGCAACAGAAGAGATGCGCCAAGCCATTAAAGGCATCAACTTTGCAGATGTCAGTGGCTTTATGAAAGGATTTATTGACCTGATTTTTGAAGCCGACGGCTGTTTCTATCTGGCAGACTATAAATCCAACTGGCTGGGTGATGAGCCGAGCAGCTACTCCAGCGACTCTTTAACACGAGTGATGGCGCAGCAGGCCTACTATCTGCAATATCTCTTTTACACACTGGCACTGCATCGTTACCTGAGCCTGCGCCTTCCTGACTATAGTTATGAACAGCACTTTGGCGGCGTATTCTATCTTTTTGTGCGGGGCATGCATCCAGCTACAGGGCCAGCGTGCGGTGTCTACTGGGACAAGCCATCAAGGCAGTTGATTGAGGCGATGGATCACTATTTGATTGCACCATGAAACCACTTCAGGCACTAAAAAAACAGGGGCAACTGACCCCATTGGATATGAGCTTTGCACAGCTGATCTGCCGCCTGGCCGCCAATGAATCGGATGAACTTACATGGGCTGCGGCATTGGCAAGTCATGCCACTGCCAATGGCCATGCCTGTCTTGACCTGACTCGTGAAGCAGGCAGAAATATCTACCTTGGTGATGCTGCTGGATCTGTTACATTACCCGATTTTAAAAGCTGGATAGCGGCACTACAGGGACTCTCTGTCGTGGGCAGCCCGGCAGACTACTGTCCGTTGATTCTGGATGAGGCCGGCAGGCTCTATCTCTATCGGTACTGGAAATATGAACAGGATCTTGCGCAGGCGCTAAACCGGCGCGCAGGTGCAGCTGCCTTGGCTGTCGACGAGGATCAACTACAAAAAGATCTGCATACGCTATTCCCTGCGTCATCTGCAAAACCAGACTGGCAAAAGGTGGCTGCGGCAGCGGCTGTATTGAATCAATTCTGTGTCATCTCAGGAGGCCCGGGAACCGGCAAAACCAGCACGGTGATTCGCATTCTTGCACTGCTGCGCCTGCAACCCAATGGACTGGATTTAAAGATAGCACTGGCCGCACCAACAGGTAAGGCGGCTGCACGCATGCAGGAGGCGATCCATCAGGCAAAACAGGGGCTGCCTGTGGATGAGTCTATCCGTGATGCCATACCGGAAGAGGCCACAACACTGCACCGGCTGCTGGGTGCCCGTATGGATTCTGTCTACTTTCGGCACGATCAACAGAATCCGTTGCCCATTGATGTGCTGATACTGGATGAGGCCTCAATGGTGGATATTGCCTTGATGACCAAGCTGATATGGGCGCTGCCTGAGAAGGCGCGTCTTATCATGCTGGGTGATAAGGATCAGCTCTCATCGGTTGAGGCAGGGGCTGTATTGGCAGACATCTGTGGAAAAGAGCAGCTGTTTTCAGATGCTTTTCGTGACAAATTAATCAGATTGCTGGGAGAGGATTTGCCATCCCGGAGCGGTTCACCCCCAGCGATTGCAGACTCTATTCTACTATTACACCAGAGCTATCGCTTTTCAGATGAGAGCGGCATCGGCCGGCTGGCGAAAGCGGTCAACCAGGGGGATGGCAAAGCGGCGCTTTCGCTGTTAAATAACAAGCATCTGCCGGATATCCATCTGCATGCATCTCATGACACCATTGCTGAAGAGGCAGCTGACAGCTACAAAAGCTACCTTACACGTATAAAGGCAGGGGCGGATATCGACAGCATCTTTGCCGCATTCAACAGCTTTCGGGTGCTCTGTGCCATTCGAGGCGGGCCAAATGGCGTCACCCTGCTGAATCAAAGGATTGAGCAGGCGCTCGCGGCACGCAATCTGATAGATGCTGGCAGTGACTACTATGCCGGACGCCCGATCATGATAACCTGCAATGATCATGGCCTGCGCCTCTACAACGGTGATATTGGCCTGCTGCTGCCCGACCCGGAGTGCGGCGGGCGTCTGCGCGCCTGTTTTCAAGGCAGTGACCATGCTGTCCGCAGGCTGGCACCCGCCTCACTGCCGCGGCATGAGACGGTGTACACCATGACCGTACACAAAAGCCAGGGCTCGGAATTTGGGCAGGTACTGTTGGTTCTGCCTGAAGAGGGCAGCCCACTGCTCAGCCGTGAACTACTCTATACAGGGATTACACGCGCTAAAAGCCGGTTTGAGCTTTTTGCAGTGGATGGCATATTATTGGCCGCAGTGCAGCAAAAACTATCCAGAACCACAGGCCTGCAGGATCTGCTATGGGGCAGGCAATAACTGAGGAGAATATGATGGCAAACAAAAAAGTAGCGGTCATTTTATCGGGTTGCGGCGTCTACGATGGTGCTGAAATCCATGAATCGGTCCTGGCGCTGCTGGCGCTGGATCGCCAGGGTGCAGACTATCAATGCTTTGCGCCAGATATAGCGCAACACCATGTCATCAACCACATCACTGGCGATGAGATGCCCGAATCAAGAAATGTGCTGATCGAGGCAGCGCGCATTGCACGGGGAGATATCAAGCCGCTGAGTGAATTTGATGCAGCAGCATTTGATGCACTGCTTCTCCCAGGCGGTTTTGGGGCGGCCAAAAACCTCTCAACCCTCGCCTTTGATGGTGCTGAATGCACAGTCAACCCAGAGCTATCCAATGCCGTCACTGCAATGGCTGAAGCAGGCAAGCCCATTGCTGCGCTCTGTATCGCCCCGGCGGTACTGGCAAAGATCCTGAAGGGTGCCAGGGTGACGATTGGCAGCGATGCCGGCACCATCGGCGCCATTGAGGCAATGGGCAGTGCCCATCAGGAGACCACCCATGCTGAGGTTGTTATTGATGAACAGATGAAACTGGTCACCTCACCCTGCTACATGCTGGATGCTTCAATCAGCCAGATTGCAGAGGGTGCAGACAATGCTGTTCGGGAGCTGTTGAAGCTAACATAGAATAAAAGTGGGCTGAGCATGTCAAAGGATACGTCAAAACTGGATCAAATTGTCATCGATGCCCGGCGTGCAGCAGAGGAGCGCTCCCTGACGTACCGGGAGCAATCCCTGCGGCTCCACCCCTGGATATGTGGACGTTGTGGACGGGAGTTTACCCGAGAGAATCTCCATGAATTAACAGTGCATCACAAAGACCACAATCATGACAACAATCCCCCTGACGGCAGCAACTGGGAGAATCTATGCCTCTACTGTCACGATAACGAACATCAGCGCTATGTGGATCACCTGCGTGGTTATGGTGGCTCGGCAAAAACAGAGCAGAAGGTCACCACATCCAACCCCTTTGCCAACCTGGCGGATATGCTCAAACAAGGCAAGGGGGAGAGGTAGTTGTCTGAAATATCTTTGATAGCTGCCTATGAGGCCGCCATTTAGATTTCGCCTTAGCCGCTCTCGCTACGGCTCAACTGATTTTTCTAGGATAAAAAAAGCCCTCCCCGATAACGGGGAGGGCTTTTTGTTTACAGCCAAAGGTGAATTGCTTAGCTGATGTCGGACAGAATAGCGTCCACACTGGCTTTTGCATCACCGTACAGCATACGAGTATTGTCCTTGAAGAAGAGTGGGTTATCCACGCCGGCATAACCCACACCCCGGCCACGCTTCATTACAACCACAGTGCCTGACTTCCAGACCTCAAGCACGGGCATGCCTGCAATGGGGCTGGCCGGATCTTCCTGAGCGCTTGGGTTGACGATGTCATTGGCACCGATGACCAGCACGACATCAACCTCTGGCAGATCATCATTGATCTCATCCATCTCCATGACAATATCATAGGGCACCTTGGCTTCGGCCAGCAGCACATTCATATGCCCCGGCATACGCCCCGCCACCGGGTGGATAGCAAAACGGACATTGATATCCTTGGCGCGCAGCTTGCGGGTGATGTCGTTAATGGTGTGCTGTGCTTGCGCCACCGCCATGCCATAACCCGGCACGATAACCACCTCTTTAGCGTTGAGGAGCATCTCCGCAGTCTCATCTGCTGAGGTCTCAGGGGCGTACTCCTGAACCTCACCATCAGCAGCGGGGGCAGCTACGCCACCATCTGAGCCAAACCCGCCCGCGATGACAGAGAGGAACTTGCGGTTCATCGCACGGCACATAATGTAGGAGAGAATGGCGCCACTGGAGCCTACCAGTGCGCCGGTAACGATCAGCAGATCATTGCTGAGCATGAAGCCGGTAGCCGCTGCGGCCCAACCAGAGTAGCTGTTGAGCATGGAGACCACAACCGGCATGTCTGCACCACCGATGGCCATCACCATGTGTATACCAAAGATGAAGGCGATAATGGTCATGACAATCAGTGCGGTCACAGCCCCGCTGCTGTGCTCACCACCGACAAAGACGCCACCGAGGATGATGCAGAGGACGCCCAGTCCGAGGTTCATCCAGTGACGGCCGGGCAGCGTGAGCGGCTTGCTGGTGATAATCCCCTTGAGCTTGCCAAAGGCAACCACAGAGCCGGTGAAGGTGACAGCGCCGATCAGCACGCCGATGTAGATCTCAATCTCATGGATGGTTCTGGCCGTACCCTCCAGGGCATGCCCGGAATCAGGTGAGGTGCCAAAATAGCCTGCAAAACCGACCAGCACGGCAGCCATACCCACAAAACTGTGGAGAATAGCGACCAGCTCCGGCATCTCGGTCATCTGCACCCTTTTGGCCAGAAACAGCCCAATGCTGGCACCGATCACCATAGCGATAATCAGCCAGGCGTATCCTGCACCATGCACCTGCTGCCCCAGAATGGTAGCAACCAGCGCCAAGCCCATGCCGACCATGCCGTAGACGTTTCCGCGACGCGCCGTCTCCTGATTGCTCAACCCACCAAGGGCGAGGATAAACAGCACCGAAGCGACGATATAGAAAATTGTTTGTAAACCTGGACTCATCTCTACATCCTCTTATTTTTGAAACATCTTCAGCATGCGCTGAGTGACGGCAAAACCGCCTGCAATATTAATGGTAGCGATCAAGACGGCAATAAATGCCAAAAAGACCACCAACCCGCTTGAGCTCGACACCTGCAGCAACGCGCCCACCACGATGATGCCGCTGATGGCGTTGGTCACACTCATCAGTGGGGTGTGTAGTGCCGGCGTCACATTCCAGATCACCATGTAGCCGATGAAGCAGGAGAGCACGAATACCGTAAAGTGGGCCAGAAAATCGGGTGGCGCGACCTGCCCCAGCATCGCCAGCAGAATGCCGCCGATACCAAGGCCGATAAAACCACCCATGGGGCTCTTTTTCTCTTCCACTTTCTCAACCGGTGGTGCGGCAGTCGCCATAGCTGGCTTTGCCGGTGCCGCTGAGACCTCGATAGGCGGCGCAGGCCAGGTGATCTCACCCTCTTTGACTACCGTAGCGCCACGCACAACCACATCATCAAAGTCGACGACGATATTGCCATCCTTTTCAGGTGTCATATCGGTCAGAAGGTGGCGCAGGTTGGTGCCGTAGAGCTGACTGGATTGAGCGG
>WFXD01000045.1 GCA_015490795.1 Gammaproteobacteria bacterium
ATTTCATCCGGAAAAAAGTGCAACGTAAGGATTGCTTGTGCTAAAAAATTTAATATCCATAGCATGAGATTATTGTTATGAAAAAAGAAAAGCCGCTATATGGGCTGCCAGAAGAGGTTTTATTCTGCAAGAAATGTGTTATTTCCAATCAGCGCCCAAGTTCCACAGTTGAATTTAAAGCAAACCATGATGACAAAAAAGAGACTATTGATTTTGATGATTATGGAATCTGCTCTGCGTGTAGATACCATGCAGAGAAGGAACTAAATATAGACTGGAATGACCGCGAAGATAAACTGAAAAGGCTGCTTTCTAAGTTCAGAAAAAATGATGGAAGCTATGATGTTATTGTCCCTGGCAGTGGTGGCAAGGACAGTGCATATACCTCACATATCTTAAAATACAAGTATGGCATGAACCCGATTACAGTAACATGGGCTCCTCATCTCTATACAGATATTGGATTCAAAAACTTTCAAAAGTGGATGCATGTAGGAGGCTTAGACAATATACTGTATACACCAAATGGCCAATTGCATAAATTGATGACAAAGTTTGCTTTTCATAATTTACTGCATCCTTTTCAGCCATTTATTATCGGCCAACGCATCATAGGGCCAATGATGGCAAAAAGGTTTGGTGTGAAGCTTGTTATGTATGGGGAAAACCAAGCAGAGTATGGCAATGCGATAAAAGAGAATCTAAATCCGATTATGAAGATGGATTTTTATAGCTCGGCAACGCTAGGTGGGTACAGGTTTGGAGGGGTTACTATAGATGAATATATTAATCAGTATGGCTTCAGTCTTGCTGATTTTGCTCCATATATTGCACCTTCAAAGAATAATCTGATCAAAGCAAAAATAGAGGTTCATTATCTTGGTTACTATTTAAAATGGGATCCGCAGGAGTGCTACTATTATGCTTCTGAAAATACAGGCTTTGAAGCAAATACTGAAAGAACAGAAGGTACATACTCAAAATACAGCAGCATAGATGATAAAATTGATCCTTTTCATTATTACACAACTCTTATTAAGTTTGGTATTGGCAGAGCAACATATGATGCTGCGCAAGAGGTTAGAAATGATAAAATAACACGGGAGGAGGCGGTGCATCTTGTAAGCAAATATGATTCAGAATTTCCATCAAAATATTTTCATGAATTTCTTGACTACATAGATACAACTGAAGAGGATTTCTGGAAAGTTATTAATAAACATAGATCCCCGCATATTTGGAAGCTGAGTGAGGAAGGAAAATGGCTATTGAGGCACACTGTAGCAAAAGATGGAACAGATGACTGACCCTGTTTTCTTGGCCATCATCCCAGCAAGGGGTGGTTCTAAGGGACTGCCAAATAAAAATATTATCAATGCTTCCGGAAAACCACTCATTGCCTGGACTATAGAGGCGGCATTAAATTCAACGTTTATTAATAGAGTTATAGTTACTTCTGATAGCATAGAAATACTAAAAATAGCAGAGGGGTATGGTGCAGAAACCATACAAAGGCCTCATGAGCTTGCGTTGGATGCAACTGCTACCGAGCCAGTATTGCTCCATGCTATTGATTTACTTGAGGCGGCAGGTAAAAAATATGACTATCTTGTTTTGCTGCAACCTACCTCTCCTGCTAGAGATGCTCTAGATATCGACCATGCAGTGCAGGTGTTGCTTAATAAAAAAGCATCATCACTCATTAGTGTTTATGAGCCAGAGTGCTCTCCATTCTATGCGCTTAAAATACATAAAAATGGATCACTGGTTAGTATAATTAATGATGGATCTTGCTTTAAACGCAGACAAGATTTACCAAAAGCATATATGCCTAATGGAGCTATTTATATAGTTAATATATCAGAGTTTAAAAAACGTAATGTCTTGTTGACAGATAATTGCGTCCCTTTCGTCATGTCTGTTGATAAAAGTATTGATATTGACACTGCTCAGGATTTATCAAAGTTTTTAAAGTTTAGAAAGGCGTGCGGTGAAAAAACTTAGTGTATTGCATTTGGCAAGTTTTGATGGGAATGTCGGTGATAATGCAAATCATGATGGCTTTTACGCTGCAATGGGAAGTATCAAAAATTATATATTTGAATATACGCAGCTAGAAATAAGAGAGTTCTATTGGAAGAAACGCTTTTTTGACCATTCCTTTGTGGCCTTTGCTAACGGTTTTGACCTTTTAGTTATAGGGGGTGGCAACTATTTTGAGCTTTGGGTAGATCGCTCTCCTACTGGCACATCTATAATGATAGAGCCAGAGCTCTTTTTGAAGATCAAAATTCCTGTGCTTTTTAATGCGCTTGGTGTTGATCCAGGCCAGGGTGCCTCACAAGAGGCGTGCAAAAAATTCAGACGCTTCTTGGATTTAACCCTTGCTGACTCTAAAAACATGCTTTCAGTTAGAAACGATGGGGCATTAGCCGCTATTTGTGAGTATATAGGAGAAAAATACCTAGACAAAATACATTGGACGCCAGATGCAGGGATCCTTGTTGCCTGTAATGATGATTTTTTAAAAATCGAAAAAGAGTATCTAGCGGTAAATCTGGCGGGAGATATGTTAGAAGCACGTTTTCCTAACAATACAGGCGAAATATCATACTCTAAATTTATAAAGCAAATTGCAGGTATATTACTAAAGGCGCTGCATAAAGGACTTGTCGGTGAAGTCGTTTTGGTTCCACATATTTATAAAGATCTAAGATGTATAAATGATTTATTAGAACAAATTCCTGATGAGATAATTCGTACAAAAATTATTGTTGCTCCATTGCTCCATGGAAAAGGCTCTGAGATGAAAATATTTTCCATCTACAAAAATGCAAAAATAACTTTTGCTATGAGATTCCACGCAAATTTATGCTCTATAGGTTTAGGCACTCCTACTATTGGCCTAAATAGCTACATACAAATTCAACAGCTATATAAGGAGCTTGGATTATCTGACTACTGTATTCCAGTAAATAAGGGAAATGTAGGAGGTTCTCTGGAAGCTATCCTGACTAGCATAAAAGATGATATAGCGGGACACAGAATAAAATTCCGTAATGTATCAATTCAACAAAAAAAATATTATGCTAAATATATCAAGAGCGTGGAACTATGGCTGGATAAGCAGTATCTGGCTTAATTAATTGAATCTCAGGAACATGGGGTTAGCTAGGAGCCTGTCGGACTTAGGGTGAACTGGCTGCGGAAGTGGGAGAGCGGCTCGAATATTCCCGGTTTTTCGTTGCGTAGGCCCACTATGCGCCTCAAAACCTGGAATATTTGCGACCCCCTCGCTACAATCCACCTAAGCCCGGCAGGCTCCTAGTGATCATGCTTTGAGCGTTAGCTGAATTTACTTCCACTTATTTATTATCTCTGTTTCTCCATCAGCTTCTATATAGCCCAATATTTTATCTAGATCCTCTCTGATGTCACTGATATGTTCTATTAAAACATTTTTTGCTGCGGTAAAAAAATGGGTTGCTGACTCATCATCCGGGTAGAGGCTGGTTTGAATATAGACAATTGAAATAAGCTGTTTTATCCCTGCTGAAATAAGCAATGCAGGAAGAAAATCTATATGCCTTCCTCCAACCGATGCGGCCTTATACATGAGTGATAAGATGCTTACTATCTCCTCTCGGCTTTGAGGGGTTGCCGCAGTAAAATCAAGCAGAGCTTGAAAGTATTCTTCAATTTGCCCTAAGTAGTGATTATTCAATTTCGCCAGTACCTCGCTTGGAGAATAATCATTATCAAAACATTTGCTAATTTCTTCACGCAAACGATGTTTTTGTATCTTCTTATTGAAACTATCCGGGAGATCTTCAACGGCCATAGGTGTCGCGCCTGCAATTAGAGCGCCTTCACCAACATTGATCCATTTAATATTAGGGTGTCGTGAGATTCGCACTTCTGCTACGTCAAGAGACCATGACAATATGGAGGTGGTACGAATATTTGCCCCCAGATTGCCCTTCAGGTCAAAAGTGCCTTTTGATTTAACGCTATCTTCAATGCCTTCATCTTGATAGCGGGTATTGTTTGCATGCATTTGTTCAGCGTCTTTTGGTGCACCATAATCCACACCAAAAAGATAGACTTCATTTACTCCCAATTCAGCAGCGAACGCCATGCCCGCATTGGTAACTGTTGGATTGACTTCAGAGGTTACCGGATATTGGCTTAACAAAGCAGCGCCAGGATCCCTATACTTCTGAAAAACCAATGTCTCTTTATAGTATGGGTCAACCTTTGTGCTGACCACATTTAGCTTAAGCAGTGATATATCTTTGAGAACATTTAGATCATGCTTCTCTTCATATTTTGGCACATGCCAGGTTCGCTCCTGTAAAACCTGGTAATCAGGTACAATTCCTGCCCTTGTTAATGGTGTAATGGCTGAGCCACAAGATATGATGATGGCTTCATCCTGGTGTAATTTAATGTATTCAATTGACTCGTTGAGCGAAGGGCCACTGCCAACAATGAACGCTCGAAAGTACCGCTTTATTTTTTCTCCTGAATAAATCTTGTTGCCTTTTTGTATGTTTTTTGCCGCAAAATAAAATCCGATTCGCTGGTCTTCATACCATCCCGCATCCAGAGTTGCTCTGTGTGAACTGTCAGCACGAGGCTCTTTTTCAATGAGCTCTTGCATGACGGGCAGACTATTAAAATGGTTGAATCGATAAAACAGACTGGTTAATGGTGTCAGCCGCTGTTCAATAAAGTACTGGTTGCTGTCAATTGCCTCCTCTGGGGTGGCATCCAATACCAAATTTAGCCCTTTATTATTAAATTCAAAATACTTGAAAATGAAATTCCATGGTATCGTGTAGAGTGAGATGTAAAACAGGTCAAAATTCGGTTCATAAACTGTCATATAGCTGATTTTTTTACACTTTATGAGTTCAGTCAGATGATAACCCAAGCCAATTCCATAAACCCTCACTAGCGGTAGATAATCTGTACTGTAGCCATGCAGTGGGGTCAACAATTCGCTGCTCAACTTCATATCATGAAAAATACCAGCATTATAGAGACTGCCTAGCATCTTTATCTGAATTGGGTTGTTCTTTTTCCAAAATGCATCACCTTCACCAAAAAAGATCTTGTGCAGATGAATGTAACAGAATAAATCATCCAACTGCTTTTGGATTGGGGCCATTATTTCATCCATACTGGATGCAGCATAGACAGGTGTCTTGCTTGGCATATGAACAATATTTGGACTCCCATCCGGATTGCTACATAGCCAATACTCCTTGCATTTGTAGTTTTTAACAGCATTAAATAGTGCTGGCTGCTGATCATGCAGGTATGCCATGTTTTGCTTAAATAGCTCATTGGAGAAGTTACTCGGCAATGGAGTGAGAATTCTTTTATTGCTGGTGTTATTAGGATCAGTCATAGTAGATATAAGGTCTTATGTTTGCATTAATTTTAAGTACACTGACTTTGTTGCATAACTGGGTATCCACTGGATGCAAACACATTAAGGAAAACCGGCAACAACTTATCGCAGTCTGTCTTTAATGTGATTTGCATAATGAACTTACTGAATTAGTATGCAAAAATAACACCACAAGAGCCAAAGCTCCTAAAATAGTTTTTCAAGTTTCTGGAGAGCATGGGGTTGATGAGCTTTTTCTGGGGGCTGTTATAGTTAAGGTGGCCAGGGACAGCCATTCATTGAGTGAATGAGTACTCGATTTTATAATTTTATATATTGTACTGAACTATAATGGTAGTAAATGTTACGTTGGTTGAATCAGTGATTGCAAGCAAGAAGTTGAATATGCATTAAGGCCCAACCTTTTGATAGGCCTGAGCAGCTTGACGCCCGCGCTGGAAATCACCCAAGGCATTACTGAGCGTATCTCGCGCTTCCAGCCCCATTGTGATTACTTTTTTGTTTAGTTCAATGATCTCCTGAACATAATGTGCCGCTATTTGCGGATTATCAAATGCAGCATCTGAAGAGAAGTATCTGTCCACCAGGGTTTTACGCTCATACTCTAATTCGTTGACTCTCTCCCACTCCCCATTAATTGCAAGATCATGCATACGTTGTGTCTGGGTCAAAAGCTGCTCTAATTTGCTCTCACCCTTCACAGATGAGTCAGGTTTAGTTGCTTTTAGCATCTCACAGCTCTATGGCTACAGATGCGTTATCAGCTTGGGAGGGTGCTTTTTTTATGCTCTCTGGCATAATGTCCCAAGCCCCTTTGATCTCCAGCAGTAAATCTATTGCCTCATCCAAAATAGCAATATCGTTGCTCATATTGGCCTCTGCCAGGCGTCTGGCTATATAGGTGTAGAGGTCATCCAGATTTTGCGCAATTTCTCCACCTTCATCCATATTCAATGAGCTCTGTAGCCCTCCGATAATTGATATAGCCCAGGAGATATGCTCCCCTTTTTTTGCGGTCTCTCCTCGATCCATAAGACCTTTGGCTGTTGCAATTTTCTCTAGTGCCCCCTCCATTAACATCTGGATCAATCGGTGGGGAGAGGCATATTCAACCTCTGATCCAATTGAGATTTTCCCATATTGGTTCAAACCACGTTTTTTTAATGCATTCATGATTTTCTCTATTAATTGCGATTATTTGGAAGCATGTTGCTCAATATATCAAGCTGCTGAGTAAGAAAGTTACCTGTAGTTTGCATGTTGGAAACCAGTAAATCCAGCGCTGAAAACTGGGCGCGCAGGCGGCTTTCAACAATTTCAAGCCGGGTTTCCATGCGCTCAATCCCATCCTTGATCGTGCTGATACTGGCATTGATACCACTCTCTCTGGCACTGATGAGTCCATCGCTATCCAGTGTGTCATCCATCAATGCATTCAGGCGAAAAGCATAGCCCTGATCATCATTGGCAAAGAGGTCGATGACAGCAGTCCGGTCATCTTTGAGTGCGCTGCTCAGATCTGCACTGTCGAGCGTGAGTGTGCCATCTTTTTGAAACTCCACACCAATTTCAGACAGGCTGGAGTAAGTTCCACTCAGGCCTGTTGGCGCACTGTTCAGAATGGATCGTATGCGGCCTTGCAGCATACGCAGTGTTGAGTCTCCTGAAAGTTCACCATTGCCGAGTCCAGCCAGTGTGTTCTGCAAGGTGTTGTAGGCGTTTACAAAACCATTCACTGCTGTGGTAACGCTTCCGGTGTCTTGTACAACATCGAGCTGTGCGGCAGAGGTGCTCACCTCAAGCAGATTCAGGGTGACGCCCTGGATAGCATCTGTAACTGTATTGCTGCTGCGGGTTATTGTATAGGTGCCATCAACGATAAAGGAGGCATCATCAGCTGCCTGTATCTGTGTCATGCCCAAAGGGTCGGCAATGGGTGATGCGACACTGTCTTCAAATGCCAGTGTTATTGTATTGGCTGTGCCTGATGCGTTACTTGAGAGAACAAGGCGGTAGTTGTTTGCATCTTCTTGCAGTATGCTTGCTGTAATCCCGATATTATCACTTGCATCATTAATTGCTGCTGCAATATCGGATAGCGTTTTATCCCCTATCTCCACAGAAAATGAGTCTGTGCCAATGGTGAGTGTCATTTTGTCGCCGGCGTTGCCTATTGTGGTGGTGTCTAAGTCTGCAAAGGCGCTGGAGCCTAGCTTTTGCGCCACAGCAAGGTTGGTTACTTCAATGTCATAGGTGCCTTTTGCAGCATTGCTGTCAGCTGTAGCGGTGAATTTTGCCGTATCGGCAGATGTTGCCGTGTAGGTTTCCAGTGAGGAGGGGGATGTAAGCGCACTGACAGCCGACTGGTAGGAGGAGACCGCACTGCGCAGCTGCCCCAGTGAGCTGAGCTCGGCATGAAACCCCGCTTCCTTTTGTTGCAGTGCCACTAATGGCCGCTGTTCCAGCGTCATCAACTGGCTGATGATTGTTGTGACATCCAGTCCGGAGCCGATGCCGGCTGCACTAATGTTAGCCATATCTTGCGTCTCTTCGTCAACCCGCCCTGAATCGTGGAATCAATACTGGCGGTACATACACTTGTAGCCCTGGCTGTTTGCTGAACAGGGAGGTATCCGGTTCAGCCAGACCTTGCTCGAATTTATCAAGCAATTCTCAGGCCACCTCAAAAATGTTACGCCTGTACCCGCATAATAAATCCGAGTGCCTCGTCCGCCTGGCCATTTGAATCTACTCCTGCATGTTGACGTGACTCAACAAATTCTTTGATTTGCCGTGAAACAGCCAGTGCATCCTCTGAAGGCAGTTGCCGTATCACCTCACCTGTCTCGCGATCCACTACCTTGACTACAGAACGGCCACTCTCTTCATCAATACTGAACTCAATACCACGCTGTATATTTTGCACTGACTCATTCAGGCTGCGTACAGCGTTGCTCATCTCCATGCGGCTATTGCTTTCTGTTGGCTGCTCTTGAGCAGGCGATGCATCCAGGTTGTTTCCGGCGCGTATTACAGGAGCAGCGTTTTCAGGCTTGGAGGGAGTGGAAGGGCGCAAGCTAGCTGATTCTGGATAAAACCCTGCTTTGTTTAGAATATCCATAATCACCCCTTAATCTTTATATCCCTATGGGCAGCCGGCTCGAGGGTTTAATCCCGAGCCGACTATCCCTTAGTGGATTACTGCAGTAGTGACAAGACGTTTTGTGGCGCAGCATTGGCCTGAGCCAACATGGAGACACCAGCCTGCTGCAGAATCTGGGCGCGAGTCATGGCAGCTGTTTCGGCTGCAAAGTCTGCATCCAGAACCCGTGAGCGGGCTGCCGATACATTCTCTGTGATACTGGAGAGGTTGGACATGGTGGATTCAAGGCGATTCTGGATAGCACCCAGATTAGCACGCTCCGAATCTACCCTGGCCAGCGCAGCATCAATGATATCCAGTGCAGAACTGGCTCCAGCAGCAGTAGATATGTCAAGGGAAGATACACCGGCACCAACGGTTATGGTTGCAGCTGTGTTGCCGCTAGTAAAACCTGCATTGGCCTCTGCGGAACCACCAATTGTTATCCCGGCTGAACTGGAGCTGGAGATATTAACTGTTGAACGGGTGGTGTCGGCAGCTGCTACAGTAGCAGTACTTGCAAAACCGAGGCCGCTAACAGATGCAGCAATTGCAGTAGAGGTTGATGTTTCGATGGTAATATTACGGCCATCGGCTGCGGTCAGTGCCACAGCACCTGTAGTTGCACTAAAAGTAGCCGTAACACCGGTTTGATCAGAAACTGCATTAATGGCTGCGGCCACATCGCTTCCGCGATCCGCAGCAGATGTGCCGATTGCAATAGCACCAATATCCACACCATTGATCGTTATATCACCTGCAGCGATAGCTACGCTAAACCCGGTAGCAACAGCAGTGCCGGCAAGTGTCGTAGCGTTCACAGTAGCCGTCACATTGGTATCTGAGCTTATGGCATTAATGGCATTGGCTACGGCAATACCAGATGCTGCTCCATCTACAGAGACTGTGGTTGCTACTGCCAGGGTACCATCCAAAGAGACCCCGTCATTCACTGCTGCACTGACATTGTAACCATTGATTGTCATGGCTCCATCAACCAGTGCAGTACCCTGTACCTCGGTGCCAGTGAGGCTTGCGCTATAGGCTGAAGTGGATCCCACACCCAAGGCGGTTGTCTGCATGTTGGCAACAGAAAAGGCGATGGTTTCGCCTGACTGGGCGCCAACCTGTAGTGTCTGATTGGTAAATGAACCATCCAGCACATTTACGCCATTGAAGGTGGTGGTGGTAGCTGCGCGCTGGACCTCAGCCACCAGTTGGGTGACCTCGTTATTCAGTGCGGCCCGATCAGTGGCTGAGTTGCTGCTGTTTGCCGCCTGTACGGCAAGCTCGCGCATACGCTGCAGGTTGTTGGTGATCTCCTGCATGGCGCCTTCAGCCGTCTGTGACATTGAGATGCCATCGTTGGCATTTCGGATAGCCTGGGTCAGGCCTCGAACCTGAGTGGTCATACGGTTGGAGATTGCCAGGCCAGCCGCATCATCCTTCGCACTGTTAATGCGGAGGCCTGATGAGAGGCGTTGCATGGAGGTTGCCAGTGCGCCACTGGATTTGCCCAGATTGCGTTGCGCATTCATGGACATTACGTTGGTATTGATTACCATTGCCATCTTGATTTCTCCTTATTTGCCCTTCTGCTGCCGTATCTGTTTGGGCGCTGAGGGGCTAAGGTTGATATTTAGCGGATATACTCAATTTTATGTGTATTTACCGCCTCCACTTACTGTAGCGTCATATAATTAAAAAACTTAAGGGAATGATTGGACTAATCCATCTTTCGGTTTTATGGTCAACAATGCCATAAAAAACATATAGTTACCATGTGTGTGGCGCTTTTTGTGGCACTACATATTTGATTATTTACACTACCGCAAGATCAGGTGTATATTTTTTGAACTGAGCCAGGTTGTGAAGGAGTATCCAGCGCATCATATTCTTTCTGCTTGTGGGTTTGAGAGTGATAATAAAGCGCTGCCTCCCCCTCTTCTGTGACGATTTGTTGAGCATGGACTCTTTGCCCTGGCATCTCTTTGGCGGTGAACGCTTGCGGCTTGCGACCAGATAGCGATAGCCTTGCTCCTTGAGCCAGCCGATGTTCGATTCACTGACATTGCCGGGGAATAGCTTACCGCTGCGCGGGAATCCACTGCCATCCAGTACCAGCACAGCCCCAGGGTGATCTGTGGGCATTTTCTTTGCCTACAGGACGTAGGTAAGGAGTGGTAAGGAGTGGTAACTTTTGATCGGCCACGTTGTGCTTTGGCCTCACCTTCAAGGGAGGTGTTGATCAGATCGAATAGGGTGATGGTCTCTTCAAGGCTCAAATGGTCTCTTCAAGGCTCAAAGAGTGATTGCTCTTGGCCATACAGATATTGTTCCAGAGCCTCTTTATGCCTCCAGAGTTAGTCGAATGCCTGATAGAGCCGGTCAAGACCCATGGATTCAAAATCGTAGCCCATCCGTTCACCCAGGCCATTACGTTATTGCAGCCAGCTTACCGCGCAGGCCAACTTGCCCTATGGCATGGAGTACCATGCTTTCTATGCCAACACGGCGGGGGCGCACCAATTCCAGGCTGTCAATATCAACTGACTGAAAACTATCCGGGGCTTTTTTATGATCACAGCGAGTGGCCAAAATAAGCGCTTGATAGCGTTGTGCAACTGCTTCCAGTTCACCCTGAGCTCGACAGGCTCCAGGATTATGGCCCACGCTTATCCTTGGTTTTAGAAAAAGGCGTCAACGGGGAAACAGTCACAGATTACTGAAACCTTTTCTCAATGAGCTCTCCTGAATAGCCCATGATCCGCAAGCCTTTGGGTGGGTTATTGCCTTCAAAAAATGGAGCCACTTTTTCCCTTCGGGATACCGATTCATGAACAAGGTCTGTGCGGTAGATTGTGCGTTTTTTGTTTGGAATCAAATCCATGCCTGGCTTTTTACATTTTGCACCGGCATCACATTTTGCAGCATGTTGCTCAATGTATTCCTGGGGGATATCTATGCCAGACTTCTTTGCCATGTGAAACATCCAGACCAGGGGGATACTGGATAGCGCCTCATTTTTATTTCCACCACCCACATCCGAATGAAAGCCGCGAAACCAAACCTCGCACACCGGGTCATATTCGGTCAGGTCATCGGAATGGGCATCGACATCTACACGCGTAAGTGGAAAGGTCAGCCGCCGCTCATCCAGTGAGAGGGCATGATAGCAATGCTCGACATTCCTTGGCAGCGTCAGGTTGAAACTCAGGTTGATGTTATTTCCAGGAAGCCCAAAAGAGGCGACTGTGTCCCAAAGACCAATAAAACGGACTGCCGGGGAGGCCTTGCCTGTCACACCCCGATCATTGATTTGATTGGCAAACTCCAGAGCCAGTGCTGCCCCTCGGCTAAAGCCAATGATATCTATCACCTCATCACCTTTAGCAAAATTTTCCTGCAGTGCATCAAATGCCTCATCCACCCTGGCTTGTCCTCCTGCACCGCCTAAGCCGCCAGCAATTGCCCCAAATACCGAATAACGCGTTCCAACGCCCGATACATAAAAGCACTGGCCACGGCCTTGTGCCTTTTTGTAAGCCTGCTTGTAGGCCTCTGTAAACTTTATGACATTGGTATCTTCATCATCAGCCTGTTTATCTTCGTTCATAGTCCCATCAAATGCATAAATAGCCATATCTCTCTCCTTAGCTGTAAGTCTGAAATGATATGCACCCACCAGCTCGGTAGCAGCTGCTATTTCAACACAAAAGAGTAGATTTACACAGTCTGTGCAGATTTCTTAGCTGGGCTCAGTGGATTTTGCCTTGACCCCATTGGCAAGTTTTGCAACCAGTATGCCTGCCACCATGCCAGAGGCGTGTCCGATCCATGAGATATGCGGCCTGATATCTGCCAGGCCTATGATCAGGCCACCATAAAGGCCGAGGGTTATAGTTGCCAATATGATATTTTTAGCCGAACGTGAGTAGTAGGCATCAGCAAGCAGGTAGGCCCAATAACCGAATACGACACCACTGGCCCCTGCATGATAGGCAGTTGAACCAAAGCCCCAGGTTCCCAGCCCGCCCACAATCACCAGCAGCAGTGTCACTTCCCAAAACAGCAGCCGCCCTTTGCTTTGAATCAACCAGCCCAGCAGCAGAAATGGCACTGAATTGCCCAGCAGGTGCCAAATCCCATGGTGTATCCAGGGTGCAAGCAGGATCTGCCATAACCCCTCTGCGGTGCGCGGCATAATGCCGTAGCTGCCAAAGTCAAGCCCCAGCAAGCTCTGCGCAGCCTGAACAACCCACATCAATATCAGCAGGTAGAGTGCATCCGGTATTATTGATTTAGACACGCTTTGACCTGCTGTTCAGTTACTGTCTGCCCATCATTGAGCAGGGTTATGATGGCATCACCACTGCATACTGCAGTGGGTTCCGGGTTACATCTCACCTCACCATCCACCACATAGGCCATCGGTATTCCTGCCCCGGATGTGACAAACCGGCAGATCAACTCCTGCCAGCATTGATCTTGAAAGTGAACATCAAAACGGTGCATGTGGGCATTATCATGTGTGAAGAAATCCTCCAGCACCTCTTCGGTTCCGGGCGCAACCAAAGAACGCACCAGGAACCCGGGGTAGGCGCGGATGGGACGCACAACAATATTTGCCCCGGCTCTTTGCAGGCGCTCTCTGTTATCGTCATTGACCGCCTCTGCCAAGACCATGGCATTGGAACCGATCTCCCGAATGCGATCCAGCACATCAAAGGTAAGGCTGTCAGCCTGTGGATCAGCACGATCACTGGCAATGACAATAATATACTTTGCATCTGATGCATTTACCGCACACAGGTTTTCTGAGTTTTCGGCGTTGCCCGAGAAATGGACAACTCCCAGAGCGGCAATCTCTTTTGGCAGTACCTTATTAAACTTATCCGTCAATATTTGAACTGGATATTCAGACAGTGCAGGTGTCATTCTGATCTGCTGCAGCAGTTTGCGCAGGTAATTATCTGAATCAATAGCCGGGGTATTTATTATCAGGATATGATCTTTCATATTCCATCTCCATCTGCCATATTTTTTTTCTGCACTGACCCACAATCTATGCTCAATAAACTCTGTAAAGAGATGAGCCAAAATAGAGATCCCCAATGCGTAGAGAAAAATGACCGTAATTAAACGCCCACCCGCAGTACTTGGGCTTATATCACCATAACCCACTGTGGTAATGGTTGTTACACCCATCCACAATGCATCACCCAATGACTGCCCCTCAAAAAACATCATGCCTGCCGTATTAATAAGGACAAGCACAAATAGAAAGGCGGCCAGTTTTAGCAGTCGTACAGAGAAGTCGGGCGTGTAATGGCGGGTGTATTTACTGTAACGACGTTGCCTCCAGCGTCTATTCAGCAAGCGTGAAACAATCAAGGAGAATCATCCCTGGTTTTATAAAACCGGTTCACCTCCTCTATGACCTGGCGTTTAATTGCGGCCTCATCTGCCACATCCAGATTATAGTGCTGTGCCAATTGAGTCAGCTCATCTTTGTTAAAGGACAGCCCAATGCGAGGGCGTTGTACTTTTACATAGGGCAGCCCAATGATTTTGCGGACGATATCACTGGGGACTATGGATGCATCTGCAGCGTCATGACGAATCTTTCGCAGAATGTCCTGCTGAAAGGTGAAATGCATCTGCAATTTTTTGAGGGCGCGCTTCTCTTTGGTCCATCGGTTATTGGCATTACTACTCACTTGGCCACATCTCATCGATAACATCAACGGGACAGAGCGCAACCAGGGAGACATCGGTATCGCCATCACCCCATATCTCAACAGAGAGGTGGCGCTCATTCACATTTCCAACGCACTCGTGATAACGCAGCTCTTCACCCTCATCATCTTCAGGCACCACTCCGCCACAATCGTGATTGTAGTAGTAGGCCTCACCCTCTTTCATGCGCTGGGTATAGCTATCAGCAAGCCAGCTGGCTAACTCTTTTGGCTTCTCTTTTACTGTCAGCGTGACAAAATCATCACCCCAAAGCTCTGAAAACTCATCTTCATCAAACAGGGTAAACAACATTGATTCCGGCAATTTGACAGAGAAGCAGAGCAGTGGATCACCATCATTGTCATCAATCGAAAGATAGTAGGTTTTGTTCTCTTCACTGCGCAGGGTAAGCTCTTTGGTGATCTCTGTTTCAGAATATTGATAGCCACCTACTTTAGTAACTTCCAGCTGCTGGCCTTGTAGCTCGTCTGGCAGCGAGCGGCGCTGTTTAAAGGCAATGATGTCGCCTGTTTGTAACTGACCCGGGTCAGTCAATGTGCGAGGTGCATCATTGCCACCAAAGATTTTTTTAAACATCTAATACACCCGAAAAAGGCAAAGGCGCCTTTTGGCGCCTTAATTTAATTAACCTGCTTTCTGTTTTGCTTTGAGCTTCTCAAGAATAGCGCTTTTTTTGGAGCCTGCGGAGCCGCCAATGCCACTCTGCCTTAGCCTCGCATCAAGATCGTCACCCTGCTCTTGCTTCTCTATCCATTCACCAGCTTCCATATTGTCACGCCAGTTTTGTTGCTTGGCTTTAACGCGATCCAATGCCTTGGATACACGATGCTGACTGGAGCTGGTAGCAGCAACATTGTCAGAGATGCTGGTCGTTGCCTTTTGAACCTCTTTTATGGTCTTTACCTTTTCCAGATCGCGCTTGTTTTTCTGGATGATCTTTTCGCGTGAGCGTACCAGCTTGTTAATCGCATTCACTTCGCTCTCAAGCGTTCTGTGCTCAGCAATTTTTTCATCACGCTCGGCAGCGATCTCTTCCAGGCGCTCAGCAACCTCTTCGGCCAATGCTTCCTGGCCTGCATTCAGCGCATCAATTGCCTTGGCTTCGTAGTCATTATAGTCTGCATTCAGGCTGTTGATTTCACGTTTTAATTTGATTTCAGAGCTTTTCAGCCGGGTCAAACTCTGTTTGGCTTTGGTGATGGCTGTCTCTGCATCACGAATTTCCTGCTCAAGAATACGTATGGCATTGGCGTCAACAATCGCCTCACCAGCTTCACTGGCACCACCACGTATGGCGGTAAAAATATCTTTTAAAATACTCATAAAAAACCTCTGATTATGCGAGTAATGATTGGATGGCATCTAAAACATCAATGGTGTTTTCTGCCTGAACTTCCAATTCATGAACAATGATTTCAAAGCGTGTACCCAAGGCGATGGCGCCAAACAGGATATAGGTATCATCCTGCAGGCCAAAAGCACTCAGTGGTACAGCTGGAGCAAGTTGCAGTAACATTTTGTTGAGATTATCAACCTCACCGGCTAACACCTCTGTCACATTAAACAGCGGAGTGACAGCCAGTAGTTGTGTCTCGGTCAGCGCCAGATGGATTGGAAACTCATCATTATTTGAACAGACAACCTCTAGCACGCCATTTTCCAGCAGCAAGGCATCAAAGGATGTGCCTTCGTCTGTAGTATGGTCGTTTAGTCTAAATGCCAGCTCTTCAAGCGTAATGGTCATACAATACTCCCGTGTGGTGTTGGCCGCCATATTATGGCAGTTGCCGTAAAAGATATGTCATATTATGACATGCGTCAAATCTAATTTTCCCTGTTTGCGAAAAAAACCCCATCCTGTTTTGCCCAGGCTTGATAGTGATACCGATAGACCTGCTGGCTTCCCAGGCGATTTATCTTAATGTTTTCAGTGTCTTCAAAGTAGGATGGTGCAAAAATAAATGCTGCCTCCAGCGCCGCCTTTGAGAGCCATCCATCCGCTACCGGCAGCTTTTCAACCTGAGCAATCCGCTGTGATGCGGTCAACCCCCGGATAGTGCCAATTGTCCAGCCCCACTCTCCAAAGGTTGGTACATTGGTGTGGTACTGCTCTGTCAAATAGCCTGCGGCCTGCATGGTTTTCCCAATGGAAACAAAGGCTTTTTTTGCATGATAGGGGGATGTTGACTGTACTGCAATCGCGCCATCGCCTGAAAGCAGCTCCTTCAGCCGGGAATAGAAAAAGTCAGAGTAGAGCTTGTTCAGGTCGGGGTGACTGGGGTCGGGCAGGTCAATAATAATAGTATCAAAATAGCGCCGCTCAGTGACTAGCCGTTCCACCTCGATAAAGGCATCACCAACAATGATGTTGACCCTTGGGTCATTGAAGGCATTCTGATTAAGATCCAGCAGGGCCTGTTTGATGTCAGCAGGCAGGCCAGGGTCATCCCCTTTAAAGAGGCTGATCATGGCCTCGTCCAGGTCAATCAGTGTAACCTGTTTGGGATTCCAGCGCAGAATATCACGCACTGCCATGCCATCGCCCCCACCGATTACCAGCACATGGTCATGCCGGGCAGATGCAAGCAGCGCCGGGTAGGTCAGGTAGCTGTGGTAGATGTTCTCATCACTGCTGGAGAACTGTAGCCGCCCATTGATGTAGAGGCTCAGCAGGCTCGGCAGCCCCTGTCCCACATGGCGGCGGGTCAGGGTTATGTGCTGGTAGGGGGTCACTTTGCTGTAGATGGGGGTGTCTTTAAACAGGGTGTAGTTCATCTGCAAAACCCATCCGCTGCCGTTAAAGGCCAGTATGACCAATACCACAGCCAGCCCGGCATGTGCCACCCACAACCGGACAGGCCGGGCAATCTCTGATTGATAACGCCAGAGAAACCCCAGCCCTATCAACAGGTTAACTGCGGCAGTCCCTACTGCTGCCACCATGATGGGGGTGTTGAGGCAGATCCCCACCCAGATCGCCGCCCCAATACCTGCGCCAATATAGTCCGCGCCATAGATTGTGCCGATGTTGTTTGCCAGGTGCTTGCCATGGATATGCTCGCGAATCCGGGCGATCAGTGGGATCTCCATGCCGATCATGGTTCCCAATATAAATCCGGCAACAAAGGGGGTGTAGAAGGCAAGGTTTTGCAACAGCGTGATAAAACCGCCATCTGTGGTGACCGAGGGGTGCAGCCCGTAGATCTGCTGCAACCACTCAGGCAGGGTGTAGGTGAAGGCGATCATCCCTGCCATCAACAGAATAGAGCAGGCACCCAGCAGGCCGATGCCGACTTCAAGCCAGGCAAAGCCGGTAAAGGGGCATTTTATCCAGCGCGCCAGAAAGGCACCGATGCCCATCGCCACGATCATGATGCCGATCATGGCATAGATGGTGCTTTCTACCGCGCCAAGGATGCGTCCTGCATAATGAGCCAACAGGTATTGATAGATCAGGCCGCATCCCGCCAGGATCAGCATACCGCCAATCAGCAGCAGATCATGTCCCAGCAACTGCCGGGAGGGCAGCCTGGCCGCTTTATCCAAGCAGTGAACTCACAATCAACCCTATGGCGATGAACAGTGTGGCCTCAATAGAAGCCACGCCGATATTCTGCTGTTCATCCACCTCTTCAACCACATTGATATTATGTAATACAGCACGGCGGGCAAGTGCCGCAAGCCCACTGATAACAGCGGTGATCACCAGCGCAACAAACAGCCAGTTGAAGATCAACCCTGTCAACCCAAAGGATTGATAGGCAAGCAGACCAGAGGCGGCCTTAACACCAAAGGCAGCACTCAGAAGGTGTCCCATGTAACGGATAGCCAATGCGCTGTTACCCTTCTCAAGCGCAATTTGCAGCCTTTCGCCTTTGTGCCGTTTTTCATATATCCGTCCACGCAGCCAGGTGACAGCCAACAAAACAACTTGCGCTGCAAA